>JBJEKI010000080.1:0-40545 GCA_051878555.1 Lepagella sp. | reverse complement strand
CTGCTCAAAAATATCCGCCCCTACGACCCCAAAAATTTTAAGGAACGCGCTCTTAGTCAAATCGACAAAAGACTACCTGACGAAACGAAATAAACCCAAAACCTAATAATTAATGTTAAACTCAAGAGTAAAACTTCTTATGGCAGCAGCCATGCTGGCATGCGGGATATCGACGCAAGCCGAAGCACAGACCAACAGCAAATATGATGCACAATTCATCGACTGGCCGACCTACAACGGCAGCGATCTGGAACTAACCGTCGACAACCGAGGCACCCACTTCCGGATGTGGAGTCCGAAGGCAGAGGCTGTAGAACTACGCCTATACACTAATGGAGCCACCGGGATGCCCTATGAGACGATCGCGATGGCACGCGAAGCGAAGAGCGGCACTTGGGTGGCAAGCAAGCCGGAGTGTCTCTATGGCAAGTTCTATACCTTCCGCGTAAAGAGCGGCGGCAAGTGGCTCGATGAGACTCCGGGAGTATGGGCGAAAGCAGTCGGTGTGAATGGCAAACGAGCCGCCATCATCGACATGGCAAAGACCAATCCGGAGGGATGGAGCGAAGACAAGGGACCGAAAGTGGCAAACTTCAGCGATGTAATCATCTACGAGATGCATCATCGCGACGTGTCGATGCACCCCACTTCGGGCATCGCCAACAAGGGTAAATTCTTGGCACTCACCGAACCGGGCACAACCTCACCCCAAGGATATAAGACCGGTATCGACCACCTCAAAGAGCTGGGTATAACCCATGTGCATATCCTTCCATCATACGACTACAACTCTGTGGATGAAGCCAACCTTCAGATGAACACCTATAACTGGGGATATGACCCTCAGAACTACAACGCACCCGAGGGTGGCTACTCGACCAATCCGTCAGACCCCGCCTCACGCATCTCGGAGATGAAGCGGATGGTCAAGGCGCTCCATGATGCCGGCATCGGCGTGATCATGGATGTGGTCTACAATCACACTGCCGAGCAGGATGGCTCGAACTTCGAGCTCACCGCCCCCGGCTATTACCATCGTCACTGGGACGACGGCAGATACTCCGACGCCTCGGGATGTAACAATGAGACAGCATCCGACCTCCCCCAGATGCGCAACTATATCATCAATTCTGTGAAATATTGGGCTACGGAATATCACATCGATGGTTTCCGCTTCGACCTGATGGCTATCCATGACACTGAGACTATGACTCAAGTAGCGGCAGAGCTCAAGAAGATCGACCCCTCACTCTTCGTCTATGGCGAGGGATGGACAGCCGGCGACTCCCCCTTGCAGCCGGAGCGTCGTGCACTGAAGGAGAATGTGAGCAAGATGAAGGATATCGCCGTCTTCTCCGACGACCTTCGTGACGCCGTGAAGGGACATTACACCAACGCTGCCGACCGCGGTTTTGCCACCGGCAAACCGGGACAGGAAGAGACGGTAAAGATCGGTATTGTAGCGGCCACGAAGCATCCTCAAGTGGACTATAGCAAGGGCAACAACTCCAAATTCGCCTACGCCGACTCCCCCGAGATGGTGGTGAACTATGTATCCTGCCACGACGACCTCTGTCTGACTGACAAACTGCGACTCTCGATGGCTGGAGAGTGTGAGGAATCGATGTTGGCAGCCGCCAAGTTGGCACAGACCATCGTGTTCACTTCGCAGGGCACACCCTTTATGTTTGCCGGCGAAGAGGTGTTCCGCGACAAGAAAGGAGTGCACAATTCCTACAATCGTCCCGACTCAATCAATGCCATCGACTGGAGCAACAAGGCGAAATATCACGACCAATTCGAATATTACAAGGGACTTACAGCGCTGCGCAAGGCACATCCGGCATTCCGCATGACCACCGCCGCCGAAATCGCGAAGAACCTAAAATTTGACAAGATCGACTCCGCCAAGACACCCAACCTGATCTCCTACTCGCTGCTCAACAATGCCAACGGCGATAGTTGGAAAGAGATCAAGGTAGTGTTCAACGGCGCAAATCAAGCACAGACAGTCAACATCAAGAAGGGAGACTGGAAGATAGTAGTGGCAGAGGGTAAGATCTCCCCCACCGGCGAACTTGGCGCCACCAAGGGAGGCAAGATGACTCTACCCCCCTACTCCGCGCTGATCCTCGCCCGTGAAAAATAAAAGAGCGCGACCACAAAAAGAATCCGTAAAAATAGAAAGAGGGGATGTATCAAAGCGATACATCCCCTCATCGTATTCCCATGGGGAGTCGAACCCCAATCGTCGGAACCGGAATCCGATATTCTATCCATTGAACTATGGGAACTTAATGTTCATTGAACTATAACGGCTTATTTTTGTCTAATCATTGAAGATTATGCACAAAAGGCCTATTTGGAGTGCAAATTTAATGCTTTTTTCGATTATAATCACTATATTTGGCGAAAATTGGATAAAAAAAGTTGCAAAATATGAATGTACGCATCGAAAAGGAGTGGGGAGAAGTCTTGGCTGAGGAATTCGAGAAGCCCTATTTCAAGGCCCTGACCGACCGGATTCGGGCGGAGTATTCCGCACCGGGTCAGCATATCTATCCGGCGGCGAGACGTATCTTTGCCGCCTTCGATGCTTCTCCCTTCAGTCGGACGAAGGTGGTGATCATCGGACAAGACCCCTATCATGGGGAGGGACAAGCCAACGGGTTGTGTTTTTCGGTGAATCCGGGGGTAATGTTTCCCCCTTCGCTGCGCAATATTCTGAAAGAGGTGCATGATGATGTGGGAGCACCAATCCCCGCAGATGGGGACTTATCGCGCTGGGCACGTCAGGGTGTTCTGCTGCTCAATGCGACGCTCACCGTGCGGGAACATCAGCCGAAGTCACACGCCGGGATGGGTTGGGAGATCTTCACCGATGCGGCAGTGCGTTTTTTGTCACAAAGGAGAGATCATTTGGTCTTTCTGCTCTGGGGATCGGATGCCATCCGCAAGGGTGGGATGGTGGATCGCAGCCGCCACTTGGTGCTGACTTCGCCCCACCCCTCTCCCCTATCGGCACACCGAGGCTTCTTCGGCAACCGTCACTTCTCACAAGCCAACCGCTATCTGATCGAGCATGGCATGACACCGATAGAATGGTAGAATTAGGAGATAGGAGATAGGAAATAGGAGATAGGAATTAGAATTGTAATTTATGAGACGAACGTTCTTGATATATATGCTGATGGTGGCTACGTTCTTCACCCTGCGGAGCGAGGTGGACACCTCTACCGGCATCTTCGACAGCCGGTTTCGCACACTGAAAACGGAGGTGGAAGATAACTTCATGTCGCCACCGGTGATCCGCATAGGCACCAACGACCGCATTCTGGTAAAGTTTGATGAGATCGGCGAAGATCGAAGTTACTTGGAATACAGGCTGATACATTGCAACGCCGACTGGCAACCCTCACGACTGATCGAGTCGGAATACTTGGATGGGTTCAACTCGGTGCGCATCGAAGATTATGCCTACTCGACCGCTACTTTCGTTCACTATGTCAACTATCTGATCTCATTTCCCAACGAAGATCTGCAGATGACCCGGTCGGGCAACTACCTGCTGCAAGTCTACGACCCCGAAAATCCGGAAGAGACACTGCTCCAGACACGTTTTCAAGTCACCGAGAATAGTGTCTGGGTCGAAGGTAATGTCACATCTCGCACCGACATGGGTCATAACACCTACTGGCAGCAGTTGGCATTTGAGATCGACTGCCAAGGTTTCGGCGAGTTCAACCCCTACCAAGACATCATCGTAGAGGTGACCCAAAACAATCGGGAAGCCACCAAGCGTCGCATCATGACGCCATTTCGCATCTCGGGTGACAAGCTGATATACGAGCATCTCAACGACTTGGTGTATGCGGCGAGCAACGAATATCGGCGGTTCGAATCGGTGAGCAACTCTTTCACGGGGATATGGGTAGATTCGCTACGCTATATGGGGAGCAACTACCATGTATGGCTCAAAGTCGACGAGCCTCGTCAATCGGCAAGCTATAGTTACGACCAGACCCAGCATGGCCGCTTCTTGGTGCATGAATACAACTCCACCGACTCCGATATCGGGGCAGACTACATCACGGTGCACTTTCAGCTGGAATGTCCCGAGTTGCCTGCCTACGACCTCTACTTGGATGGCGAATTTACCCACGACCGCTTCGACAAAGCGAATCAGCTGACCTACGACTATCGCGTCGGAGGATATGTGGCGGAAGTGCCTCTGAAGCAGGGGGCGTACAACTATCAATATGTTACACGCTCACGACAGACCGGCGAAATCTCCACGGCTACCATCGAAGGAGACAAATATGAGACCCTCAACGAATATGGTATCGCGGTATACTTCCGGCCCCCGGGGGCACGTGCCGACCGACTGTTAAGTTACCGAATATTACAGATGCAATAAATATCGGCAGTCGAAAAGAAGGACCAAAGTAAAAACTAACCAAAAGAAAAGAGAAGAAAGAAATGTTACAGATAAGAGACACTCTTGTATCGCTCGATTTGGTGGAGCGATATTTCTGTTGTGACTTGGATGCCTGCCTTGGTGCATGTTGCATCGAGGGAGACGCCGGTGCGCCGGTGACGGAAGAGGAATCGCGACGTATAGAAGAGGTGGTGGAAGCAGTCAAAGAAGAACTTTTGCCCCGCGCCGTGGAGATGATTGATCGGGAGGGTGTGTCATACGTAGACTGCGAAGGGGACTTGGTGACCCAGATCGTGGATGGCCGCGATTGCGTCTTCACTTGCTATGCCCCCGGAGGCAAATGTCTCTGCGCCTTGGAGCGAGCCTATCGCGAGGGAAGAATCGAGATGGTGAAGCCAATCTCATGCCGGCTATACCCGGTGAGACTCAAAGAATATGACGGATTTACGGCGGTGAACCTCCACCGCTGGAAGATATGCCGCCCGGCAGAAGTGCTGGGACGCAAATTGGGACTTCGCGCATACCAATTTCTCAAAGAGCCGCTGATAGCTCGCTTCGGCGAGAGCTGGTATGAAGAGCTGAAATTCACCGCCGAAGAATACCTGCGTCAGCATCCTGAAAAATAGACTGCTCTAAAGAGGGCAGAGAACACAAGATAAAGAAACCTTAAAACAGAGAGACTATGGCAAATATAAATTGGTGGATATATCAGATTTGGATGTTTATATACGTGGTGACCATCGCCAGCTGTATCATCGTAATCTTAAAAGAGAATCGCAATCCGATTCGCTCGATATCATGGGTAATCGCCCTGATTTTCCTTCCGGGTATCGGGTTGGTATTCTACATCTTCTTCGGGCGCAGTCTTCGAGGACAGCACATGATCTCACGGATGAACAAGCAGAAGATGATCACCAATATGGCGCCGAAGCTTGTTGATCTCAACTCGCTCAATCTCTCGCGTCCGGATCGCAACTTGGTGAAACTGGCACGCAACATCTCCTCCTCCTTCTATACGGTGAACAATCGGATCAAGATCTTCACGACGGGGCGAGAGAAATTTGCCTCACTCAAGAAAGACCTCAACGATGCCAAGCGCTCGATCTATCTTCAATATTACATCTTCATGGACGACAACTTGGGGCACGACATCGCCGAGCTGCTTATACGCAAAGCGAAAGAGGGAATCGATGTCAAGGTGATCTACGACCATGTAGGGAGTTTCAGCGCGAGCAAGAAATTCTTCCGCATGATGCGCGAAGGTGGCGTGGAGACCCACCCGTTTTTCAAGGTAACCTTCCCACAATTTGCTAACCGTGTGAACTGGCGCAACCACCGCAAGATCGTGATCATCGACGAAGAGATCGGCTATATCGGGGGTATGAACATCGCCGACCGCTATGTGGTGAAGGGTGATATCGGCAAGGTGTGGCGCGACACTCACTTCCGCGTCGAGGGGGATATAGTGCAATCACTCCTCTTCTCGTATGTGGTGGACTGGAACTTCCGCAACCAGAAATATCCGATGCACTTTCCCAAGCTGAATGAGACATCAATCAGGAGCGATGTCGGGATGCAGTTGGTCACCAGCGGTCCCACCTCTCAATGGGACAATATAGCACTATGCTATCTCAAAGCCATCTCCTCAGCCACAAAATGCATCTATGTGCAGACCCCCTACTTCCTGCCCACCGATGCGCTGATGCATGCCCTTGAGGCGGCAGCACTCTCGAAGATTGATGTCAGAATCATGATTCCACGCCGCAGCGACTCCATACTTCTGCGTTATGCCTCATTCTCATACGTGACACAGTGTCTCAAAGCAGGCATCAAGGTGTATCTCTACAATCCCGGTATGTTACATGCCAAGGCGATGATGATCGACGATAACTTGGTGACAGCCGGATCAGCCAACTTCGACTTCCGAAGCTTTGAGAACAACTTCGAGTGCAACCTCTTCATCTATGACCGAGATGTCAACAAACAGATGCGCGAGATCTTCTTCCAAGATATGGCACACTGCACCAAACTCTCATACACCACCTGGCATCGACGTCCGCTGATCCAACGCTCCATAGAGTCAGTGATACGCCTTATCTCGCCGATACTTTAAAAAACAGAGTTGCTACCATTCATGGCAACAACTCCGGTGAATTTAAGAATCTATGAAAAATATATTTATCTATATAGTAGAAATCTTTTAGCAGTATATGATCAAAAGGTTTAGAACTATTTACTCATTGTTTAGAACTATTCTATGTCAGAGAATCGAAATCAAAATTGAACCTCAATTACAGGACTTCATCCTCCGAGAATCTGAGTCATATCGAATCAGAAAAAGGAGTGTCGGGCAAGCCGACGGGATAGCGTCCTAATTTGAACGATGCAAAAATATGAAATGGAAGTAAAAGGCGCAAATTTGGTGCTATCACTTTATTACGCCACAGCGAATGCCGTATGCTAAAACACTACGGCATTTTTCATATACTCCTAATATACAGATTTTTATTTTGCAGGCAAAAACAATAAAATTTGCTAAAGCAAGGGCAAAAAATCAGTCATAGATACCCCAAGAGGATGAAAAGGGAATGTATGGGGAGGTAAAAGAAGCATCTCAAAAGGGAAAAATATTTTAGAAAACATGAATTATAAAATCTACGAAGAATTTCGAAAAAATTTGATTAGTAAAAATGAAAGTATTAATTTTGTAGCAGAACAATAAGAATCGACCAATCCATGCATCTAACTCGCAAGAACCTCATATATATCATCACGGCAGCGATAGCTGCGATCTCCATAGCACTAATCATATATATCACAGCGGCAGCAGACGACGGTCGGAACGGCACATGCGTTGAGATGGGTAAATATACCATCGAATTTGCCGCCAAATACTCGAAAGAGAATCCGGAGAAGGCATATACCGTCACAGAAGAGGATATGTCGGTGTCGGACTCATTGTCATACACGAAGATGAGGAAATTCGCCCAGCACATGTTTCGCAAAGGTGATCAGCTGGTGGCATACGACTATCTGAAGAATTGCTTGGCGATGATGGATAAGAATCCCGACAACTCGGATGAGGGTAAGAAATTCAGTACCCTCTGTCTGCTACTATTGGGAGCAGCCACCAACGAAGTGGGACTAAATTCGCTAAGTCAGGACTATTACAATCGAGGCCTGCGCATTGACGATAATGCCATCAAGGGTGGCTATCGAGCAGACTTCCTCAACAACATCGGAGAGATCTATAAGAATGATGGCAAAATAGCCGAGGCACGCAAATATTATAATGAGACACTTATCCAGGCGCAGAAGGAGCAGAACAAAGAGTTGCTCTATATCGTATATGCCAACCTTGCCGAGCTTTCGGCGATGGAGAATAAGATCGACGATGCCATCGACTACACTCTCAAATCAATCCAGAACCTGAATGAGAAGAGCCAGACCAAGGAGTATTACAAGATGCACACCATGATCGGGAGGCTACACATCATGAAGGGAGAGAATGAATTGGGACTCGCCTATCTCAACAATGCCTACAACCACCTGAAGGGAGAGAACAGCCGAGCGGAGTATATGGAGGCATGTATCGAGCTGATGGTATATTATGGCAAAGCGGGTAATGTCGAGATGATGCAACGCTATGAGCAAGAGGCAGAGAGGATAGCATCTACGGGTAATATGCTACATTCGCAGATAAAGTTCCTGGAGAAGAAGAGTGAGTTGCTTGCCTCGGCGGGTAATACAACAGAGGCATACCATATCGAGCGACAAATCAACTCGATCCTCGACTCGATCAATAAGCGGGAGAACTCGATCCGACTTGAGCAGGCGAACAACATATATGATATCGAGCGTGAAGAGGATAAGGCAAAACGGGAAGAGAGCGAGCGCAAGACTATAATATTGATGATAGCCATCGGACTTCTGTCGGTGATATTGATAGTCTTATTGGTCAACTTAGCCTTGACGTGGAAGCGTAAGATAACATCGCGTGCCGAGTCACTTGCCGAATATGCGGGGCAGCAAGAGCAGCAACTAATAGAGCAAAAAGAAGAGCATGCACGCATGAAAGAAGACCTCGACGACCACATGCAGAAGCTGGCAAGCATCACATTGGAGCGCATCACGAAGAATGAGCAGCTGGAAGAGGTCTCGACCGAGATCAAGAAACTACTCTTGGAGGTATCGCCACGCGACAAAGCCATGCAAGAGAGACTTCGGACATTGTTGGCTCAAATAACAGGACTAAAGTCGAACTCACAATGGGAGGAATTTCAATATTACTTTGAGAAGGTACATCCCTCGTTCTATAGTCGATTGGATTCGATGCATCCCGGATTGACGGCAAAAGATCGACGCCTCTGCGCCTTGATATCGATGGGATTGAGCACAAAAGATATCGCTACGATGACCTATCGCGAGGTAAGGAGTGTCGAATCAGCACGCAATCGACTGCGCAAGAAGATGGAATTGGAAGCCGAAGAGAACCTCTTCGACTATATGTCGAACCTACGATGCGATCATATCTCCAAAGAGGGATAATAGAGGCCAAATAAGGGGAAAGATGGCATAATGAGTATGTGTGGTATAGAGCAAAAAGAAGAGCTTACGACGGTGTCGTAAGCTCTTCTTTTTAATATACGATATCCGAATAGGATTACTCAGCAGCGGGTGCCTCAGTAGCTTCAGAAGCCTCAGCAGCTTCGACAGCGGGAGCTTCAGCCTTGGGGGCAGACTTCTTGGAGCGGCGAGTGCGGCGAGTCTTCTTCTTGGGCTCGTCAGAAGCGAGAGCAGCCTCGTTGAAGTCAACGAACTCGATCATAGCCATCTCAGCGTTGTCACCGAGGCGGTTGCCTGTCTTGATGATACGGAGATAACCACCGGGGCGGTCAGCCACCTTGTCGGCGATAGTGCCGAAGAGTTCCTTGACAGCCTCCTTGTTCTGGAGATAAGAGAAGACAACGCGGCGATTGAGCATATCATCCTTCTTGCAGCGAGTGATGATGGGCTCGCAATAAACGCGCAACGCTTTAGCCTTAGCCAAGGTGGTAAAGATTCTCTTATGCTCGATAAGAGAGATAGTCAAGTTAGCCAAGAGGGCGTCGCGATGACCCTTCTTGCGGCTAAGATGATTGAATTTTTTATTATGTCTCATTGTGCGAATTATTCTTTATCTAATTTATATTTAGAAATATCCATTCCGAAGGAAAGATTGAGTTTTTCGAGGAGGTCATCGAGTTCGGAGAGTGACTTCTTACCAAAGTTGCGGAACTTAAGCAGATCATTCTTATTGAACACGACGAGTTCGGCGAGAGTTTCCACTTCGGCGCTCTTCAAGCAGTTGAGGGCACGGACAGAGAGGTCCATGTCAGAGAGTTTCTGCTTGAGGAGTTGACGCATGTGGAGCACTTCCTCATCAAATTCTTCGGAAGCATCCTCTTTGGGGATCTCGAGTGCAATCTTCTCATCGCTGAACATCATGAAATGCTGGATAAGAATTTTGGCTGCCTCTTGGAGGGCATCCTTGGGGAGGATAGAGCCATCGGTAGTAACCTCAATAATGAGCTTTTCGTAGTCGGTTTTTTGCTCGACACGGAAGTTTTCGACGGCATATCTAACATTCTTGATAGGAGTGTAGATAGAGTCGATAGCGATAGTGTCGGCGCTAACACCGGCTTGGGAAAGGAGTTCTCTATTTTCGTCAGCGGGAACCCAACCGCGACCTTTATTGATAGAATATTCCATCTCGAAACCGAAAGCGGGGTCGAGGTGGCAAATCTCGAGTTCGGGGTTAAGTACCTGGAAACCGGAGAGCACCTTACCTAAGTCACCAGCCGTAAAGACCTCCGTACCCTCTACCTTAACGATAGCGGACTCTTCGAGATGATCCTCGGTGAGTTGTTTGAATCGGATTTGCTTGAGGTTAAGGATGATGTTAGTTACATCCTCCTTAACTCCGGGGATAGTATCCAATTCATGAGCCACACCGTTGATACGGATGGAGTTAATAGCAAAGCCACCCAGTGAAGAGAGCAGGATGCGTCTGAGTGCATTACCGATTGTCTGGCCATAACCGGGTTCGAGGGGACGGAATTCGAACTTAGCGAACGAATTGTTGTCCTCGAGCATGATGACCTTATCGGGTTTTTGAAATGCTAAAATAGGCATGGGAATCTTAGGTATTATTATTTAGAATAGAGCTCGACGATGAGTTGCTCCTTGATGGTCTCGGGGATATCCTCGCGCTGAGGGAGGTGGAGGAACTTACCACCCTTGATAGACTCGTCCCATTCGATCCAGGGGTACTTGCTGTGGTTGAAACCGGCAACAGAGTCGGCAATCACTTCGAGCGACTTGGATTTTTCGCGAACGGTAACGACATCACCGGGCATAACTCTGTAAGAGGGGATATTCACGCACTTACCATTAACGCAGATATGCTTATGGAGCACGATCTGGCGAGCGGCGGGGCGAGTGGGAGCCAAGCCGAGGCGATAAACGACGTTATCGAGGCGGCTTTCGAGGAGCTGGAGAAGCACCTCACCGGTAATACCTTTAGTGCGCTCAGCCTTCTCGAAGAGGTTGCGGAACTGACGTTCGAGCACACCGTAAGTGTACTTAGCTTTTTGTTTTTCGCGCAACTGAGTTCCATACTCGGAAGTTTTCTTTCTGCGGTTTTGACCATGCTGACCCGGGGGGAAGTTTCTTCTTGCGAAGATTTTATCCTCACCATAGATGGGCTCGCCAAACTTGCGCGCGATTTTAGTTTTAGGACCTGTGTATCTTGCCATTATGTTTACAATTTAGCTCATCCTTGAGCGGAGCTCCTTAGCGCAGCCGCGACCGTCGAGAGAAAGATAGTATGACAGTCAATTCGCATTCAGAGCAGGGCTGTGGGGATTGAATCAGAATAATCTGAGTGAAACGTTAATAATTTTCGATTAGACTCTTCTTCTCTTGGGAGGACGACAACCATTGTGGGGGAGTGGAGTAACGTCGATGATTTCAGTTACTTCGATACCACTTTGGTGCACGAAACGGATAGCGGCCTCGCGACCGTTGCCGGGACCCTTAACGTAAGCTTTTACCTTACGAAGGCCGAGGTCGAAAGCGACCTTAGCGCAATCTTGCGCTGCCATTTGGGCTGCGTAAGGAGTGTTCTTCTTAGAGCCTCTGAAGCCCATTTTGCCAGCAGACGACCAAGAGATAACTTGACCCTCTTCGTTGGCGAGACACACGATGATGTTGTTGAAAGAGCTATGCACATGGAGCTGGCCAGCTGCGCCAACTTTGACATTTCTCTTCTTAGCTGCGACTGTCTTTTTTGCCATACTTTAAATAGATTATTTAGTAGCTTTCTTCTTGTTAGCGACTGTTTTCTTACGGCCCTTGCGAGTACGAGCGTTGTTCTTAGTGCTCTGACCGCGTACGGGTAGGCCGAGACGGTGACGGATACCACGGTAGCAACCGATATCCATGAGGCGCTTGATGTTGAGTTGGATCTCAGTGCGGAGATCACCCTCCACTTTATATTCACGCTGGATTACTTCGCGCACGGCAGCTGCCTGTGCATCGGTCCAGTCTTTCACTTTGATGTCGTAGTCCACGCCCGCTTTGTCGAGAATGGTCTTAGAGGCACTGCGGCCTATTCCGAAGATATAGGTCAACGCAACCTCTCCTCTTTTATTTTGCGGCAAATCTACGCCGACAATTCTTACTGCCATATTGCTATTTAGATATTTTGTGCAAAGGTAATAAAATTATCCTTGACGTTGTTTAAGTTTTGGATTTTTCTTGTTGATAACGTATAATCTTCCCTTACGGCGAACGATCTTGCTGTCGGGAGTACGCTTTTTAACTGATGCTCTAACTTTCATATCGGGTTTTATTTTTATTTGTATCTGAATGAAATCCTTCCTTTGCTGAGGTCGTAAGGGCTCATTTCGACCTTGACCTTGTCGCCGGGGAGGATCTTAATATAGTGCATTCTCATCTTGCCGGAGATATGGGCAGTGATCTCGTGTCCATTCTCGAGTTGCACTTTGAACATTGCATTGGACAATGCTTCGAGAATTACACCATCCTGTTCTATTGCGCTTTGTTTGGCCATAATAATGTGGAGTTGTTAAGCTGGTGATGATTTTTGTTTAAGACTTTGAGCTGATGATTTGGTCGATCTCATCGAACGAGGTGAGAATCTCGGGCATATCATCGGTGATGACCACAGTGTGTTCGAAGTGAGCGGAGGGCTTGCGATCGCGAGTGCGACATTCCCAACCATTTCTTTCGATGACAATGTTCTTGCTGCCGAGGTTGATCATAGGCTCGATGGCGATGCACATACCTGGTTTTAATACCGGGCCGATGCCTCTACGTCCATAGTTAGGCACTTCGGGATCTTCGTGCATAGACTTGCCGATGCCATGTCCACACATCTCGCGAACCACGTTATAACCATGATGTTCGCAATAAGTTTGGACGGCATTGGAGATATCGCCGATACGTTTTCCCGGCTTTGCAGCAGCGATTCCCTTGTAGAGTGACTCGCGAGTCACCTTGAGGAGATCGAGAGTCTTGGGATCGACCTCTCCGACAGTGAATGTAAAGCAGCTGTCGCCGTGGAATCCATTGAGTTCGACCACGCAGTCAGTGCCGATGATATCTCCATCGCGGAGGGCGTAATCGGAGGGGAATCCATGGACCACAGTTTCATTCACTTCGATACAGAGAGTTCCGGGGAAACCGTGATAACCAAGGCAAGCGGGTTTACCCCCGTTGTCGAGGATAAACTCTCTTGCGATAGTATCGAGTTTGAGAGTTGTCACGCCGGGGGCGATCCATTTCGCCACCTCGGCAAGTGTGCGGCTGGTCAGTTGACAAGCCTCACGCACTTTGGCAATCTCTTCAGGGGTCTTAATAAAAATCATCTTACTACAGAGACATTACACATTAGAATGCGCCGCCCGAAGAGCGACCCTTGATGCGACCATGTTTCATCAAGCCGTCATACTTATGCATGATAAGATGACCTTCGACGATGCGAAGGGTGTCGAGGATGACACCGACGAGGATGAGCAGAGAAGTTCCGCCGAAGAAAGAGGCGAAGCTACGGTTCAGACCGCATACATGGGCGATAGCGGGGAGGATAGCGACGATACCGAGGAAGATCGAACCGGGGAGAGTGATACGCGACATAATAGAGTCGAGATAGTCGACAGTGGGCTTGCCGGGCTTGATGCCGGGGATAAAGCCGTTGTTGCGTTTCATATCCTCTGCCATCTGAGCAGGACGAACGGTGATGGCGGTATAGAAATAGGTAAAGGCAACAATCATCAAGAAATAGATGAAATTATACCAGAACCCATACATATCTGTCAGAGCGCCGAAGAAACCGGTCTGAGTCTGCTTAAACCCGATCAGAGTGATAGGGATAAACATAATGGCTTGGGCGAATATGATAGGCATAACGCCGGCTGCATTCACCTTGAGGGGGATGAACTGGCGAGCGCCACCATATTGCTTGTTGCCGACTACCTTCTTGGCATATTGCACAGGCACGTTGCGAGTACCCTGCACGAGGAGCACAGCGCCGGCGATGACAGCCAGGAGGATAAGGATTTCGACGAGGAACAGAACGAGACCACCATCTTGGGAGTTCATAAAGCGGCCGGTGAACTCTTGAACGAAGGCTTCGGGGAGACGAGCGATGATACCGATAAGGATGATGAACGAGATACCGTTGCCGACACCCTTTTGGTCGATACGCTCACCGAGCCACATGATGAACATAGAGCCGGCAGCTAAAACAATAGTCATGAAAGCGATAGTCCAGAATCCCAACTCGACATGACCACCGGCAGCCTGAATCTGATACTTCAAGTTCATCAGATAAGCGGGACCTTGAAGCACGAGGATGATAACGGTGAGATAACGAGTATACTGATTGAGCTTCATTCTGCCACTTTCACCTTCGCGTTGCATTTTTTGGAATGCAGGGAGAACCATGCCGAGGAGCTGAATCACGATGGAAGCAGTAATGTAGGGCATGATACCGAGAGCGAAGATAGAGGCTTGCGAGAATGCGCCACCCGAGAACATATCAAGGAGCTGCATAAGGCCGTCGGAAGTAAAATTCTTCATGGCTTGCAGAGCCTCGGGGTTGATTCCCGGCAGGACTACATAACATCCGAAGCGATAGATGATCACGAGCAGCAGCGTGATGCCGATGCGTTTGCGGAGATCTTCGACGCTCCAGATATTTTTGATTGTTTTAATAAATCCCATTATATGATAGTTTATTTTTTAACTACAGAGCCACCGGCAGCTGTGATAGCAGCTTCAGCGGATTTGGAGAAAGCGTTGGCTTCGACCTCAACGGCGTGGCTGATGGCGCCATTACCGAGGATCTTAACCAAAGCATTTTTAGAGACGAGTCCGGCCTGACGGAGGACCTCGACAGAGATCTTGGTAACGCCATTAGCGGCGAGCAATTCGAGGGCATCGAGGTTGATGGCCTTATACTCGACACGGTTGAGGTTCTTGAAACCGAACTTGGGGACACGACGTTGGAGAGGCATCTGACCGCCTTCGAAGCCGATCTTGTGAGAATAGCCGGAGCGAGACTTGGCACCCTTGTGACCACGAGTAGAAGTACCGCCATAACCGGAGCCGGTGCCACGGCCGATTCTCTTGCATTTCTTGTTGCTGCCAACGGCAGGTTTTAGATTATGTAATTCCATTGTGTTTGAATCTTTAGAGTTTAGTCACTTTCACTAAATGGTGAACTCTCTTGACCATGCCGAGGATGTCGGGAGTATCCTCCTTGACTACGGAATGGTTCATTTTGTGAATGCCGAGCGCATCGAGAGTAGCCTTTTGGACTTTCGGGGCGTTGATACGGCTTTTAATTTGAGTGATTTGAATCTTAGCCATGATAAATCTTATTTACCGTTAAACACTTTTTCTACGCTAATGCCACGGTTTTGAGCGACCATAGCCGGGCTACGGAGCTCATCGAGAGCAGCGATAGTAGCCTTCACGAGGTTATGGGGGTTGGAAGATCCTTTAGACTTAGCGAGCACGTCCTTAACGCCGATGCTTTCGAGCACTGCACGCATAGCGCCACCGGCCTTCACGCCGGTACCTTCGGAAGCGGGCTTAAGGAAGATACGAGAACCGCCGAACTTAGCGGACACTTCGTGAGGGATAGTGCCGTTGTGCACGGGGACTTTGATAAGATTTTTCTTAGCAGTTTCAACACCTTTAGCGATAGCTGCGGTGACTTCATTAGCCTTGCCGAGGCCCCAGCCGATGATACCATCGCCATTACCAACGACGACGATAGCAGCAAAGCTGAAAGCACGTCCACCCTTAGTTACCTTAGTAACGCGGTTGATAGCCACAAGGCGATCTTGGAGTTCAAGATCATTCGTAGTCTTTACTTTGTTGTTCTTTGCCATGATGCTTATTAAAATTTAAGACCACCCTTGCGGGCTGCGTCGGCCAATGATTTAACACGTCCGTGATAGAGATACCCGTTACGGTCGAAAACGACTTCAGTGATACCTTTTTCAACGGCTTTTTTAGCGATTTCCTCGCCAACCTTGGCGGCGATTTCAACTTTATTACCTCCATCGAGACCCTTGGAAGATGCGGCAACGAGAGTATTGCCTGCGAGGTCGTCGATCACCTGAACGTAGATAGCCTTGTTAGAGCGGAAGACGCTCATACGGGGGCGCTGAGGTGTACCGGAGATTTTACCGCGGATGCGGGTTTTGATTTTATTTCTTCTTGCTATCTTAGATACCATAATTATGCTAATTTTTATTTGGCGTTAGCCGACTTACCAGACTTGCGGCGGATAACTTCGCCGACAAACTTAATACCCTTGCCCTTGTAAGGTTCAGGCTTGCGGAGCGAACGGATTTTTGCGCATACCTGGCCGAGGAGCTGCTTGTCGCTGCTTTCGACGATGATGAGCGGGTTCTTGTTACGTTCGGTTTTAGCTTCGACCTTAACCTCCTTGGGGAGTTTGATATAGATAGCGTGAGAGTAACCGAGTGCAAGTTCGAGGACCTGACCGTTGGAAGTGGCACGATAGCCGACGCCGACGAGTTCGAGTTCCTTCTTATAGCCTGTGGAAACACCGACTACCATATTGTGGATAAGGGCACGGTAGAGACCATGCATAGCGCGATGTTGACGCTCGTCATCGGGGCGAGTTACGACAACATGGCCATCTTCGATAGCAACGTTGATATCGGGATTGATTTCCTGAGAGAGTTCACCTTTAGGACCTTTAACGGAAACGACGTTGTCCTTAACCTGTACAGTTACGCCGGCAGGTATAGCGATGGGTAATTTACCTATTCTTGACATAATACCTTCCTCCTATTAATAAACGTAACACAATACTTCGCCTCCGATCTTGCGTTCTTTAGCCTCTTTGTTGGTCATCACACCCTGAGAAGTAGAGAGGATTGCGATGCCGAGACCGTTGAGCACGCGGGGCATGTCCTTATAGCCGGTGTACTGGCGCAAACCGGGACGAGAGATGCGGTGCAAATTCTTGATAGCACACACCTTGTCAACCGGATCATACTTTAAGGCAATCTTGATAGTGCCTTTAGGGCCTTCGTTTTCCACGAACTTGTAGTTGAGGATGTAGCCCTGATCGAAAAGGATCTTGGTGATTTCCCTTTTCATTTTCGACGTTGGAACCTCCACGACGCGGTGGCCGGCCATGATAGCATTCCTAAGTCTTGTCAGATAATCTGCAATTGGATCTGTCATTTGTTTGAATTGATTAAATTGATTCAGAAGTACTGAACAATATTTAAAACTCACTATAGATATCGAGTGAAAAAAGATGGTGGAGAGTCACAGGGGCTCTCTGAGGGACTGCTCGGAGTCAGAAAGGCAGTCGGTGATATAAGATCACCAACTGGCTTTTTTGACACCGGGAATCAGGCCTGCCGAGGCCATCTCGCGGAATTGTATTCTTGAGATGCCGAATTGGCGCATATAACCCTTGGGGCGGCCGGTGATTTCGCAGCGGTTGTGGAGACGAACACACGAAGCGTTCTTGGGGAGCTTCTGGAGCTTGGTAAGTGCTTCGTAGTCGATATTGCCATCAGCGTCAGCGAGTGCGGCTTTCTTGAGAGCGGCCTTTTTAGCAGCAAATTTAGCCACGAGTTTTTGGCGCTTCACCTCACGGGCTTTCATTGATTCTTTTGCCATAATGATTAATTTTCGTGTTTAAACGGTAATCCGAACTTTTTGAGCAATGCGAAGCCCTCTTCGTCAGTGTTGGCAGTAGTCACGAAAGTGATGTTCATACCTTGGAGCTTGGGGACATTGTCGATATTGATCTCGGGGAAGATGATTTGCTCAGTGATGCCGAGGGTATAGTTGCCGCGGCCGTCGAGCTTAGAGTTGATACCCTTGAAGTCGCGGATACGGGGTAGAGCCACACGTACGAGACGTTCGAGGAACTCATACATTCTCTCACGGCGGAGAGTCACCATAACGCCGATAGGCATTTTCTTACGGAGCTTGAAGTTAGAGATGTCCTTACGAGAGAGAGTGGGGACAGCCTTCTGACCTGTAATAGCTGTAATCTCATTGATAGCGGTTTCGATGACCTTCTTATCTTGAGTAGCGCTACCGAGACCTTGATTAATCACGATTTTAGTCAGGCGGGGGACCTGCATGGGAGTAGTGTAGTTGAACTCTTTGGTGAGTTCGGCTACGATTTTCTCCTTATATACTTTTGAGAGTGTAGTTTCTGCCATTATTTGATCTCCTCTCCTGATTTTTTAGCGTAACGTACAGACTTGCCGTTTTCGTTAAGACGGCGGCCGATACGGGTGGGTTTACCTGATTTAGGGTCCACCACATTAAGGTTAGAAATATGCACCGGTGCCTCGATCTTGATGATACCACCTTGGGGATGTTTTGCAGAGGGCTTTGTGCTTTTGGAGACGAAATTGATACCCTCGACTATGGCGCGGTTCTTTTTAACCAGCACTTCGAGGACACGTCCGGTCTTGCCTTTGTCGTCGCCGGCGTTGACGTAGACGGTATCTCCTTTCTTAATATGCAATTTTGCCATTGTAAATAAGATTAGTCTAAGATGATAAAAAAGTTGATTAGAGCACTTCGGGGGCGAGCGACACGATCTTCATGTTAGTGGCGCGGAGTTCGCGAGCCACTGGTCCGAAGATACGGGTGCCGCGGATTTCGCCGGCGTTATTAAGGAGCACGCAAGCGTTGTCGTCGAAACGGATATAGCTGCCATCTGGGCGGCGGATTTCCTTTTTAGTACGAACGACTACGGCCTTAGAGACGGTTCCTTTCTTCACTTCAGAAGAGGGTATAGTGCTTTTGACTGTTACGACGATGATATCACCGACGCCGGCGTAGCGACGGCCGGTACCGCCGAGCACGTGGATGCAGAGGACTTCCTTAGCACCGGAGTTGTCGGCAACTGTTAAACGTGATTCTGTCTGTATCATGATTACTTAACTTTTTCGATGATTTCTACGAGTCTCCATCTCTTGGTTTTGCTCAGGGGACGAGTCTCCATGAGACGCACTGTATCACCGACGGAGCACTCATTATTTTCGTCGTGAGCGTGATACTTCTTAGTCTTATTCACAAATTTACCGTAAATCGGGTGTTTCTCCTTCCATTTGATTTCGACCGTGATGGTTTTATCGCACTTGTTGCTGGAAACAACCCCGATTCTCTCTTTTCTCAGATTTCTTTTGATTTCTTCCATTTCTTTCTGATAAGATTTAGGGTGTTAATTACTTGGAAACCTCCTGCAGGGCAGCGATTTCCTTTTGGCGCAACACAGTCTTCAGACGGGCGATATCGCGACGATCAGCGGTGATCTTGGCGGGATTGTCCGAGGGAGTAATCGCGTGCGCTACTTTCAATTCACGATAAGCCTTCTCTGCGACCTCTATTTGGGCGCGCAACTCTTGAATGCTTAATTCCTTGATTTCTTCCTTTTTCATTTATTAAAAATTAGTTAAAGTGATCAGAAAAATGATCTTTCAACATACACGAAATGGGCCTAATTCGGCCCCATGCGGGAGGCACATTACGAATGCCTCCCGTATGTGTAACCGAAAAATTCCCTAATTATTGTGTAAGATCGAAAAAAATTTTCAAAAATCACTATAATTTTTTCAGAGATTTAGAATTTTTAGATGTTCTGAGTAGGATCATAGTCGCGGCGAACCACAAACTTGGTGAGGACGGGGAGCTTTTGAGCGGCAAGGCGGAGAGCCTCTTTAGCCACATCGTAGGGCACGCCATCCACCTCGATGAGGATACGGCCGGGAGTCACAGGAGCGACGAAACCTTCGGGGTTACCTTTACCTTTACCCATACGGACTTCGGCAGGCTTCTTAGTGATAGGTTTGTCGGGGAATATACGGATCCAGATTTGACCTTGACGTTGCATGTAACGAGTTACAGCGACACGGGCAGCTTCGATCTGGCGGCCGGTGATCCACTTGGAATCGAGAGTTTTGATACCGAACGAACCGAAAGCCAGCTGGTTGCCTCTCTGGGCCTCACCTTTCATGCGGCCTTTCTGCGAACGGCGGAATCTTGTTTTCTTAGGTTGTAACATATTCTACGAGCTGTAATTAACGGTTGTTATTCTTTTTATTACGGAAACCACCCTTACGGCCGCCGTTTTGGGGGCGTCCGGGTTCTTTCTGGCCTGCTACGTAAGTAGGAGTGAGTTCCTTCTTGCCATAGATTTCGCCACGGCAGATCCAGACTTTAACGCCAACGACACCGACTTTGGTATGCGCCTCAACGAGGGCATAGTCGATATCAGCGCGGAGAGTATGGAGAGGAGTACGGCCCTCCTTGAACATTTCGGAGCGAGCCATTTCGGCGCCGTTGAGGCGACCGCTGACTTGCACCTTCACGCCCTCGGCGCCCATTCTCATAGTGCTGGCGACAGCCATTTTTACAGCGCGACGATAAGCCACCTTGTTTTCGATCTGGCGAGCGATGTTGGCAGCTACGATTTCAGCGTCGAGTTCGGGGCGCTTGATTTCGTGGATATTGATTTGAATATCCTTATCGGTCACTTTCTTGAGTTCCTCTTTGAGGGCGTCAACATCCTTACCACCCTTACCGATGATCATACCGGGTCGAGAGGTAGCGATGGTGATAGTAGCCATCTTGAGTGTACGTTCGATGATGATCTTTGAAACGCTTGCATTGGCAAGACGAGTGCGGAGATATTTACGGATTTTAGAGTCCTCGAGGAGGGTTTTGCCGTATTTTTTGCCGCCATACCAGTTAGAGTCCCATCCGCGGATGACACCCAGGCGGTTGCTAATTGGATTAACTTTCTGTCCCATCTTGCTTAGTCGTTATTATTGATAGTATCGATCAGGATAGTGACGTGGTTTGAGCGCTTGCGGATGCGGTAGCCGCGACCTTGAGGAGCGGGGCGCATACGTTTGAGCATCGGAGCTGCGTCGACGAACACGGTTTTAACATAGAGCTGGCCGGCTTCGGCTTTGCTCTCATTTTTTTGTTCCCAGTTGGCGATAGCAGAGCGGAGGAGTTTTTCGACCTTGCGAGCTGCTTCCTTGTTAGAGAACTTCAATATACCGAGGGCTTTGAACACTTCTACGCCGCGGATCATGTCAACGACATAGCGCATCTTGCGGGGCGAAGAGGGCACATTGCGAAGGCGAGCACCATACTCGTTTTTCTTCGCTGCCTTCAAAGCTTCGGCTGCTTGTCTTTTTCTTAAACCCATTGTATTTAAATGCTATTATAAACGTGAATTAATGATGGTGACCATTATTTCTTTTTATTGCCGGCATGACCGCGGAAAGTGCGGGTGGGGGCAAACTCACCGAGTTTATGACCGACCATATTTTCGGTGACATAAACGGGGATGAACTTATTGCCGTTGTGGACAGCAAAAGTATGTCCAACGAAGTCGGGCGAGATCATGGATGCACGGCTCCATGTTTTGATGACGCTCTTCTTCCCGCTTTCTTCCATGGCGGCGACCTTTTTCTCGAGTTTTACAGAAATAAAGGGTCCTTTTTTAAGCGATCTGCTCATACTTGTTTAGATTAATCAAATTATTTTTTCCTTCTTTCAATGATATACTTCGAAGAGTGCTTCTTGGGAGAGCGAGTCTTCAAGCCCTTAGCGTAGAGGCCTGTACGAGAGCGGGGATGACCACCTGACTGGCGACCTTCACCACCACCCATGGGGTGATCGACAGGGTTCATAACGACACCACGGTTGTGGGGGCGACGACCGAGCCAGCGAGAGCGGCCGGCTTTACCGCTGCTTTCGAGGGCATGGTCGGAGTTACCGACAACGCCGACAGTGGCGCGGCAAGAGAGGAGCACCTTGCGAGTTTCTCCTGAAGGTAATTTGATAATCGCGTAATCACCTTCGCGCGAGGTAAGTTGAGCGAACGAGCCGGCAGAGCGGGCCATGCTGGCGCCCTGACCGGGACGAAGTTCGATACAATGGATCAAGGTACCGACGGGGATGTTGGCGAGGGGGAGGCAATTTCCGACCTCGGGAGCTACATCGGGACCGCTAACCACAGTCTGGCCAACTTGGAGACCTTGGGGAGCAATCATATAAGCTTTCTGACCATCGGTATAGTAGAGGAGTGCGATACGAGCCGAGCGGTTGGGATCGTATTCGATCGACATCACCTTAGCGGGCACGTTATCGTTGATTCTCTTGAAGTCGATGAGACGCAATTTTCTCTTATGGCCGCCGCCGCGATAGCGGGTAGAGAGGTGACCTGACGAGTTACGGCCACCGGTGCTACGTTTGCCGACTGTAAGAGATTTTTCTGGTGTGGAAGCAGTGATTTGATCTTTGAACACACCAATAACTTTGTGTCTTTGCCCAGGCGTAGTGGGCTTAAATTTTCTTACTGCCATTTTGATTAGATGTTGCTATAATAGTCAATCTTCTGTCCTTCAGCCACAGTGACGTAGGCTTTTTTGAAAGCGGCGTGCTGACCGCGGATGAGACCACCCTTGGTGTAGCGTTGCACGCGCTTGCCTGCGTAGTTGGCGATGTTAACCTTCTCGACGCGGACATTGTAGAGTTTTTCCACGATATCCTTGATCTGATACTTGTTGGCATCAGGAGAAACGGCGAAAGTGTAGCAATTCTGCTTTTCGCTGTAGGCTGTAGCCTTTTCGGTGACGATTGGTTTGATTTGAATATCCATCAGTTATATCTCCTTATTTAAAATCGTTAATGATGCCGACACTATCTTCAGTGAGAAGCATTGCGTCGTTATTGAGCACTGCGTACGCATTGAGGTCCTGAGCCTGAGCGAGCATAGCGTTGGGGATGTTGCGTACAGAGAGGAGCACATTGTCGTCGGGAGCAGCGAACACAACGAGAGTTTTCTTGTTTTGGAGTTCGAACTTCTTGGTGATATCGACGAACTGCTTAGTGCTGGGCTTGTCGAAGGTAAAGTTTTCGATCACGATGATCTTCTTGTCGTTGAGGCGAGAAGTGAGAGCGATCTTACGAGCGAGAGCTTTCATCTTCTTATTGAGTTTGGTGCGATAATCGCGGGGACGGGGACCGAATACTCGACCACCATGGTAGAGCACCGGAGAGTTGAGGTCACCGCGGCGAGCGCCGCCACCACCTTTTTGACGACCCATTTTCTTGGTCGAATAAGAAACTTCGCTACGTTCTTTACTCTTGTGAGTTCCCTGACGTTGGTTGCCGAGATACTGCTTAATGTCGAGATAAAGGGTGTGCTCAGCGTTACCTTCGTTTTCAAGATTGAGAGCGAAAACTTCGTCGTTAAGGGTAACCTTGCGGCCGGTATCTTCGCCTTTGATGTTATAAACTGTTACTTCCATTATTTCTCAACTATAAGTATTGAACCTTTAGGTCCGGGAACGGAACCCTTAATCATTAACAAATTGTGCTCGGGAAGCACTTTGATCACTTGGAGGTTTTGGACAGTGACGCGTTCGTTGCCCATTTGTCCGGCCATGCGGAGGCCTTTGAAGACCTTAGCGGGGTAAGAACAAGCACCGATAGAACCGGGGGCACGAAGGCGGTTGTGCTGACCGTGAGTTGACTGGCCTACGCCGCCGAAACCGTGGCGCTTAACGACGCCTTGGAAGCCTTTACCCTTAGAGGTGCCGACAACGTCGACGAAAGAGCCCTCTTGGAAAAGATCCACAGTCAGCGTATCGCCCAAGGCAGGTATAGTCTCGAACGATTTGAACTCGGCCAAGTGTCTTTGAGGAGCCACGCCTGCTTTAGCGAAGTGACCTGCCATAGGCTTGGTGGTATGTTTCTCCTTAGCTTCCTGGAAACCTACCTGAACAGCGCTATAGCCATCCTTCTCAACAGTTTTGATTTGCGTAACCACACAAGGACCTACTTCGATAACAGTGCACGGAATATTTTTTCCGTCGGCACTGAAAACGGATGTCATTCCGATTTTCTTTCCTAATAATCCTGGCATTTCTTTAAACTATTTGTGGTTGTTTACGGTTAAAAAGTTAGTTCTTTACACATTAGACTTTGATCGAAACGTCAACGCCTGAGGGGAGTTCGAGCTTCATAAGAGCGTCTACAGTCTTGGCTGTGCTGTTATCGATATCGATAAGGCGCTGGAATGAAGAGAGTTGGAACTGCTCGCGGCTTTTCTTGTTGACGAAAGTCGAGCGGTTGACAGTAAAGATGCGCTTGTGAGTAGGCAATGGAATAGGCCCCTTAACATCAGCGCCTGTCGACTTCACTGTCTTGACGATCTTCTCGGCAGACTTATCTACGAGATTGTGATCGTAAGATTTGAGTTTAATTCTGATTTTTTGGCTCATATTTTTGGTTTGACTTAGAAGCGAAAATAAGATCGTTGAGACCGGAGCCCCCCGGAGGGGGCTTCGGATATGATAGAGATGATTACTTCAAGAGATCTACGCGGCCTTGGACTTCGGTGAGCACATTTCGAGCGATCGAAGTGCTGACCTCGGCATAGTGGCTGAACGACATAGTAGAAGTGGCGCGACCGCTGGTGATGGTACGAAGAGCGGTAACATAACCGAACATTTCAGCCAGAGGAGCTTTAGCCTTAACGATGCGAGCACCGGAGCGGCTGTTTTCCATACCCTCAACCTGGCCACGACGCTTGTTAAGGTCGCCGATCACATCACCCATAGACTCTTCGGGAGTCACTACTTCGATCTTCATGATAGGCTCTTGGAGCACGGGACCTGCTTTCTCGCAACCATGCTTGAAAGCCTGGATTGCGCAGAGTTCGAAAGAGAGCTGGTCGGAGTCCACGGGGTGGAACGAGCCGTCGAGCAGAGTGACTTTGAGACGCTCTACGGGGTATCCGGCGAGCACACCATTCTTCATAGCAGTCTGGAAGCCCTTCTGCACAGAGGGTATATACTCCTTGGGCACATTACCACCCTTAACCTCGTCGACGAACTGGAGGCTTCCTTCGAAGTCCTCGTCAGCGGGCTCGATGCGGACGATGATGTCTGCATACTTACCGCGACCACCGGTCTGCTTCTTGAATGTCTCACGGAGTTCGACGGGCTTGGTGATAGCTTCCTTATAAGTAACTTGAGGTCTACCCTGATTACACTCGACTTTAAACTCACGGCGGAGGCGGTCGATGATGATATCGAGGTGGAGCTCACCCATACCACTGATGACTGTCTGACCTGTTTCTTCGTTGGTTTCAACGCGGAAAGTGGGGTCTTCTTCAGCGAGCTTCTGGAGGCCGACGCCGAGCTTATCGAGGTCTTTCTGAGTCTTAGGCTCAACGGCGATACCGATCACGGGATCGGGGAACTCCATAGCTTCGAGCACGATAGGATGGTTCTCGTCGCAGAGAGTATCGCCGGTGCGGATATCTTTGAATCCGACACCTGCGCCGATATCACCGCAGCCGATTTTCTCCATCGGGTTCTGCTTATTGGAGTGCATCTGGAAGAGGCGAGACACGCGTTCCTTCTTGCCGGAGCGAGTATTGAGGAGGTAGCTGCCGGCTACGACCTCGCCTGAATAAACGCGGAAGAAGCAGAGACGACCTACGTATGGGTCAGTAGCGATCTTAAATGCGAGAGCCGACATAGGAGCCTCGGCGCTCGGTTCGCGAGATTCGACAGTGTCGGGGTCGCCTACGGCGTGGCCCTCTACAGCGCCGGCATCCTCGGGAGAGGGGAGATAGGCGCAGACAGCGTCGAGGAGTGTTTGCACACCCTTATTCTTGAAAGAAGAGCCGCAGAGCATGGGGTTGATCTGCATAGCGAGCGTACCCTTGCGGATAGCAGCGCGAATCTCATCTTCGGTGATGGTAGAGGGATCGTCGAAATACTTCTCCATGAGAGCGTCGTCGCACTCAGCGAGAGTTTCGAGCATCTTATCGCGATACTCCTCAGCCTCATCTTGGAGAGAGGCGGGGATTTCCTCTACAGAATATTCAGCACCCATAGTCTCATCGTGCCAGAAGATAGCCTTCATGGTGATAAGGTCTACGACGCCTTTGAAAGACTCTTCAGCGCCGATAGGGATCTGAATGGGGAGGGGGTTAGCGCCGAGCACCTCACGAAGTTGGCGAACAACCTCGAAGAAATTGGCACCCGAGCGGTCCATCTTATTAACATAACCGATACGGGGCACATTGTACTTGTCAGCCTGGCGCCAAACGGTTTCGGACTGGGGCTCCACGCCGCCGACAGCGCAGAAAGTAGCTACGGCGCCGTCGAGAACACGGAGTGAGCGTTCCACCTCGACGGTGAAATCGACGTGTCCCGGGGTATCGATCAGATTGATTTTGAACTTCTCACCGGCGTAAGTCCAGAAGCAAGTGGTAGCAGCTGAAGTGATGGTGATACCACGTTCCTGTTCCTGTTCCATCCAGTCCATGGTAGCGGCGCCATCGTGGACTTCACCGATGCGGTGGGTTTTACCGGTATAAAAAAGGATACGTTCAGACGTAGTTGTTTTACCGGCATCGATGTGGGCCATGATACCGATATTACGTGTAAACTGGAGTTCGTCTTTTCTTGCCATTGTCTTGTAATATCAATATTAAAATCTGAAGTGAGCGAAAGCGCGGTTAGCTTCAGCCATGCGGTGCATGTCTTCTTTTCTTTTGAACGCGCCACCCTGCTCGTTGAAAGCGTCGACAATTTCAGCAGCGAGTTTGTCTGCCATAGTCTTGCCGCCACGTTTGCGGGCGAAGATGATGAGATTTTTCATTGATATCGATTCCTTGCGGTCGCTGCGGATTTCAGTGGGGACCTGGAATGTAGCGCCACCGATACGGCGGGACTTAACTTCGACCTGAGGAGTTACGTTATCGAGAGCTTTTTTCCAGATCTCGAGGGCGGATTTTTCCTCATTAGGCAATTTGGTCTTCACGACCTCCAAAGCCGAGTAGAAGATGGTGTAAGCCGTGTTTTTCTTACCATCGAACATAAGATGGTTCACGAACTTAGAGACTTTCACATCGTGGAAAACGGGATCGGGGAGGATCACCCTTTTCTTTGGTTTAGCTTTTCTCATTTTAGAGTAGAAAAATGTTTAATGTTTTGATTTCGGCTGCTTTTGCAATCTTCATCTCGACACTCTTGTCGGGATTACTCAACCATTAGCCATCCAATAAATCAAAAACGTGGGTTGAATTTGATTGATTTGTAAGATGCAGCGATTATTTCTTAGCTGCTTTAGGACGTTTGGCACCATACTTGGAGCGACGCTGAGTACGACCTTGTACGCCGGCAGTATCGAGAGTACCGCGAACGATGTGGTAACGCACACCGGGGAGGTCTTTCACACGGCCGCCGCGCACCATCACGATAGAGTGCTCTTGCAGATTGTGTCCCTCACCCGGGATATAGCTATTGACTTCCTTACCGTTGGTGAGACGTACACGAGCCACTTTTCTCATTGCTGAGTTAGGCTTCTTGGGGGTGGTGGTGTAGACACGCACGCACACACCGCGACGCTGGGGACATGAATCCAAGGCCGGCGATTTGCTCTTGTCTTTCAGAACAGTCCGCCCTTTTCTTACTAATTGTTGAATTGTAGGCATTCTTTGTCTGTTTTGTTATTTAAATTTTACAGTTATTTCTTATACTATGAAGTGTAATTATCCATACACGCAATGCACGCCAAGCATTTGAGAGTCAAATACTTAACTTGCATGAGAGGGTAAATACACCCCGAAAAGCGTTGCAAAGATAATAAAAATCAGCGGTTTACGCAATAGTTAGCCCAAAAATTTTCTGTCGATCTGCATCATTTTACAGATCAGCGGAGCCAACCGGGGTTACCGAGAAGAGGGGGATGGATGGGTGTAAAGCAAAAAAAGAGGTGCGGATTTTTCCGCACCTCTTGGATATAAATCAGGGTTAATGATTATTTAACCTGAAGTTTCTTAACGGTCTTGCCAACCTTGACAACGTAAACGCCGGAGCCGACATTCACGACAGTCTTGGCATCGCCCATACCGGAGTAAACGATTGCACCATTAGCGGAGCAGATGTCTACCTTCTGACCCATAGCGTTGAGGACAACTACGTTGCTACCTACAGAGTAGATAGAGAGAGCGCCATCCTTAAGGCCATTGACAGAAGAAGGAATGTAAGTAACTACACACTCTTCAGAAGCGGCAGATTCACCCTTAACGGCGTAAACTACTGTTACGACGTAAGTGTATTCTTCGCCTTCGGCAACGTTATTGTCGACGAACTCAGTCTCAGCGAGGAGAGTATCGTTAATCTTCACGCCATCGCGGTATACATTGTAGCCCTCGATAGAGAGGCTTGCAGAGGAAGCGGGAGTGTAAGTAACGTCATCGATCTGGAGCATGAATGAGCCTGTAGCGCAGCTGTGGATAGCGAAGTACTTGGCACCTTCGGGGAGATCAACAGAGTAGTTGGTCCACTCATCGGGCACAACATCATCGCCGGCATCCTCAACGAGGATGAAGTCAGCGGGATCGAGGCTACCGGTAGAGTAGTAAACTTCGATCTTCTCAGGATAAGAAGCAGAGTAGCTCTTAGCGTAGAAGTCAACAGTCTGAGCGAGGCCGCAGAGTTCGGGAGAGATAGCCCAATCAGAAGAAGTGCTATCGTCATAGAGGAAGAGTGCGAAGAGATACTTGTCACCCTCGTGAGCAGCGAAAGTAGCGTTGCCGACTTGAGTAGCATCCCATACCCAGAATGATCCGAGGGTTTCACCGGCGGTGATACCGGGGATAGTCGTACCTTGGAAGCCACCGACAGGGCTCTGATCCTCATCGATGAATGTCCAGCCTTCAACCTCAGAAGTGAATGCATCGACCTCTTCGAAGCCTTCGGTTACGGGGAGAGTAGCGCCTTCAAGGTTAGGCTCGCTCCAAGTCAGAGTGATGTTGCCATCGCCGCAAGTAGCCTTAAGGTTGGTAGCTACAGGAGTAGTGGGCACCTTGGGAGTAACTACGACAGTCTCAGACTTATCGTTATCAGGATTCTCATCAGCGTCGTATACCACTTCAGCGTAGTAGTTGATAGGATCGACAGCGAGAGGAGACATAGTGAGCTTGAATGCAGCAGTAAGGTTCTTGCTGGGATCGATAGCGAGGCCATTCTTGGTAGCAACAACTTCGCCGTCGGCATAGAGGTTGATCTTATAGCCGGAAGCAGCGTTAGCGCCTTCGTTAGAAACGGTTACATTCACTTGATATTCAGCGCCGCAAGCCACCTTGGCAGGAGCGTTGATCTTAGTGA
The DNA here is from genome assembly GCA_051878555.1 of Lepagella sp. GTDB lineage: Bacteria > Bacteroidota > Bacteroidia > Bacteroidales > Muribaculaceae > Lepagella. The sequence goes on along the minus strand of JBJEKI010000080.1, from coordinate 11,307 downwards.
TAGCGAGGTCGTTGGCGAGGAGGTTGGTCACCTTGATGTTATCGATGATGGTGTAAGTATACATATTAGTTACACCGGTGATAGAGAACTGGATAGTCTTGCCGGCGAAATCAGCGAGGCTAACAGTAATCTTGCACCATTCGCCTGAAACTTGGTTACAAGCGTTGTAAACATCGTTAGAATAGAGTTCGGTATACTCCTCAGCACCCTTCTCGCGAACGCTGACCATAATATCATTATTGTCATCATCGTCGATGCAATAAGTATAGAAAGTCAAGCCGGGAGCTGTAAGGTTAGAGAGGTCAACGAGACCTGAGAGGAGGCTTGCACCGCCATCGAGAGTATTACCACGGATACCGATGAAACCATTGTCACCATCTTGAGCGGAAACACCGCTTTCGTCATCGAGGATAGAGATAGTACCACCTGCACCGTAAGGCTCAAGGCCCCAGATGTAAGCCATATCTTCACCTGCATTGCCGAATGACTCAGCGAGGTTCTGGTAGGGAGTACCGACAGGCATCATATCTCCGGAAGCGGGGTTCTCACCTTCGTCAGTTACTGCGTAAACTACAGGTTGAACAAAAGCTTGATCACCTTCAGCAACAGCATTATAAGAGTAAGAACACTCAGTGAGACCTTCAGCCACAGTCTCGTCGGTCTGGTAGTCAACGATAGTATAAGTAACCTTGCCGGCAGGGAGAGTAAGGCCGTTGATATCTTTGGTAACAGCGTCCCAAGACACAGTCACTTCGCCATCAGTAGCGCCGTATGCGAGAGCTACATTAGCAGGAGCTTCGGGAAGGTCGAATCCTACGTAAACCTTAGTTTCAGAAGTAAGGCCCTTACCTTCTTCGTTGTAACCAACGATAGAATAAGTGTAGCGACCGGCATAAGGAGTCTCATCGTCGAATGAGAGAGCAGCTCCCGGATTAGGAGTTTCGAAAGTCTTAACGAGATCAGAGCCACGATATACTTCTACCTTTTCGAGGCTTGAGAGATCAGCGCCTGACATAGTCTTGGCAGGAGCCTTGAATGCTACGTTCACCTTGTTTTCGCCGGTAGGATCGGGAGTAAGCACAACATCAGTAGCAAGACCCGGAGCGGCAGTAGAGATACCCTCTTCGACAGAGATATTGTTAACATAGAGGTAGAACATATCGGCATCAGAGATACCGTGGAAGCCGACATAGTAAGTACCATTCTCCTCGGGCATGAGCATATACTCGACATGACAAGGATTAGAAGAGTTGTTTTCACCAAGGTCGGTAGGTTCGAGGATAGTACCGGTCATAGCCTCTACAGTAGCATCCTTACCATACTTCACTTCGATACGTTCGGGGAAAGAAGTAGAGTTGCTATAAGCATCGAACTTCACGTTGTAAGCCTTGCCTGCTTCGAGCTTCATCGGAGGGGTGATCAACCAGTCGTCCATAGCCTTCGCAGAGTTGTACTTCACGCGAGGCTTGTTCTCATAGAGTTCCCAAGTGAGACCATCCTCATTAGCGTCGATAACAGTCCATCCTTCGAGACCAGCTTCAGCGAAGTCGGCAGTGTAAGGAGGCACGATAGCACCGAGGACGATAACGTTGGTCTTGGCAGCAACAGAAGCGTTGCCATCAGCCATAGCCTCAACGGTGTAGTAAACATTGGTAAGAGCTTCAGGTTCGGTGAAAGACTCTTCGAAAGAAGTAGCCTCAAGACCTTCAGCCACTACAAGACCATCGAAGCGAGTTACGCGATAGCGGAGCTGTTCGAGATCGATGAATCCATCGTGAACAGAAGTAGTAACAGCCTCCCAGTCGATCTTCATCATACCATCTTCGTAAGTAAGCGTAGGTGCAGGAGCATTGGGGGTATCGGCGCCGATCCAGACATTTTTAAACTTAGTCTTGGGGCCGTCGCCAACAGCGTTAACAGCGCAAACTTCGAAAGTATAAGCGCCCTCTTCATCGACAGAAAGGGGAAGAGAAACGGTAGCTCCTGGAGCCACGTCAGATACTCGAGCGAGCTCTTCATCGTCAGCTGATCTAACGACAACGTCTACATTGGTAGCGAGAGCAGTGCCATCGAAAGTAGTGGTAGGAGCAGTAGCATTAACGCTACCGGATAGTGAGCTGCCCTCGAAGTCGAGAGTCACGCCGGTAAGTTCAGCGGGAGCGCCATCTTCAGCCTCGGGGCCGGGGATGAACATACCGCAAATCTCATCATTGTCCTTAAGCTGATAGAGGAGAGTGCCCTGGCCTGTAGCGAGGTCGATCTCATACATATAACCCTTCTCATCAGCAGGGCAAACGTTCCAGAACATACGGTTGGTCTTAGGATCAACCACAGCGCTGGAGAGATACTTGGGAGCGACGCCGGTAGCACCGACAGCAGTCATCTCACCTGTCTCCTTAGAGATCTTGTAGAGAGTAGAACCGGTAGGAGTGAAAGAGCCGGATTCCTCATCAACATCACCATCGATAACGACAGTATAGAGCTGACCGGTGTTATCGCAAACGAGGCAATTGAAGTGACCTTCAAGAGAAGCGATAACAGTGTTGGTCATAGCGCTATCAGAGACATCTACCTTAGAGAGCTGCAAGCCGGAGAGGTCTGCATTGTAACCTATGCCGTAGACATCGCCTGTGGTAGGATCCTGCACGAGGCCGGCAGAATAGATATTGTCGGGAGTACCATCGAAAGCATCAAGTTCCACCATCTCATCGATGTCGTAAGTAGCGACAGTCACGAAGACATATCCCCAGAAAGACCAATAGCCGGAGCTATAATAGGTGTTACCGATGAGCACGCCACCACCGTTTGAGTCGGGACCTTCGAGAAGGAACGAAGTGGGATTGGCACCATCTTTGGGGATCTCATAGAGACCTGCCTTAGCGGCTTCAGCTGCGATTTGGTCATTATAAACGACGCAACCATAGATCTGGGGCATACCGGCCACAGCCTCCTTGGCGGGAGCAGCGATAGGGCCGCTCACATGCTTCTTAGCCATAGCAAACTTAGACTTAGAAATAGACTTAGTCTCAGGGAGCGACAAAGTCTTCGATTTCTTAGCCGGAGCCTTAGTAGCCACGACACTCTGCTTGGCTGATGGGGAAACCACAGCCTTCTTGGCTTTCTGTGCAAACGATGGAGACGCTACAGTCGCCACAATCAGCAGTGCTGAAAAAATCCGAGATAGAAATTTTTTCATAACCTTAATTATGGATTCGGATAGTTAGTAGTAAGATCAAGTACCTTCGGGCGAATCCAATTAACCGAAAGATGATCCTTTAAAAGGGTTGAGTCTGTCGGAGAGGCAAAAAAGCGACTCCGGCAGACTCATTATGATCACTTAACAATAATCTTCTTGGTATAATTACGAGCTGGCACGGAGACTACATATAGGCCGGCACGGGGGAGAGTCACCTTGTGGGCACCGCGAGCCACGAGAGCTCCGGTGTAGTCGCACACGACGATCACATCGTCGGTCGAAGCGGTAACGACATTGCTGTTATAGCTGAGTGCGAAAGCCTCACCCATCACCTTCGACACGCCCGAAGAGACCAGAGTATGAGCCTTTACCTCATTAGAAAGGCGCGACACGAGAGTGCCATCGGTAGCGGAGATGGTGTAATAATAGTCAGTATCGGAGTCGAGACCGGTGACGTTGAATTGGGATACATTGCCTACATGGTAGTTGACAAAATCAGCCACGGGGCTGGGGATAGTGGTATATCCATGACCCACCTCGACATCATCGAGAGCCAGAGCACCGGTGTCGCCGTTGCGTACGAACTGGATACGCACCTTCACTGTATTTTCAGGGAAATCAGTGATAGTAGTGGTGGTGCCACCCGACACTTTCGACACTTCGACAGTGCTAACGAGCTCAACATTTCCGGTTTCGGAGATGGCATAAACTTGGATCTGATCGCCGGTAGTGGTGTTGTTACCACGATGCCAGAAGCGAAGAGTGTTAACATAATCTCTATAAGAGGGAGACTCGAGGCTATTACCATTGGCCATACGAAGAGCCGGGAGCTTCTTGCCGGCATAGGCAGCGTTGCTATAGCTTGAGCTGGAAGTAGAATACCAGCCGCCGATAGAGCTAACACCATCATCGAAGCCTTGGACGTCGAATACGGGGTCACCCTGCACCTTGGTGTAGACATTAAGGAGATAATCGTTGGCATCCTCGACTTCGAGCCAAGTAGCGGTGAAAGAATTTTCAGTCACATCGACAGCCTCAGTAGCTTCAGGCACGGAGTAGTTCAGAGGTCGCTTGCCGGTGAAAGCGGTACGCTCAGCGGAGGGTTTGGAAGAATACCAACCCGAAGTCAGAGTGACAATGTAATAATAGAGAGTCAGAGGATCGAGACCTGTGACAGTGACTGAGGAGACTTCGCCGACATTCTTATTCTTAAAACCGGGCACGAACACCTCATTACCGACCAGACGAGCCGGGGCATTATTAGCGTCACTAAGGCGAGAATATACATTGACGACAGCGTCGTAACCCTCGACCGGAGTCCAGCGGATAGTAAACTGATCGGAGAGGACATCCTCAGCGTCGAACACTTCGGGATCAGGCACGACAACAGAGCCGCCGCCACTCACCTTGAACGTTATCAATCCATTATACTCATCAATATCGGTGATGGGGAGGTCGATCTTGGTGTTGTCCCAAGTCTTGAGAGCCGGGTTGGTATCGCCGGTGAAAGAAGTCTTGTTGGTAGTACCCGGGAAAGAATCTCCGGATCGGCTATATTCATTTTGAGTGCCATCAGCCTCCTCGATATCTACATATTGGTGAGAAGTAGTATTGTTCACCTTGTTGCTATCGAATACGCTCTGGTTGTAGTCGATGTGCCAGATGAGCATACCATGCCCCGGGACATACTTATCCCAACCCTCTTGCTGGCGATTTTCGAGCAAGAAGAACTCGGTATCCTTGGCAGTACGGATGATGCCGGCAGCATTTTCAGTGATAACCTGGAGGGTAGCCGAGAGGGGGCCTTCGATCTCGCGAGGTTTCATCCAACCGAGGGCATAGCGTTCAAAAGCACCATAGTTTGGGGGAGTGCGGCCATTATTGTTATAAGGGCCATAATCCATAGCCGACCAAGCACCGGGCGTGAAAGCACCGGTATAGCTGGTGGCATAAAGGTCGGGGATGCCGATGACATGGCTGAACTCATGAACAAAAGTGCCGATGCCATTAGGCTGACCGGAATCCCACTCGTTAGAGCATCCGTAGGTATAAATTTGGACGCCATCATATTCGAGATTAGGGTATCCGGCAGACACCATATTCCAAGAGTGAGGCCACACAGTATCTGCGCCACCGCCAGCGGCTTCACCCTCGCCGGCATAGAAGATATAGATATTGTCGACGATGCCATCGCCATTACGATCGTACTGTGAGAAATCGACCTCGTCATCGAGTTGATCGCAAGCCTCGACCACCATCTCTTCGGGATGCTCATCATTGCCCCACCAGTCGTTACCACCATAGTAAGATCTATTTTGGCTCAGCGTGATTGGGCCATAGACATCGAACTCGGGCACGAAAGCGCCGCAAGAGTTCTCCTTGAAGAACTGAGCAGCTGATCCTGTGCCGGAATACTGGCTGAAACCCTCTTGATTGAGCATATTGGTGAAATACTCCTTGGCATCGTAAGAAGTGTTGAACTTCACATCCTTATACTCGACGAGGATAACGATAGCCTTTTGCTCGCCGTAAGCCGGGAAGCGGAGGTCGGAGAAAAGACCATAACCCTTCTCGTAGGGAGGGCCATCGACTGAGGAAGCCTCACGAGCCGGGGCGTTATGGCGAGAGATATCGCCGAAATTTACCATTGAAGCGCGACGCGGGGAGCGTGAAGCCAGCTTTTGGATGCGGCTTTCGAGTGTGGATCGGTCGATACGAGAAAGGAAATCTCGAGCAACGGCGTCGCGTTGAGAAGCAGCGACAGCGCGAATGCCCGAGTTGACCACATCGCCGGCAGCGCTATAGTCACTATAGTAGAAATAGCCATCCTTCTCGATGAGTGGATAGCCATCCTCGGTGAGATACTGATGGAAAAACTCATCACCTCGAAGCTCGACGGTGATGGTCGATCCATCCGGCTGAGACACAGTGCGGAGTCCCGGCTTGGCAGGGACAGCCCACGACTGTAAACCGAACATTGCAGCTACGGTCAGAACACCATATTGCAGAATTAGTTTTTTCATAATACGATTGGTTGTGAATTATTTGAGATTTGATTCTATGTTTCTTTATTTGATCAATTAAACCGAATGAAAATCGAATTAACCGAGATTAAATTCAAAAAACCGAGATTAAAAATTCAATTAAACCGAGACTGAAACAAAACGTCATCAATATCCTAAAACGAATATCAAAAAGACATCTACATTTCTAATCGGTTGCAAATATACTACAAAAACAAGAATAGTGCAAAAGAAAGTGCGTGTTTTTTTAAAAATTTTTACAAAATGTTAGCAATTTTCTTATTTTGCATACATTTTGTTCAAATTATCAAATTATCTTGCAAAAATTTTTAGTTAATAATTCATTTCTAATAGAATGTTGTAAACCGCCTTTTGTTATTATATATCACATTAAATGTAACAAAACACCCCATTCTTAAAGAAAAGATGGGGTGAATCTGAGGGTGGAAGGAGAAATTAATACAATTAATTTATCAGGAATGATATTTAAGGAACGCGCTCTTACTTGAATTTGGATGCGTAGTGATGGATATGTTCGAAGATTTTGCGGTCGATTTCGGTGAGTTCGAGACCTCGACGGCTCATGACACGAGATGCTATCTGCATAAACGTATCGATAGAGACATCGGAGAATCCTGCTTCGGGGCTACCATTTTGGAAGCTTGGTATGAACTGGCGAGGGAAACCGGTGCCGTGGAAATTAACGCCGACAGCTACTACGGTAGCGGTGTTGAACATGCAGTTGATACCGGCTTTGGAGTGGTCGCCCATAATAAGGCCACAGAATTGTAGGTCAGTACGCATGAAGCGTTGCTGGGCGTAATTCCAGATACGTATCTTGGAGTAGTCGTTTTTGAGGTTGCTGGAGTTGGTGCCGGCGCCGATGTTACACCACTCCCCTATCACGGCATTACCGAGGTACCCGTCGTGAGCCTTGTTGCTAAAGCCGAAGAAGACGGCATTGTCGATTTCGCCGCCGACCTTGCAAAAAGGGCCGAAAGTAGAACCGCCATAGACTTTTGAGCCCATACGGATCTTAGCATCATTGCAGAGAGCGAGGGGGCCTCGGAGGCAAGAGCCCTCCATGACATGGGCATTTCTGCCGATATACACCGGGCCATCCTTGAGATTGATGGAATCGGCTTCAACGACAGCCCCCTCCTCTATAAAAAGGGCCGGCATACCATTGGGGAGCTTGGCGTCGCCGATGATACGTGTGCCGGGGTCGGGGGCAATACCCTTGCGGTGGAGGGTAAACCATACGAAATCGTTGGTGATCTCTTGGGCATTATATTGGAAGATATCGAAGACATAATTGATACGACGGGAATCGTTGGCGCTCTCCTTACCGAACTCGGGAGAGAGGGCTTCGAACTCACGGCGCAGACCACGGAACGCCCAGATACCACCGCTATCGCGGAGGGCGTCGCCCGACTTTAGGAGGGAAGCCTCGAGGGCGGTAGCCATATCGGGGAGTTTATTGCCGGCGATAAAGAGGGCTTCCTCCTCCTCGTCGCAATTCAGGGGGAACTTCTCGCGGAGATACTCCTTGGGATAGAACGAATAGTCGCCGGGGAGGAAATGTTGCCACTTTTCGGCGATGGTGAGAATACCGACACGGAAGGCAGCCACCGGGCGAGTGTAAGAGAGAGGGAGGAGATTGGTGGAATTGTCGACGGTATCAAAAAGAACTACTTTCATAGACATAGAGGGTTAACAGTCAGACGTAAGTGCCAATTGGAGCATCGAGAGCCGCGGCAACACGCCGCAGTATAGGGAGGACTCCGCACACCGATATGCAAAGATAACTCAACGAATCGGAGAAAAAAAGAAAAAAGTTATTTTTTTTAATAAACCTATAAAAAAAGGAAGCGACTAAGTGATAAAGAAGCTATCACTTAGTCGCTTGACGTACCCTGAGCCGGGGTCGAACCGGCACGGATTGCTCCACTGGTGTTTGAGACCAGCGCGTCTACCGATTCCGCCATCAGGGCTTAGACAGCGCAAAGTTAATACAAATTGCGCTAATCTCCAAATAAAAGGGTGAAATTCGGCGATAAAAACGCGATTTCGATGTCTGTTAAAATCAAGTATTCGGTATATCGGAGAGGGCAAGAACTCGTCCTTACGGATTATCATTCGTATCGGATGGTGGATTTGCGGAGCACTTTCCAGTATCCATTTTCGAAGATGGCAGTACCTTCGCTTTCGGTGATGATTCGGCTTACACCCTGGGTATCGTTGAAATCGTCGCAGATACAACCATTAGCGAGATACTCGTCGGGCGAAGAGAGAGCGACGTCGAGCACAACCGGCTCATCGACTACGTGAAATGTACCGACGAGTCCATCGTTGGTGTCGAGGCGATAGATGGTATTACCGGGAGTGATGCGACGGTCGGCACGCACGAAAATGCCGCGAGCATTAGCTCGACCGAGGTAAAGGACCTTGAGCACCTTGGCAGGAGCAGTCGGGGCGACATTTCGGCGAGGGGGAGCCACCGGTTCATCATCGAGAGATGGAGCCGGACGAGCAGCAGGCTGAGAGAGTGGTTGAGAGCTGGGGAGGGGTGCCGGGTCATTGCGTTCGACAGAAGAGAGACGTGCATTATCCTTACGGAGCGTAGCTATCTGCTGTTCGAGTCGAGAGCAATTCAGTTTGAGGCGTTCTATTTCCAAGCTCATATCTGCGACCTTGTTCTCTTCTGTTTGGAGTCGGGACTGAAGCGTAGCGATCTCCTCATCTTTAGCGGCGATAGCCTCACGTGCGCGAGCGCGGAGGGCAGCCATATCCTCATCGGCAGGAGCCTCGTCGCCATCTTTTTCAAACTCGGGGCTCTTGCGCATCAGTCTGGAGGCATATACCACCAGACCGATCACCACACCCACCAAGATGATAAGCACAACAACGAACACCCAGGTGTCACCGCTCTCCTCATGAGTAGCGGCGGCCTCAGCGGCATCCTCCTGAATTGCCTTTTGATCGGAGAGAATATCCTGCTGAGCAGTGTCTACGGGGAGAGCCTCACGAGCTATGGAATCGGCGGCGGGAGTGGCGGCCGGTTCGGGTTCGGGAGCAGGCTCGGGGGTGGCAACCGGGGCAGAGACCGACATCTCGGATATATACTTCTTCACTCGGGCTCGAGCTTTGAGGCCCTCGGGATTAAGTCCGGGAGCCTTGAAGAATTCTGCCGACCAATACTGAATGAGACGATCCTTATCCCAAGAGGCATAATCAGTGGGGGTCTTTACGGCATTGAAAGCCTTAATGTTTTCTTTCTCCTTGGTTTTCAACTTGGCGTTGAGTTCAGCCATCGACTTTGGGGTTAGATTATCGAGATAATCTGAGCCATTGTTGACATATCGGAGATAAGCCTTTGCGGTGAGGGCACGAGCCTCCTCCATTTCCTTATCGGTAACAGCGAAGCCGGGGATGGCGAGAGCCAAACAACAGAGGGATGTCAAAAAGATCTTAAACTTATTCATAACTAAATGATGGATTTAGATATATATAGGTGGGTGATTACATTATTTTACGGAGACGAGCCACGGGAATACCCAGCACATCACGATACTTAGCGACAGTTCGTCGGGATAAATCGAACCCCTTATCGATAAGGCGTTCCATGATATGCTGGTCGGAGAGAGGATGACGCTTATCCTCCTTGTCGACCAGGGCTTTTATTTCCGCCTCGATGATACGGTTGGTAAGCTCACCGCCGCCCTCGGTTTCCTCACCTTTGGATGCGCTGAAGAAGAACCGGAGCGGGCGAGTACCGCCGGGGAGTTGCACATACTTATTGGAAGTCGCACGCGAGACGACAGAGACATCGAGGCCGGTGAGGTCTGCAACATTTTTGATCATCATCGGCTTGAGGGTGTAAACATCCTCAGTGCGGAAATACTCCTCTTGGATTTTAACGATTGCCGACATCACTTTCATCATAGTCTCCTGACGCTGATTGAGGATACGGATAAAATCGCAGGCATCATTATAGCGATTATTGATAAACTTCGAATCGCTTGTATTCTTCACTTCGCCCGACATATCAAGACGACGTTTGGCCTGTTCGAAGCTCTCCTCGACACGCAGTTCCGGGATACGATTATTTAGAGTGATTGTAATTTCGCCATCGATATTATTGACAATATAATCGGGGATAATTACATTGGAGAGAGTCGAGGGGTCATTACCGATAGATGCTCCGGGCTTTGGGTTAAGGCTTTTGATGAGTGAGAGTGCCTCAGCGATGGTCTTATCATCGAGATGGAGGATCGACTTGAAGCGATGGGTATGCTTCATGGTAAAAGCGAGATAACACTCGTCATCGTCAATGATGTGGATAGCGAGATCGCGAGATGGAGAAGGAGGGAGAGCATCGAGTTGCAAGCGGAGACAATCACGGAGGGAATTTGCGCCGATGCCGGGAGGGTCGAGTCTTCTCACCACTTCGAGGGCACGAGCCACCTCCCGGGTCGAGACATCGAAATCAGCGCCAAACACCATATCGTCGGTCAGATCGCGTACTGAGCGGTTGAGATAGCCATTGGAGTCGAGGCTGCCGATGATGAATCGGGCGGCATCGCGCACTTTGGGTTCGAGTTCCTTTTCATCGAGCTGAGTCAGGAGATTGTCGTATAGATTTTCAGTGTCGTCAGAGGGAGTGAAGACATGATCCTCTGAATGATCGGATCGGGTATAGAGATATGGTTTGGAGACAGGTAGTGGGGAGATTAAGTCGTCTGCGGGAGCTGCTGTCTCTTCGTTGGCTTCGAGGGCAGGATTGCTATCCAATTCATTCACCACAGCCTCATCAAGTTCGGGCGCATTCATCTCAAGCAACCGCACAAAACACAGCTGCTGCTGAGAGAATTTTTGAACCTGAGAAATATGTTGTTCAGTTTTTTGAGACGACATGTTAAGAGGTGAGAAAGGTTGATGAGTATATATGTTGGTGAGTATATATATAGAGAGGCTAAAGGGGCATTAGAGCGGGATGAAGAGATCGAGATCCGGAATTAAGAGCGTGTTCTTTAAATTTTTGGGGTCGTAGGGGCGGATATTTTTGAGCAGATTTTGAAAGTCAAA
>JBJEKI010000079.1:0-10916 GCA_051878555.1 Lepagella sp. | reverse complement strand
CTTTCAAAATCTGCTCAAAAATATCCGCCCCTACGACCCCAAAAATTTAAGGAACGCGCTCTAACTACTTGATAGTGCATGAATCGTATTTTCATCTCATATAAACGCTCTGATAAGGAGAAGGTCAACGCTATACGCAATAAGATAGAACGCAGCATCAACGAGACCTGCTGGATCGATGTTGAAGGCATCGAAAGCGATGCTCAGTTCATCAGCGTTATTATGTCAGCCATCGAGCGATCGGAGGTTGTGCTTTTTATGTATTCGAAGAGTCACAGCGAGATTACAGACTTTGACAGCGATTGGACCATCCGCGAATTGACCTACGCCAATACCCTCAAGAAGCGTATCGTCTTCATAAATATTGATGGCTCTCCCTTCGTCGGTTGGTTCCAGTTTATGTATGGCACCAAGCTGCAAGTCGATGGCACATCCGACTCGAGCATTTATCACCTTATAGCAGACCTAAAACGCTGGCTCAAGCCGATTGTAACAGATCAACCCCTCGAGCAGTCGGCACCGAAAGAAGATGTAAAAGTAGAAGAGTCTGCGCCTAAACGAGAACTAAAGCAAGAGGAATTTGAGGCAGAATTTCAAGCTCTGATCAATACCAAAAACTATGTAGAGGCTTTCGCTCTCTGCCATCAAGCCAAGGATACACCCTTCGGCGACAGTGTCAAAGAGAAAGCGGAGAAGTTGGTGATACCACATTTGCGCGACAGATTGAAGATACCTCAGCATAAAGTGTCGGTTCACCATATCATCTATGCCTTGAGAGGAAGATTCAAGAAGGTGGAAGTCGATGACTTCAATATCAAAATGGGATCTGCCCTCCTTACGGTCAATCAGATGAATGGCGATTCGACTATCTCAGGGCGGTGCACCAAATCGACGACATCTCTCGTTTTCAAAGTAATCTTATTGATCAACATTGCAATGCCATTCTATTATAATGTTTTGGAAGGCTTTCTCGAGGAAATATTAGATGGATGTATTGCTGATGCGAATCAATTGGCTGATTATTGCGAAAATATTGCTGCTATCATCACTACCATCTTTGTTGCTATGGTGGTGTGTTGGTATAGGGCTATTTACAAAATGAGAAGAAAACTTATCAAGCTTCTTGCTAAAGATTTTTTGAAATCTGACTAATTAAGTCTTAATTTGGCATGAAATTTGATAAGGCAAGATATAGAAATTAAACTGAAATATGATAACTTTTGCTTCTTCTTTGTTAATATATAATAGGAGATGATGATAGATTGGGCTATCTGATTCCCCTCAGTAAAAGAGAAGATTGCAAATCAGAAAAATAAAACAGAAAAGACATTATACTACACATGACAAATCAGACTCAAAGTCAAGTAGTTGGGAAGCCCAACATTTCAAGTACCGCTCTTGTGGAGACAGCGGTCAACGCTATCCAAGACCGTAAGGGGTCGAAGATCACTCTATTGGATCTTACGAAATTGGAGACGGCGCCTACATCGACTTTTATCATCTGCCAGGGCAATTCCACCTCTCAAGTCTCAGCCATCGCAGATAACATTCGCGAAGAGCTCCGCCACAAATTAGGAGTCAAGCCATACAACTATGACGGTTATCGCAATTCTCAATGGATTGTGATTGATTATGGCTCGCTGATGGTTCATGTTTTCCTTCCCGATTTCCGAGAGTTCTACAACATCGAAGACCTGTGGAGCGATGCAAAAATCACCGATATACCCGATCTCGACTAAACCCTACTACTCGACTAAACTAAAACAAACCAAGTAGATAGCCTACATATCCCCCCGATATAGATAGTTATGTTTAATTTAAAACAGAAACAAGGAAATAATCCCAAGATGAAGGGAGTATCCAATATCTTTTGGATGTATGCCGCCATCATCATCGGCCTCTTTGCCCTCTATTATTTCCAAGACAGTTCACAAATACAGAAAGTCAACTGGAGCGAGTTTGAAAAGGCAGCCTCAACCGGACAGATCACCAAGATTACGGTGAATATGCAGGATAATTCTGCCGATGGCACACTCACTGAGCCGGGTGCCAAATCTTTCAAATTCAAAGAAACCAACGCCCCCGGCGATAAGAAGATACGAACCAATATTCCCTCATCGGAGAAACTTCAGGATAGGATCGACGCCTGGAATGCCGCTCTTATCAAAGATGGTAAACCGGAGATCGTGGTGACTTACGACAAGGGGAGCGACTTTATGAAGTTCCTATGGTATTTCGGACCGATAATCGTCTTCTTCATTCTGATCTATTTCTTCTCACGGCGTATGACGGGTGGTGCCGGTGGCTCCGGAGGTATCTTCAGCGTTGGCAAATCGAAAGCTACAGTCTTCGATAAGAATAATGGCACGAATGTCAAATTCAAGGATGTAGCCGGTTTGGCGGAAGCGAAAGTGGAAGTCGAGGAGATCGTAGAGTTTCTCAAGAATCCACAGCGCTACACCGAGTTGGGCGCCAAGATCCCACGCGGTGCACTTCTTATTGGACCTCCGGGCACAGGTAAGACCCTCTTGGCGAAGGCAGTAGCCGGCGAGGCTAATGTGCCTTTCCTATCTATCTCAGGCTCTGACTTCGTGGAGATGTTCGTCGGTGTAGGTGCCGCTCGTGTCCGCGACCTCTTCAAGCAAGCCAAGGAGAAAGCTCCCTGCATCGTCTTCATCGATGAAATCGACGCTGTAGGTCGTGCTCGCGGTCGCAACCCGAATATGGGATCGAACGACGAACGTGAGAATACCCTCAACCAGATGCTCACCGAGATGGATGGCTTCCAGTCTAACAATGGTGTGATCTGCCTTGCCGCTACCAACCGCGCCGATATGCTCGACCAGGCATTGCTTCGTCCCGGTCGATTCGACCGTCAGATCTTTGTCGACCTCCCCGAACTCACCGACCGCGAGGAAATTTTCCAGGTTCACCTCCGCAACATAAAGTGCAACAGCAAGTTGGATGTCAAGCAACTGGCTCGTCAGACACAGGGATTCTCCGGTGCCGATATCGCCAATGTCTGCAATGAAGCCGCCTTGATAGCCGCCCGCAATCATAAGAAAATGGTGGAATATAGCGACTTTATGGCTGCCGTGGATAGAATAGTCGGTGGTATGGAGAAGAAATCGAAGATCATCACCGAAGATGAGAAGCGTGCCATTGCTACTCACGAAGCGGGTCATGCCACCGTGACATGGATGCTGAAATATGGCAATCCTTTGGTCAAGGTGACTATAGTGCCGCGAGGCATGGCTCTCGGTGCAGCATGGTATGCCCCCGAAGAGCATCAGATCATGCCGACACAAGCCCTCCTTGACGCTATGTGCGGTCTCCTCGCCGGTCGCGCCGCCGAAGATATCTTCTTGGGTCAAATCGGCACCGGCGCCAGCGACGACCTCGAGAAATGTACCAAAATCGCTCGATCGCTCGTGATGGTATATGGTATGAGCAACGTCCTCCCCAATATCAACTACAACGACTCGACAGGCAGAGAAATGTCATTCACCAAACCATATTCAGAGACCACAGCAACACTAATCGATGAAGAGGTGAAACGCCTTGTTAATGAGCAGTATGAGCGTGCTAAAGCTCTGCTGACTCAGTATGCCGAGCAACATAACAAGATCCGCGACCTTCTAATCGAACGAGAAGTTATCTTCCATGATGACGTCGAAGCTATCCTCGGCAAACGACAATGGAAGTCTCGTACCGACGAAATCCTCGAACTAAACGAAAAGGAGAAAAAAGCCTTGGAGAATAAAACGACCGAAGATCAACTCCCTGAGAATAAGCCTTCCTCTGAAGTCTCCGAGAATAAATCGGCAGCTAAGGCTAAGCCCTTCTCCAAATCTATTTTCACAAAGAAAAAGGAAACTGCCTCTGACAATAGTGATGATGATGGCACTCCCCCACCATTCACTCACTAAGAGCTATCTTAAAACTATCTAATAGCTCTCCCTAAGTAACGACTTGATTGAACAAAAATAATTGAGTGAGATATGAGTTAAGAGCGCGCTCTAAATCTACTACACTCAATTATTTTTGCTAAATTTGAAAACTAAAATTGTTAAATTAGTTTTCAATATTACCCAATATTGGTTAAATCCGCGCATTTTAAGAATATTTAGGATAATTGTTATCTATATATTTAGTAACTTTGCGCATAATTTGAATTTGAGAAACACAAAATCATGTTATCGAATGTCGAATGGTTGTAATGTATTTTCAAATTTCGTTCAGAAACAGTAATAATCAAAAGAAATAATAACAAAACAATATATAAATTAAGAGTATGAATATTAAGAAAATGAATGCGCTGATATTGCCGGCAATGGCAATGGCGTTGATTCTCCCTTCATGCAAGGGTAACAAAGGTGAACAGCAAGCACAGCAGGTGCCTGAGCTGGCGGTGATGACCATCAGCGAGCAGGATGCTACGTTACAGACAGGAATGCCCACCACTCTTGAGGGTGAGAATGATGTTGAGATTCGTCCTCAGATCCAAGGCTTCATCACCAAGGTATGCGTAGAAGAGGGTCAGGCAGTCCGCAAAGGTCAGACTCTTTTCATCATTGACCAGGTTCAACTCAAGGCAGCTGTAGATGCCGCCCAGGCAGCAGTGGCAGTGGCACAAGCAAATGTTAACACCGCCACCACTAATATGAACAACAACAAGATGCTCTATGAAAAGAACATCATCAGCCAGGCAGCGTTCCAGACTTCAGTCGACTCATACAATGCAGCCAAGGCGCAATACAACCAAGCCAATGCCAACTTGGTGAGTGCACGCAAGAACTTGTCATATTCCAACGTAACAGCCCCGACTTCGGGTATCGTTGGTTCCATCGATCTTCGTGAGGGTTCCCTCGTGTCTCCCGCGTCGCTTCTCACCATTCTTTCGAACAATGGCGATATGCGTGCCAAGTTCTCTCTTAATGAGAAGTTCATCCTCTCGCTCACCGACAATGGCAAGCGTTCGCTCAATGAGGCTATAAAGACCCTACCGGCAGTGACTCTCAAGCTTGCCAACGGCGAAGTATATGCGCAGAGCGGCAAGATCGAGTCTATATCCGGTGTGATCGATCCGAGCACCGGTAGTGCTACCGCCATCGCCATCTTCCCCAACCCCAACGGTATGTTGCACAGCGGCAACACAGGCCAGGTGATGATCCCGCAGGTACATGCTTCGGCTATGCTTATTCCTCAGGCTGCTACATACGAGATGCAGGATATGAAGTTCGTATATGTCCTCAACGACAGCAATAAGGTGAAATCACGTGCCATCACCATCGCTCCCGAGAATGATGGTCAGAACTACATCGTGCTTGACGGCTTGAAGCCGGGTGAGCGTATCGTTACCGAGGGTGTAGGTATCTCCGTAAAGGAGGATATGGTGATCAAACCTAAGAAATAATCCAAAAGATCAATATTCCAATCGACGAATATGAAACTTTCAACATTTATTAACAGGCCGGTACTCTCCACCGTGATCTCGATATTTATCGTGCTTCTCGGTGTCTTAGGCTTGGCTACATTGCCTATCGAGCAGTACCCGAATATCGCACCGCCGACGATTTCGGTAAAGACGACATACACCGGTGCGAATGCGCAATCCGTGCTTAACTCGGTGATCGCCCCTCTTGAGGAGCAGATCAACGGTGCGGAGAATATGGACTATATGTATTCTACGGCATCCAACAATGGTTCTGCCGAGATCAATGTATATTTTAAAGCCGGTATGGACCCGGACATGGCTGCGGTCGACGTGCAGAACCGTGCCGCCAAGGCAGCCAGCTTCCTCCCTTCAGAGGTAAACCAGGTGGGTGTCACCACTCAGAAGCGTCAGTCTTCGATGCTGATGGTGTTCAACCTTTATGCCGATGGCAATAAATATACAGAGGAGTTTGTCGAGAACTATATGGCTATCAACATCATCCCGGTGATCAAGCGTGTGCCGGGTGTAGGTGAAGCCATGGTGATGGGTGCCGACTACTCTATGCGTATATGGCTTAAGCCTGATGTGATGGCGCAGTATGGTGTGATGCCTACCGATGTCACAGCTACTCTGGCAGAGCAGAATATTGAGGCTGCACCGGGTCAGTTCGGTGAGAATGGTAATCAGTCATTCCAATATACACTACGTTATAAGGGACGTCTGCAAAATGAACAGGAGTTCGAAGACATCGTGATCAAAGCTCTTCCCTCGGGCGAATTACTCCGTCTTAAGGATGTGGCTGATGTAGAGTTGGGACGTCTTACCTACGGATTCCACTCTACTACTAATGGTAATATCGGTTGTGCCGCCATGGTGATGCAGTCTCCGGGATCGAATGCGACTCAGGTGGTCAAAGAGATCCAAGCACTCCTCGATGAGTTCCAGAAAGATTGTCCTGAAGGTCTTCATATCGTGACCGCGATGGATGTCAACCAGTTCCTGTTTGCATCTATCCATGAGGTGGTCAAGACACTTATCGAGGCGTTCATCCTGGTGTTCTTGGTAGTGTTCATCTTCTTGCAGGATATCCGCTCCACTATTATACCTATGATTGCCATCCCGGTGGCACTTATCGGTACATTCTTCCTAATGAAGCTCTTCGGCTTTACATTGAACCTTCTTACACTCTCCGCTCTTGTATTGGCGATTGCGATTGTGGTCGATGATGCCATAGTGGTGGTCGAGGCGGTCCACGCAAAACTCGACCAAGGATATAAATCATCGAAACTGGCCGCCATCGATGCAATGAGCGATATCGCAAGTGCGCTGATTTCTATCACTCTTGTTATGATGTTGGTGTTCGTGCCGGTATCGTTCATGGGTGGTACGTCAGGTGTGTTCTATCGTCAGTTCGGTCTTACCATGGCGATGGCGATCTTCCTCTCCGCAGTCAACGCGTTGACACTCACTCCGGCGCTCTGTGCTCTCTTCCTCAAGCCTCACAAAGAGGATGGCGAAACCATCACTTTGGGCGAACGTATGAAAGAGGCTTACAGCGAAGCCGGCAATGTGATCAAAGAGTCTTATAAGAAACGTGTCAACTTCCGATTCCCTCCGATCGTTACTGTGTGTCTTCTTGTTGCCACCATTGTATTCTTAGTGCTCGGTTGGTTCAACTTCGATAATATCGTTGAGGGCATTGTTGCTGTCGTAGTGGCTGTATTGGCTCTGATCGGTATGTTCCAGCAGGTATTTATTGATGCATTCAACAAGCAATTCAATAAATTGCTGGAGTTTTATTCCAAGTTGGCGGGATGGTTCATCGCTCATAAGATCACATCATTCTCGATAGTAGTGGTATGTATCGGCTTGTTTGCATGGCTGATGAGCATCACACCTTCATCGCTCGTGCCTTCGGAAGATACCGGTACGATCATGGGTGTAGTCGATATGCCCCCTGCTACATCGGTAGAGCGCACCAAAGCTGTAATGGACAAGGTGGATAGTATCGCCGGCACCATCCCCTCAGTCTATATGAGAGTAGGTATCACCGGATATAGCTTCGTAGCCGGTCAGGGTAACAGTTACGGTTCGTTTATCATCAAATTGAAGCCCTGGGAAGAGCGTGACAATAACACCGAAAGTGCCGCAGCCATCACCGGATTGCTGACACAGAAGTGCTCGGAAGTTAAGAATGCACGTATCATGTTCTTCCAGCCCCCTATGATCACCGGTTATTCTGTGTCCAACGGTTTTGAGGTGAAACTCCAAGATAAGACCGGTGGCGATCTTACCAACTTCTATAAGGTCTATCAGAACTTCATAGCCAAGTTGAATGCACGTCCCGAAATCGCGATAGCATATTCGACCTTCAACCCTGCATATCCTCAGTATATGGTAGAGCTTGATGTAGCGAAGATCAAGAAGGCAGGTCTGACCCAGAATGCCATCCTCACCACCCTGCAGGCATATTATGGAGGTATGTATGTGTCGAACTTCAACAAATTCGGTAAGCTCTATCGTGTGATGATGCAAGCCACCCCCGAGGCTCGCGTATCTCCCGAGACACTCAAGCAGATCAAGGTGCGCAACGGCTCGGAGATGGCACCTATCGACAACTTCGTAACATTGAAACGTGTGTATGGTCCTGACGTGATCAACCGATTCAATATGTTTACCACCATCTCCGTAAGTGGTAACCCTGCTCCGGGCGTATCCTCCGGTCAAGCCATCCAAGCTATCAAGGAGGTTGCCGCAGAGAGTCTTCCTGTCGGTTTCTCTTACGAGTTCTCCGGTATGACTCGTGAGGAGAACAAGCAGAGCGGTTCATCTTCAGCTGCGATCTTCGGCTTGGTATTCCTCTTCGTATACCTGCTTCTTTCAGCGCAGTATGAAAGTTATATCATACCTCTGTCAGTTCTTCTGTCAGTGCCTCTCGGCTTGATGGGTACATTCGTCTTTGCCAACTTCATGGGCATCGACAACAACATCTACTTGCAGATTGCGCTGATCATGCTTATCGGTCTGTTGGCTAAGAATGCGATCCTTATCGTAGAGTTCGCCCTCGAACGACGCCGCACCGGTGTGAGCATCGTTAATGCCGCCATCCTCGGTTCGAAGGCTCGTCTTCGTCCTATCCTTATGACCTCTCTTGCCATGATCATCGGTCTGTTGCCTTTGATGTTCGCTACAGGTGCCGGCGCTAATGGCTATCGAGCTCTCGGTACAGGTGCCATCGGCGGTATGCTCATCGGTATGATCCTCCAGCTCCTCGTAGTGCCTGCCCTCTTCGTGGTGTTCGAGATAATCCAAGAGAAGTTCAAACCATTCAAGTGGAAAGATACCGACAACTCCGAATTGTCGTCCGAGCTCGAACAGTATACCCAACATAATCAATAACATTATCATGAAGTGTGTCGACATCGGTGTCGACACACTTCCCAACATGATATAATATGAAACAAGCAAAATATCTTATATTGGCAGTTGTGGCATTCTCTTTGTCAAGTTGCCACATATATCAGAAGTATGAATTGCCCACCGACAATTCATTCGTCAAGACCTTCGATGAAGCCAACAAGCAGGAAGTCGATTCGACATCACTTCCCTATCTGAGCTGGAATCAGGTGTTCACCGACCCGATCCTTCAGGGCTATATCGAGACAGCTTTGAAGCAGAACCCCGATCTCGACAATGCCGTTAAGAATATCGACATCGCACGCGCTCAACTCAAGGGTGCCAAGTTGAGTTACTTCCCTGCCGTGTCTCTCAATCCCAATGGTGGTGCCGCCAAGTATGGCGACAGCCGCATGGATAAATGGTCTTATACCATCCCGATGAACATCTCGTGGGAGATCGACCTCTTCGGCAAGATCCTTAACACCAAGCGTGGCGCGAAAGTCGCTGTCGAGCAGATGGAATATTACCATCAGGCTGTAAGATCGCAAATCATCTGCGGCGTGGCAAGTTGCTATTATGGTCTTATGCTCCTCCACCAGCAGCTCGAGCTGACCACTCGCACTTCCGAGATCTGGAAAGATCAAGTCGAGTCCATGAAGTTGATGAAGACCGCTGGTTGGGTCAATGAGGCAGCTGTGGTTCAGAGTGAGGCCGCTTATTGGAATATCATGTCGACTATCCCTGACATCAAGAATGGTATCGTACAGCTCGAAAGCACCATGTCGCTTCTGCTCCACGAATATCCCCATCCTTGGGAGGTTTCCAATAATATGGAGTTCGATCTTCCCGCCAATCTGAGCAAGGGTGTGCCCGTGGCATATTTAGCATCACGTCCCGATGTACACGCAGCCGAGAGAAGTCTCGCCACTGCATATTATGCTACAAATAGCGCTCGCGCTGCATTCTACCCCAGCTTGGTGATCGCTTCTGAAGGTGGGTTCACCAACCTGATCTCAGGCATGATCTCCAACCCCGGCAAATGGTTCATTCAGCTCGCCGGCCAGCTCACCGCTCCCCTATTCTCAAGAGGTCGCAATATCGCCAACCTCGAAGTGGCTAAAGCTCAACAGGCACAAGCGATGAACAACTTCGAGACTCAGGTGCTCAGCGCAAGTAGCGATGTCAGCAATGCCCTTGCTGCCTACCATTACAATGTCGCAAAAAGAAAATGTATCGTTCAGCAGATAGAAAGTTTGGAAAAATCTGTGGAATATACGCAAGAATTATTAACTTTGGACACGAAAACCACTTACTTGGAAGTATTGACCGCAAGATCGAGCCTCCTTTCTGCCCAGCTCTCCGGGCTTCAGGCATGGCATGACAAGGTTTCGGCTTTGATTTCGCTCTATCAGTCAGTGGGTGGAGGTAGATAAGGAACGCGCTCTAACAATTTAAAATCTGATATTATGGTATCCATTAGTCCATTGGCCTTCGTGCATCCGGAGGCAAAAATCGGTGATAACGTCACTATTAGTGCCTTTGCTTATATCGACCGTGACGTTGAAATTGGTGATGGTTGTGTGATCCATGCCCATGTGTCTATCCTTGCAGGATCCAGAATCGGCAAGAACAATAAATTCTATCAAGGCTGTATCATAGGCGCCACCCCACAGGATTTCCGCTGGAAAGGTGAAGATTCATACGTAGTAATCGGTGATAACAACACCATCCGCGAGCATGTGATTATCAACCGCAGTATCCACAAAGATGGCAAGACCGTGATCGGCAACAACTCTTTCGTGATGGCACAAAGTCATGTGGCTCATGACACTGTGGTCGGCGATTGTGTCGTGATCGGCAATTCAGTCAAGATAGCCGGTTCGGTGAAGATCGGTGATTATTGTGTACTCTCTTCCACAGCCTTGGTGCATGAGAAGTGCGAGATCGGCAAATGGTGCCTGATCAAGGGTGGTTGTCGTGTCAACAACAATGTACCTCCCTTCGTGATCATGGCACACAACCCCATCACCTACTTCGGAGTGAATGCCTTCCTTCTGCGCAAGGGTAACTTCAGCGACGA
>JBJEKI010000078.1:0-2653 GCA_051878555.1 Lepagella sp. | reverse complement strand
GTCACATCGGTTACAATGCACGCATTGCGCCCGCTGTGACTTTCAAAATCTGCTCTAAAATATCCGCCTCTACGACCCAAAAAATTTAAGGAACGCGCTCTTATAGGCAGAGATGAAGAAATCAAGAAACTGGAAAAGTTCCTGAAGTCTTCCAAATCAGAGTTTGTGGCCATCTATGGACGCCGACGCGTCGGTAAATCTTACCTCGTTGAGGAAGTATATAAAAATAAAATCGTGTTCCGCGCCGTAGGGGCATACATCAAGGATAAGGATGAACGGACTTATAAGCAAATTCAGCTCGACCATTTCTATGAGAGCCTTCTTGATTGTGGCGTCAGCGAGGATACTCCACGTCCTGTGAATTGGCGTGAGGCGTTCCGGCTGTTAAGAAAATATCTGGAATCTCTGCGTACCAAACGACGTGTCGTGTTCTTAGATGAACTGCCGTGGCTCGCCGGTTCCCAATCGCAAGAACTTATCACTGAACTTGGATATTTTTGGAACTCATGGGCAGATCGTCAACGTAACATAGTGCTCGTGGTGTGCGGCTCAGCCACAAGTTGGATGCTTGACAATGTAATTCGTGATTATGGAGGTTTACATGGTCGCCTTACTGATAAAATCCGCCTGCAACCCTTCACCTTGAATGAATGTGAGCAGTATTTCAAGAAACATGGTTTCCGTCTTTCGCGATATGAAATAGCCGTCGCTTATATGGCATTCGGTGGCATACCTTATTATCTTGACCGAATAGACAACGACAAGAACCTGTCGGAAAATATCGATGACTTTTTCTTTCGAGATAAGCAGATTGATCAGGAGTTTAAGGATGTATATACCGGCCCTATTCCACCTCAGAACGATACGTGGATGTCGTCAGAGCGTTAGGCACCAAGTTCTATGGCATGACACGTCGCGAATTGGCTGAGGCCATTGGAGTAGAACCCGGTGGTACATTCAGTAAGATTCTTGACAATCTTCGTGAATCAGGCATTACCCGTGAATATCCCCGCTATGGTAAAGAACGTGTCGAAACTGTATATCAACTGAAAGACTTCTTCTCGATCTTCTACCTTCACTTCATTCATGGCAAAGGAGCTGAAGCCGGAAATTGGCGCAACATACAGCGCACACCTTCTTTTTACGCTTGGGCAGGCAATACTTTTGAATTGCTTTGCATTGAGCATCTGCCTATGATGAGAGACAAACTGCGCATTGCTACTATCAGTAGTAACTATTGTTGGAGAGGCACCGCTCCTAATGGCACCGTCGCGCAAATAGACCTCGTGTTAGAATGGAAAGGTGAAAGAACCGATTATCTCTGTGAGATGAAATTCAGCGAACACGAGTTCACCATCACCCGGCAATACGAGAAAGAACTTGCCAACAAAATTGATGCATTCCTCCATAGCAAGCAACATACCAAGACCCATTCCATACAGCTTGTGATGGTGACCACAAATGGCATTACCGACAATAATCATGCCAAGGATGTGAACCAAAATATCACACTCGACGATCTATTCTAACTTTCCACGCTCCCTACGCCCCCAAGCCCGCGCGAAAGCTATCTTGTCCGCCGATTCCATCGGCGGATTCCCACCCGTCTCCGTCAGAAAAGTCCGACCCGTCAGACTACACAACTGCCCTCGAAAATAAAGAAAAAGAAAAAAATCCGGAAAAAAGAGCGTCTAATCCAAAAATTATTACTAACTTTAAGCCACTCAAACGGAAGAGAAATCCCGCAGAGTAAGAAAAGAGTCAAGTATTCTTTCTCAGCTAAACGAACCGCCAAATCGATAACAACCTGAGGAAAAGAAGATTAGACGCTCTTCACCCTTTGTCAGCCGACGCCGCCTCCCCTCCTCGTGAGGGGGGCGACACACAGCATAGACAAAATCCGGGGGGCAGTTTATTCAATCCTAATATCGATCAGGTTGTAGGCCTTGGCGGGCCTGTTTAGCAAAGATAGAAGGCAAGAAAACTTCCCCTCTTTTCTTTTGCAACAAGTAGAACGCCAATTTCGGGAAGCAGTAGGCGCAATTACGCAATTATCAATACTAATGCAAGAACTAATGCATGTTTCTAAGGAGCTTGTGGAGCTCCTTGATAAGACAGCCGACAAAGTGTTACCTGAAAAAATCGTGGATGTAGTGAAGCTCCACTCTAAACTTGCTGTTGGTTCGGCATGGATTCCTGTTCCAGGTGCAGATGTAGCAGCCGGAGCCGCTAATATATGGAGTATGTACGCACGCATTAATGGTAAAATCGGTATTCCTGTTAAGGAAAATATTCTCAAGTCTATCGGTGCTGGTGTAGCGACTAATCTTACAGGCTATATTGCAATGTCTGGAGTAGCTTCAGCCATGAAGTTTATCCCCGGAATAGGTACGGTCGGCGGAGCTTTTCTAATGAGTGCATCTCTTTATGCAGTTACTTTGGTATCCGGTTGGGTATATCTTAAAGCCTTATGTATAATGGCACAACGCAAAAGCGGTAGCATAAATGCTAATGACTTTAAACAAGCTGTTGATATGGTGCTATCCGATAAAGGCCTTATCAAACGCCTGATTAATACAGCCAAGAAAGAATATAGAAACTAAGAGCGCGTTCCTTAAATTTTTGGGGTCGTAGAGGTCGTAGCCTTGAGTCG
>JBJEKI010000077.1:0-10955 GCA_051878555.1 Lepagella sp. | reverse complement strand
CCGGAAGCCGGAGGTGGATAAACGGGGCACCGGGGGCGGATAAACCGGAAGCCGGAGGCGGATAAACCGGAAGCCGGAGGCGGATAAACCGGAAGCCGGAGGCGGATAAACCGGGCACCGGAGGCGGATAAACCGGAAGCCGGAGGTGGATAAACCGGAAGCCGGAGGGGTAAACGGGGAATAGGGTTGGATAATCGGCAAAAAAATTGTAACTTAGCGGATGGAATGGGGATGGACTCGGATCAGGCTCGGGGCGAGACTCTCGATGATGCTCGATGGGCTTGGATGGGGGAGCTATCAGGCTCTCGTTGGTTTTTTATATATAAGAGCGTGTTCCTTAAATATTGATTTATCGGATGAAGGTATTGATCGTACATAATGAGTATGGGAAGTATTCGGGGGAAGAGGCGGTGGTGGACCGTATGGTTCGGATGTATGGCGACTTGGGATATGAGGTAGCGGAGTATCGCCGCACCACAGCCGGGTCACGGGAGAGTCTTCGCGGGAAGATCGCCGGTTTTGCGTCGGGTATCTATTCCCGGTCGGGGGTTAAAGAGATGGGGAAGATCTTGGATCGGGAGCATCCGGATGTGGTAAATGTCCACAATCTCTACCCCTTCATATCGCCGGCAGCGTTGTGGGAATGTAAGCGACGCGGCATACCGGTGGTGATGACGATCCACAACTTTCGTTTGATGTGTCCGACGGGACTATTTATGCGAGATAATGCACCATGCGAATTGTGTCGGGAGAGGCACGATGAGTGGGGATGTGTTCGCCATAACTGTGAGCACTCGATGCTGAAATCGATAGGATATGCACTTCGGAATATGGCGTCACGCTGGCGCAAGGACTACCTGAGATGTGTGGATCGATTTGCCTGTATCACCGACTTTCAGCGGCAGAAGCTGATCAGTTATGGTTATCCGTCAGAGAAGATAGTAGTAATTCCGAACACGATCGAGACGAATAGCGTGAAGGAGAGCGAAAGGGAGAGAGAGTCAGTAATGCCCAAAGACAAACAACGAGCAGAAGGGCTCGGCGATGGAATCGCCCAGAACAGTAGGTCTGAAATGAGGAAACCCGGGGGAGAGAGCTGTGGGAGATATGTGGCATATAGTGGTCGGATCAGTCGAGAGAAAGGCGTGGATATGATCGTCGAAGTGGCACGGCGTCATCCGGAGATACGTTTTAAATTTGCGGGGTCAGTGCGCGATCCGGAGCTTGTGGAGACACTTCCGGAGAACGTAGAAATGGTCGGTTTTTTGTCGGGGAAATCGTTGGCAGAATTTTATAAAAATTCAAAATTTTTTGTGATGGCGAGTCGATGGTATGAGGGTTTTCCGATGACCATTCTTGAGGTGGCAGAATATGGCAAACCGATGATCGGGCCGGCGCATGGTGGATTTGTAGAGATAATCGGATCAGGTCAAGAAAGTATCGGGGTTTTGTTTGAGCCATCAAATATTGACTCCTTAGAGGAAGCCATCGTCGGGCTCTGGGGAGACGAGTCGAGGGTGCACGAGCTTGGAGTTCGAGCATACGAGAAACTGCAGCGAGAATATCGGATGGGAGTGATCTCGCAGAAATGGTCATCACTTATGGAGGAATTAGGAATTAGGAATTAGGAATTAGGAATTAGGAATTTAGCGGGCTGGCGCCCGCATTTTGGAAGGAGAGCTAAAGCTCTCTCACAGAACCAAGAGGGCGAAGGGGAAGGAGACAATGAAGAGGAGAGCTAAAGCTCTCTCACAGAACCAAGAGGGCGTCCGATTATGAAATATGGGGTGAAATATTGGGATATCGGGATAAAATTTGTAATTTTGTAAGTTGGAGTCATTGGGATGGGGATTCGAAGGCTCATAGCCGAGGATTCCGAGCTTATGTGACCGGGATTGGCTTCTGGGATTGGGGTGATTTTTATTGAATATTGTATGGAACTGGATATAGAGATATGTGGGGTTCGGGTTCATTATGAAGTTACCGGGCCTGAGGATGGGACAGCAGTTGTTCTTATGCATGGATGGGGCTGTAACCATACGACCGTAAGGAGCATAGCAGCCATCTTGGAGCGAGGCATGCGGGTATATAACCTGGATCTGCCGGGACACGGCAATAGCGACGAACCGCCGAGTGTGTGGGGCGTCGATGATTATACCGACTTGGTGGAACAGTTTTGCGCACGGTTGGACATCGTCTCGCCGATGTTGATCGGTCACTCCTTCGGAGGACGTATCGGATTGCTGATGGCCTCGCGGAGTGATGTAGGCAAGATGGTGTTGGTGGATGGTGCCGGCATCAAGCCCCGTCGCAGTCTTCGCTACTATATAAAGGTGTATAGTTTTAAGACAGCGAAGCGGCTACTGCCGCTACTATTGGGAAAGAAGCGAGGCGGGGAGCTGATCGACCGGTGGCGAGGCAAAGCCGGGAGTGCAGATTATCGCACATCTACACCGAAGATGCGAGCCGTGATGAGCAAATGTATCAATCAAGACTTGAAGCATGTGATGCCGGAGATCAAGGCCTCTACCCTACTGATATGGGGCGCGAAAGACACGGCAACACCTCTATCGGATGGTAAGTATATGGAGAAGCATATACCGGATGCCGGTTTGGTGGTGTTTGAGGATGCGGGTCATTATAGTTTTTTGGACAATCCTGTCGGGTTCAGGTCGGTGCTACAGACCTTTTTTAAAGAAGAGCTGAGTCGCAGCTAAGCCGGAACCACCCAAAGACAAACAGCTTCGCGTCTCGACAAGGAAAAGCTCGCTTCGCTCGCCACCCAAAGACAAAAGGCTCTACGCAAACCGAAAAAAACGAACCGGAACGAATCGGGAAAAACCGAAACGAATCGAAAAAAACGGAACGAAACGGGAAAAACCGGAACGAAACAAAAAAAAACCGGAACGAATCGGGAAAAACGGAACGAAACGAAAAAACCGGAACGAATCGGGAAAAACGGAACGAAACGAAAAAACCGAAACGAACCGGGAAAAAACCCGGAACGAATCGGGAAAAACCGGAACGAATCGGGAAAAACCGGAACGAACCGGGAAAAAACCCGGAACGAACCGGGAAAAAACCCGGAACGAACCGGGAAAAAACCGGAACGAATCGGGAAAAACCGGAACGAACCGGGAAAAACCGGAACGGAACGGAACGAAAATACGGTACGTAGAACTGGCAAAAAAAGCGGGGGATAAAAAGTGAGAAGGATGGGGAGAAATTTGAATTAATTCTTATAAAGATGGAATATACATATTTTATTTTGTATTTGATATGCGCCGTGTATATGGTGTATAACTTTCGATATGACCTTCAGATGTTTCAGCAGAACAGTTATCGGACAGATCGGTACTGGCGCTGGCTTCGCGGGGGAAACATTTCCGGGGCATGGCGGCTGGTGGATGTGGCCTGCTTCTTTCTGCTGTTTGCGCCACAGCTACTGATCACACCGGCAGCGGCCTTGGTGGTGACGGTGGTTGCCTTGGTAAAGGTGCTGATGTTGTCGCGTCGCAAGTATAAGAAACCCTTGGTGATGACCAAGCGTGTGTGGCGACTCTACTCTGTGATGATGCTTCTGTCATTGGGAAGTGTCGGAGCAGTGGCATGGCTCACTAAAGGGGCTACCTACGGCATCTACTCGGGAGCGGGCTTAACGATCGGCTTGATCACACTTATCAATATCTTCTCCTGGGCAATAATGATTGCGTCGCATGTGATCTTGACGCCGGTGGAGCATCGTATCCAGCAGGGTTATATCAATGATGCGAAGCGGATGTTGGCATCGATGCCCGATATGAAGGTGGTGGGCATCACGGGGAGTTATGGGAAGACGAGCACCAAGCACTATCTGACCCGCATCTTAAGTGAAGAATATGATGTCTTGATGACCCCGGGCTCGTTCAATACGCCGATGGGAGTGGTAAGGACTGTGCGAGAGCAGATGAAGCCCTACAATCAGATCTTCGTATGTGAGATGGGCGCCAAGCAGCGAGGGGACATCAAAGAGATCTGTGACATCGTGAACCCGACCTGTGGTATCGTAACGGCAGTCGGGCCGATGCACTTGGAATCATTCAAGAGTATCGAAAATGTCAGGGATACGAAATTTGAGTTGGTAGACGCGCTGCCGAGCGAGGGTTTTGCGGTGATCAACAATGACTTCGAGCAGATAGCGGGACGCGAAGTAACGAACACTCGGGTGATCAGATATGGCATCAGCCGGTCTGAGGGTTGTGACTATGTAGCGAAAGATATCCGGTATACACCACGAGGCACGACTTTCAAGATCGTGAGTCGAGATGGCGAAGAGTTGGAATTAGAGACCAAGTTACTGGGCGAATGTAACGTATCCGACCTCTTGGCGGCAGTGATCATGGCGCAAGAGTTGGGCGTATCGAAAGAGAAGATCCGCTATGCAGTGGCGTCGATCGACCAGGTAGAGCACCGTCTGAGCATCAAGCGAGGCGGAGGAGTAACAATCCTCGACGATGCGTTCAACTCGAATCCGAGCGGATCACGGATGGCAGTAGATGTATTATCCCACTTCACGGAAGGGAAGCGTATCATAGTGACACCGGGCATGATCGAGCTTGGCGCAGAGCAATACCGGCTGAATGAAGAGTTCGGCAAGCATATCGGCAAGAATGTCGACATAGCGGTCGTGGTGGGCGAATACAACCGCGACGCGATAGTTGAGGGGATTCGGTCGACGGGCATGTCAGAAGATAATCTTCATGTGGTGGATAGTTTCACAGAGGCACAGGCATTGCTTGGTCGGATTATGACCTCGGGCGACACGGTGCTCTACGAGAACGACCTGCCCGACACGTTCAAATAATCCGTCAGAGCCCCCGAAAAAGGGGTAAAAAGGGGTAAGATGGATAAAAAAAAGGGGTAAAAAATAAAAAAAATAAGATAAAAATTGTGAAATAGCGAAAAAAGTTTTAAATTTGCGCAAGGAAACAAGGATGGGTGTAAGTTCGTAAGACGAACCCGGTGTAAAAAAAGCCGGACACCCGGAAGGGGCATTAGCTCATCTGGCTAGAGCGTTTGACTGGCAGTCAAGAGGTGACGAGTTCGAGTCTCGTATGCTCCACGTGATTAACAACATCGAAACGATTATCGCTAACAGGCTTGGGATTGACAATAAGAGTTGATCCCAAGTTCTTTTTTTATGCCGGCGTGGCACCCAATTTTGAGGGAGGTAAAAAGAAGGTAAATATTTTGGGCAGATAAGGATAAAAAATTCGCAAAAAAGTAGTAAATTTGCAAAATGGAGGAAAGTATATATGATTAACAAGTGGAATTATCAGCCGCTGACGTTGCAACAGAAAGATGAGGCGACGAAGATGCTTGGCAAATGTGGCGGGATGATGCCGGTGGCGGAGCTACTGGTGCGCCGCGGTGTGTCGACTCCGGAGGGAGCTGAATCCTTCTTTTCGCCGTCGCTGAATGATCTTCATGATCCCTTCTTGATGCCGGACATGGACAAGGCAGTGACTCGTCTGAACAAGGCGATGGGAGCCAAAGAGCGGATTATGATCTATGGCGACTATGATGTGGATGGCACGACAGCGGTGGCGTTAGTCTATAAATACCTTCAGAACTACTACTCGAACGTAGAATACTACATTCCGACGCGCGACGACGAGGGGTATGGGATCTCGGTGAAGAGCATCGACTATGCCGCTGAGAATGGGGTGAAGCTGATCATCGTGTTGGACTGTGGCATCAAGGCGATCGACGAGATAGCCTACGCCAAGAGCAAGGGAATCGACTTCATCATTTGCGACCATCACGTACCCGACGAAGTGTTGCCACCGGCAGTAGCGATTTTGAATCCAAAGATGCCCGGGACGACCTACCCGTGCACCCACTTGAGTGGATGTGGAGTAGGATTTAAGTTTATGCAGGCCTTCGCTCAGAGCAATGGGCTTGGAATTCACAACGAATTGGAGTCGATGCTCGACCTGGTGGCAGTGTCGATAGCGTCGGACTTAGTGCCGATAGTGGGCGAGAACAGGGTAATGGCATTACATGGATTGCGGCGATTGAACTCCAACCCCAACTTGGGGTTACGGAGCATCATCAGGCTCTGCAAGCTAACCAACAAAGACATCACGATAAGCGAAGTTATCTTCAAGATCGGGCCTCGCATCAACGCCTCGGGGCGTATGCAGAGTGGCATGGAGACGGTAGATCTCTTGGTGAGTCGCGACCTTCATGAAGCCTTCGAGAAGGGAAAAGATATCGACCAGCACAATCGCGAGCGCAAAGAGATCGACAAGAAGATCACCGAAGAGGCGAATGCTCTGATCGAAGAGAAGGTTCGCGATGTGAACGATCGTCGAGCGATAGTGATCTACAGCAAAGACTGGCACAAAGGAGTGATCGGCATAGTGGCGTCACGACTCACCGAGTTATACTACAAGCCCTCGGTGGTGCTGACGCAATCGAACGGCATCGCTACCGGCTCGGCGCGTTCGGTGCAGGGGTTCGACATCTATGCAGCGGTGAACTCGGCTCGCGATCTCTTGGAGAACTTCGGGGGTCACACCTACGCCGTGGGGTTATCGATGAAAGAAGAGAACATCAAAGAGTTCACACGCCGATTCGAAGAATATGTATCGGCCCACATACTGCCCAATCAATTGGAGCCTCACTTGGATATCGACGCCGAGATAGAATTTGCCGACATCACACCGGAATTGGTGATGATGCTGAAGAAATTCAATCCCTACGGGCCGAGCAATCAGAAGCCTGTGTTCTGCAGCAAGAATGTGTTTGACTTCGGCACGAGCAAGCTTGTAGGGAAGAACTTGGAGCATATCAAATTAGAGCTTGAAGATGACAGCACGAGCCATGTGATCAATGCGATAGCCTTCAACATGGCGCAATATTTCGAGCATATCCACTCCCACAAGCCCATCGACATCTGCTACACCATCGAGCAGACGAAGCATGGCAACAACATCGACACGATCCAGTTGATGATCCGCGACATACGTCCATCGGAGGCAAAGAAATAAGAGATAGGAGGGCTACGCGGGTGGATGCATTAGAGACACTGCGGCGCTATTGGGGCTATGATAGTTTCAGGCCCTTGCAGAGCGAGATAGTCACCTCGGCTCTATCGGGTCGTGACACTTTGGGATTGATGCCCACCGGGGGAGGGAAATCTATCACCTTCCAGGTGCCGGGTATGATGATGGAGGGAGTAACAATAGTGGTGACGCCACTGATATCGCTGATGAAAGACCAGGTAGACAATCTGAAGCGCCGGCGCATCAAGGCAGTGACCTTCCACTCCGGGATGACTCGTCACGAACACACGGTAGCCATAGAAAAGCTTATCAACGGGGGAGCGAAATTTCTCTACGTATCTCCGGAGCGACTACGCAACGAGAACTTCATCTCCTTGCTCCGCGGGATCAAGGTAAGTCAGATTGTGGTGGATGAGGCACACTGCATCTCTCAATGGGGCTATGACTTTCGGCCGGCATATCTGAACATCAAGAAGCTGCGCAAGGTGAAGCCTGACGTAGCGATTTTGGCGTTGACGGCGACAGCGACGCCTGATGTGGCTCGCGACATCTGCGAGCAATTGGAGATGCGCGATCCGGCAGTCTATCGGATGAGTTTTACACGCGACAACATCAACTACATCGTGCGTTCGGCAGAGACGAAGATATATGAAGTATTTCACATCTTGAGTAGGACGCAAGGGAGCTCGATAGTATATGTAAGGAGTCGGAAGCGTACGGTAGAGATTTCGGAATATCTATCGTCGGCGGGGATTAGTGCGACAGCCTACCATGCCGGTCTGGACTATGAGTTGAAAGAGAAGCGACAGAACTCCTGGCAGATGGGGGAGACACGAGTGATGGTAGCGACCAACGCCTTCGGGATGGGAATCGACAAGCCGGATGTGCGGGTAGTGATCCACTACGACATGCCTCCGAGTTTGGAGGAATACTACCAAGAGGCAGGTCGAGCCGGGCGAGACGGGGAGACGAGTTATGCCGTATTGCTTACCTCGAAGCGCGACCAAGCCCTGATGAGGCGACGGGTCACCGAGACCTTTCCCGACCGAGCTATCATCCGCAAGATCTATGAGCGAATCTGCAACGTGCTGAACGTATCGCTTGGCGAGGGATATGGGCTTCTCAAGGAATTTGACATCGAGAAATTTTGCGACACGTTCGGCTATCAAGAGCGACAATGTCGCTCGGCGATCCATCTGCTACAACAGGCGGGTTATCTCGAATATTTGGAAGATGGAGATCGAGGCTCTCGAGTGATGATGACCTGCCATCGAGATGAGCTCTACGACCTGCATGGGGTGCCCCCCCGCACGGAGAGGGTGCTGACAGGAATCCTCCGCACCTACACGGGGCTATTTACTGAATATGTAAACATCAACGAAAGTTCGCTGGCACGCAACATGCAGCTAAGCGAGCGAGAGATCTACGAATCGCTCTTGGAATTGGGGAGGATGAAGATATTGAGCTACATACCCCGCAGCCGGATACCCTTGATTTATCTTCCGACCTCACGCGAAGAGCCACGCTATCTTGAGATAGGCAAGAAGATTTATGAAGATCGTCGCGCCACGATGAGTCATCGAGTAGAGGCGATGCTCAGCTATGCCTACGACAGCGACGAATGTCGAGAGAACCGGATGATCAGATACTTCGGCGAAGATCGGGAAAGCGGCTGTGGCCACTGCGACGTGTGCCGGAGACGTCGCGAGAGCGGCAAGGTAAGCCTCAAAGAGCTGATAGGGAAGATTTGGGAATATCTCGAAGAGAAGCCTGCCGGAGTGGATATCCGCATCTTGGAACAAGAGATTAAAGCACCGGAGGGAAAGATCAGAGAGGCGCTGAGTTATCTTGGCAACGAGGGGTATATTCGCACGGATATGGGGATAATAATGCGCAAAGATGGTTAAAAAGGTGTAAAAGTGAAGAAAACGCGAAATAAAAAGTAAAGAAATATTTGTAGAAAGCAAAAAAAATGCTAATTTCGTGAGATATAGAATATGAAAAACCGCGAACTGTAAACAAGAAGAAACAAAAAAGATATGAGAAAGATCAAGATAGCCGTATCGGCATTGCTGATAGCAGGGAGTGCGTTGCTCTACACATCGTGTATCGGGTCGTTTGGTATGACCAAATCGGTGATGAAATGGAATCGTTCGATAGGATCGAAATTTGTGAACGAGCTGGTGTTCATCGCCTTTTGGATTTTGCCGGTGTATGAGGTGACAGCCATAGCAGATGTGCTGGTGGTGAACTCGATAGAGTTCTGGAGCGGCAGCAATCCGATGGAGGCGTCGACGAAGGTAATCGACTCGGAGCATGGACGCTACTTGATAGCCTGCGATGGCAAGGGCTATACGGTGACCCACGAGGCGAGCGGGGAGAGTCTACGACTCGACTTCGACGAGCCGACCCAGACGTGGAGCTACAAGACAGCCGAAGGAGAGGATATCCCCTTTATGACCTTTATTGACTCAGAACATGTGAAGATGCTCACCCCCGGGGGAGAGATGATGGCAGTGGAGCTGAGCGAAGAGGGCATCGCTGACTACGAGCGAGAGCTGGGTGTAATGCCGATGGCATACAATAAATAAAAATGGTTAAAAAATCGGGATAGCGACATCTTTTGGGCTATCCGGATTGTTATAAATACAAAAAGAAGGGGAAAAGCCCACCTCCCCGAGTTGTGACGGCGAGTTGCGACTGAACAGGGTGGCAAAAGAGACCAAACAAAAAAATTTAATAACCATAAAAAAGAGAAAAGATGAAACCGATTCATGTAATTCTGTCAGTGTTAAGCGGTGCGATAGCCGGTGCAGCTATAGGCTTGTTGGTAGCTCCCGAGAAGGGTTCAGACACACGCAGCAAGATTGCGAAGCTCCTCAAAGATAAGGGGATCTGTCTGAAGAAAGAAAAGATGGATGAACTTGTCGACGAGATCGAAGAAGAGATTGAGGGATAAAGTCTAACCAACTCACGGAGAAAAGAAACATCGGCACGCAAGAGCCGAGAATAACCATATAAACAAAGACAATGGACAAGATGAAAGCATTAACGCTAATATCAGCATTTTTAGGTGGCGCGATCGTAGGATGCGGCGCGGCCCTACTGTTCACACCTGAAAAGGGATCAGATCTTCGCAAGCGCATCACCGACCTTCTTACCAAGCGAGGCATCAAGGTTACCGACGAAGAGGTAGATGCACTTGTAGCAGAGCTGACAGCAGAATAATTGAAGTAGAAAGGCAAGTTATTGCCCACTTCAATACACTTTACAGAGCCGGGTCAAAAGATAGGCTTTTGACCCGGCGTTTTAAGAATGCGCTCTAAATATAACTTCGAAAAGAAGACATAGCGATGAAAATCAGTCTAATAGAAGAGATACGAAGCATAGTCGATCAGGCTAAGACATGGGCTGAATTGGAGGTGGAATATGCGAAGATGACCTTGGCAGAGAAGCTGACGATTCTGTTGTGTCTGCTTATAGTAGGGTTTGTGATCCTGCTCTTGGGGATGGTGGTTCTGATCATGTTGGCACTATCGCTGAGCGAGGTGTTCAAATGTGTGATGAGTCCGGCGCTGTCCTATCTTACGACGGCAGGAGTGATCAGCGCGATATTGGTGATATTCGTGGTGCTGCGCAAGCAGTTGCTGCTCGATCCGATATCTCGAGTGATCAGCAAAGTATTTTTAGAGAAGAAACACTAAGAGCGCGTTCCTTAAATTTTTGGGGTCGTAGAGGTCGTAGCCTTGAGTCGATTTTGATTACTTGCTGTAAGGAGCATACGCACGTATGTGACTGAAAGCAAGTGATTAAAAGCGGCCAAGGATACGAGACTCAGGTTACTTAAACGCTCCATAGATTTTCGGAATCGCAAATTCAAATTAACATTTTGTTAACACTATCCTA
>JBJEKI010000076.1:0-11332 GCA_051878555.1 Lepagella sp. | reverse complement strand
TTTGTAACTGATCGAGGTAATGTCGAAATCCATACCCCAGAAGAACTTATTGCTGATATTGCCACCCAATGCGATGTTATACTCGTCGATCTGCCCCTTCTCGTAGATATCGAAAGAGCCGGTGCCGGTGGTGTCGTCACCATATTGGCCATACCAATGAGGCTTATCCTTATTACCCTCCGGGGTGGTCAAGAAGCCATAATAGCCCATCACGGCGAGCCAAGGCACTTGCACATGACCGGCAGGGGGATTGTAGGGATCATAATTGTCACCATAACTTACATCCGACTCATTCAGACCATAAGTATTGGTGATGCCGGCGATAAAATTGCTCATCGACATATTGAGATTATTGATATTGCCGGAATACTTGCGATTGAAAGAGGCTGCCTTATTATAGGTGAAACCGAAATTGAGATAAGGGATCGTATTATTGATCTTGACGGTAAAGACGCCACCTATATTATTGAGCGAAAATCGGGTGCAATTCTTCGATGACAGAGAATAGCCGTCATTGGCCTGCGCATTGACCATATCGAGACCCACGGTGATGCCGATCTCATTACTGCGGTATACGCCGATGCCGGCAGGGTTTTGCGACAACGTAGAGAGGTCGCCGCCGAGAGCACCGAAAGCGCCACCCATAGACATAAACCGCGCCGTACCTCTCAGATCCTGTTTAGAGATATTATAAGAATTGGCAATATTTTGAGAATACGCCAAAGTCGAGGCGCTCAATGCCAAGAGGAGTAATGATAATTTTTTCATAGTCGATGAAACGTTATAGAATAATCAGTTTGACAAGGCAAATCGTATGGCCTTGTCAAACTGAGGAATGTTAACTTAACGGCGTCCTCCGCCACCGCCACCATGTGAGCCACCGCGAGAGCCGCCACCGCCGCGGGAGCCGCCACCGTGAGAGAAACCGCCGCCACTGCTGCGAGAAGTGCTACCGCTATTGTAGCTGCGAGAACTACCGGAGCTGGTGGAGCGAGAAGAGCTACCGCTATTATAGCTGCGAGACGAGCTGCCGGAGTTATAGCTGCGAGACGAGCTGCCGGAGTTTGAACTGCGAGAAGAGCTGCCGCTGTTATAGCTGCGAGAACTGCTTGAAGAGCCGGCAGATGAATTTCTTACGCTGCTGCTACCATTGCTGACGCTACGCGAAGAACTGCTACTCTTGCTGCCATTGTCTCTAACGCTGCTACCGGTAGAAGAGCCGGCGGCAGAATTTCTGACGTTGCTACCGCTATTGGTAGTAGTGCGGCGAGAAGTGCCTGAAGATTGCGATCCACCTCTATTATTGTTACCGCCATTGATCACTACGCGGTCATTGCGCGAGGTGCTTGTGGAGGTAGAGGCATTGCGATTGCTGCTCGAGGAGGTTTGGCGTCCGGTAGTTCTGATACCGCTGTTGCCGCTACCGCCGCTGTTGCCGCGATTGATGGTAGTGCCTTGGAAGGTATTATCGGTAGAGCGATTGACTGCAGAAGAGGTTGAGCTGCCGGTGCGACCGGAAGTGGTGCGACCGGTGTTGCTGCCATATCCGGTGTTACCGCTATATCCGCGAGAGCCTCCGGCATGCCCCTTCGAACCGCCATTGTAGTTTCCACCGGGACGAGTATTCGACGACCAGCCCGAGTTGGGTCTTCCTGAGTGATGTGCACCCGAGTTATGGTAAGCATAATTACGATGCCCGTAATCATGTCCGTGGTGTCCGGGATATCCATGATGATGGTGGTGGTCATACCAGCAGTGTCCATAACCATGCCAATAGTAGGGACGATAATAGGGATACCAGGGATCGTAAGTCCAACCGGGATAATAAGCCCAAGAGGGGGTATATACCCACGACCATGCGGGAGTGTAAGACCAAACAAATGGACCCCAAGCATACGACCAAGTCCATGTCGGACGCACATACCAGTCATAATAATTAGTGTACCAACCATACGAGCCGGTATATACCGAAGTGAAATAGGGGCTGCCATTCTCTATTACGATATCCACGTTGCCATAAGAGTTCTCAAGGATATCCTCCAGCACTTCAGCATTATCCACTACGATGGTGGGGTTGTAATACTTCTGAATCTGCTGGGTATAAACGAAATCCTCCTCACTCTCCACTCTCGCACCGATCGTGTCGACATCAGACTCGTAATAGAAGCCGCGGCGATTGTATTCATCCACATCCATCTCGTTGAAATTGGAGATGTAATTGGATTTCTTCTTCTCCGACTTCTCCTTCTTGTTGGGATTGTAATATATGTCATCATAATCATCCTGTGCCCAAGTCACTGGAAGTACGACGGCTACCATGGCCAGACTGACTAATAACTTTTTCATAATCATTTGGTTTTGTCGAACAAGACCTGCCGACCGAAACCGGCTGATCCTACCCGTGGTTTTAATGGTTAGACAACCCTACTCGATAATTGTTTAAGAGAAATACGTGCTGAATTGTTAAAAATGGTCAAAAACATGTCATTTTTATCATAAAACAGTCAAATTTTCTTACACACTTCTCATAACGGGATAATCCATGCAAATATAGCAAAATATCTCGAGATTTAACAAAAATATGCTGAGATTAAATAATAATAACGCGCTCTAACGCGCTCAAAATTTTAGATAAAAATCTTTGCAAAGTTGGCGATATTGGTCTGTGGGCTGTCCGGGAGCAGTCTCAAGGGTAAGGATATTCTCGAGAGGAGTGACAACCGGATAGTTGCAGAACTCGAGGAGGGCGCGTTTGATAGGGGCATCTATATGTCCTCTGACGAGGGTGACACGGCGAAGACACAGGCCGATTCTCTTGGCATCATTTACCAAATCATCGGCTTGATCCGCAGGAATAATCAAGGCGATCCTGCCATGGTCGGAAAGTAGATCCACACCATGGCGGAGCAATTCCCGAGGGGAGAGTTCGCTCTGATGACGAGCCACAAGTCGCGAGGAGTCCGGATGGGTTATACCGGAGTCAAAATATGGAGGATTAGAGATAATCAAATCATGATGTTTCAATAAGATATCATTATATCTTTCAAGAGATGCTTTAAGACGGTCGGACCAAGGAGACTCCTTGAAATTTTTTATAGCCTGACCGATGGCATCGGCATCGATGTCAATGGCATCGATCAGGGCTGTCTCGTTGCGTTGTGCCAGCATAAGGGCGATGACACCGCAACCGGTGCCGACATCCAAGGCATGCTCGACATCAGACACATCAGCCCATGCCCCGATCAGCACGGCATCGACCCCGATTTTGATCGATCCCAAACCATGATGACATGAAAACTTCTTGAAATGAAATAGAGAATCTCGCATATTTCAAATATTTTGCTTAAATTTGCATTTCGTTTGGCTCTTGACATGTGTGTCGACTTGAGAACACCAAATTATCGGTTTAAGAGCACTAATAATAATTACATTGCAAAAATAGAAAAAATGCTTCAAAATCCCTACGAATCCATCCAAGATTATGATGAATCCATCTATACGCACGATGAGAAGTCTACACAATCATTTTATATAGATTCATATACCAATCTGCTGTTCATACCTCTTACAGGGTCTTCATTTATGCCGTTGACTCCGGTTGGTATGACGATTGAAGATCCCGAATTTATCAAAACTGTCAAGAAAGCATATAAATCCAAAGAGCTTTGTTTCTTTCTATATGTTGAGGATTATAACCCTTCGTTAGATATCAACACTTTAGAGATGATGGCTATCGAAAAGTGCGGTTGTGTCGGATATATAGATGAACTACACGCCAATGACTCGGGCACAGTCGATATAGCCGTAATTTTGATAAGAGAAGGTACACTCAGAAGATTACACCGGTCATACTCCTATCTCCGAGCATTAGTCGATATACATTCATACCAATATATCTATTACTCTGATGAAGAGGCCGGATTTGAGCATAAATTGGTTAATAAATATGCAGAGGCTATAAGTCATCTTGCCGAAGAGTCGCGTAATGCCATCGTAGAGATGTTGGATTTATATCCTCAAGGATCTATAGGGCAGCTTCATTTTATGATACAGAATTCGCCACTCTCCACCGAAGAGCGTTACAGTCTTCTGTTAGAGTTGGATCTTCAGAAGCGCCGTAAGATGTTTTATGACATCCTGCTTCGAGAGTTGGAAAGGATAAATCTTATGTCGCAGGTTCATCAGAAGACCATGGCAGATATCGGGCGCCAGCAGCGAGATGAGTTCCTCCGCGCACAGATCCGTCATCTGAAAGAGGAGCTTGGTGAGGCTGAATCCACCGAAATAGAGGAGCTTTTGATGCGAGCAGAGAAGAAGGAGTGGGGTGCCGATGTCGATACCAAGTTTGAGAAGGAGTTGCAGAAATTGCAGCGCTTCAATCCCACCACACCCGATTATGCCGTGCAATATTCCTATCTTGATGTGTTGCTCAACCTGCCCTGGGATCATATCGAGGAGCAGGATTTCACTTTAGACCAAGTTCAGGAGGTGCTCGACCGCGACCATTATGGTCTGGAGAAGGTGAAAGAGCGTATCATCGAGCAGATGGCAGTGATGAAGTTGCGTGGCGACACCAAGGCACCGATTCTTTGTCTCTATGGGCCTCCGGGTGTCGGCAAGACCTCTCTTGGCAAGTCGGTGGCTGAGGCTTTGGGGCGTCAATATGTGAGGGTGGCATTAGGTGGTCTTCATGATGAGGCTGAAATCCGCGGACATCGTCGCACATATCTTGGATCTATGCCGGGACGCATCATTGCCGCCCTGGAGAAGTGTGGCACGAACAATCCGGTGATGGTGCTCGATGAGATCGACAAGATAGGCGCTGACTATAAGGGTGACCCACAGCAGGCTCTTCTTGAAGTGCTCGATCCGGAGCAGAATTGTCATTTCCACGATAATTATATCGATGTAGATTACGACCTCTCGAAGGTGCTCTTCATAGCAACTGCCAATACACTCCAAACAATCTCCGCACCACTACTCGACCGCATGGAGCTGATCGAGATCAGCGGCTATAACGACACTGAGAAAGTGGAGATAGCACAGCGCCATCTCATCCCGAGGAATCTTGTAGAACATGGTTTTGCATCGGATGAAATGACCTTTACCAATGATGCTATCATGGAGATCATCCACTCCTACACACGCGAGAGTGGCGTGCGTCGACTTGAGAAGCATATCTGCAAAGTGCTTCGCAAGCAGGCATGTCTCAAGGCCTCGGAGAAGGAGATGCCCCATGAAGTGGATGTGGAATTGGTAAAGAAATATCTCGGACTTCCGGTAGCTTTCAGCGATCAGTATGAGAATAATGATATCCCGGGCATTGTCACCGGCTTGGCATGGACACAATCGGGAGGGGAAATACTCTTCATAGAGTCGTCGGTGGCTCCCGGCAAGGAGGGTAAGTTGACCCTTACCGGCAATCTGGGTGATGTGATGAAGGAGTCTGCCGTCTTGGCATTGCAATATATCAAGGCGAACCATGACAAGATCGGCATACAGGAGTCTGCATTGGAATATGGCACGGTACATGTCCACGTGCCGGAAGGGGCAGTGCCCAAGGATGGACCATCGGCAGGTGTGACGATAGTCACCTCGTTGGCATCGACCTTCACCGGACGCAAGGTGCGCAGTCACTTGGCGATGACCGGAGAGATCACGCTTCGCGGCAAAGTATTGCCCGTGGGTGGCATTAAGGAGAAGATCTTGGCAGCCAAGCGTGCCGGGATCCGTCATATCATGCTCTGCGAAAAGAATCGCAAAGACATCGAGGAAATCAATCCGGAATACATCGCCGGCCTCGACTTCAAATATGTCAATACCATCGACGAAGTCTTAGACTACGCCCTACTCCCCGCCGAATAAAAGATATTCTTTACATAACAAAAAGAGCGCACCCTTCTTCGGAGTGCGCTCTATTTTGTTAGAACGCGCTCTTAATATGCATCATAGATTAATATGCTGTCAGGTAGGCTCTTACTTCTCCCACGGGGAGGGTGCCTACGAGGTAGAGAGGGATGTGGCGATCATCGGTGGAGATCCATACGTCCATGTCATCGCTCGACTTCTTGCCTCCATCTTGAGTGAAGTTGAAGCGGATGTGATAAGACTCATGCTTGCTCTTATCTTTCAGAGTAATCGTCTCCTTGCCGATGCTGCGGATCTTGATCTTTTCGCGTTTCTTGCCCGAAAAGATCGTGGCTACATATAGCTTATTCTTGTTGAGTTGATCGTAGTTGAGTTGGCGAAGATAATAGAAGATAGAGAGCATATCGTACACCGGTCCGGAGGCAGTAAGTGTACGTTCGGTGACATTCGTTTCGCCATTCTTGATTCTAAGGCACTTGGTATGTCCGACAGTGTTATCGCCGCTGAAAGAATAGCGAATATCATCGCGGGCATACTTCTTCTTCTCATGTGTGATCTTGGCGTATGATAGCGGGCGAAGATCCTTGATGCGGATCTCGCCAAGCAAAGTGTCGCGAACACTATATATCTTATCAGCCCATGGACGCGTCTTTGCGGTCAACGACACCTTATAGCGATCGCCGCTACGCCGCAACGACAATGTGGCATCCCCGGCATCCTTATGGATAAGTCCCCACTTATAACTAACCACATAGCGCAACGACTCGTCTCCGAAAGTCGTAGCCGCCTTGCCACTGAGAGCCGTCAACCCGAGGATCAGCGATAAGAGGATGAGA
Source organism: Lepagella sp. (assembly GCA_051878555.1). Classification (GTDB taxonomy): domain Bacteria; phylum Bacteroidota; class Bacteroidia; order Bacteroidales; family Muribaculaceae; genus Lepagella. The sequence continues at coordinate 4,628 of JBJEKI010000076.1, read as the reverse complement.
AAATTTAAGGAACGCACTCTATAGAAAAGAGCTTTGATTCTTTTCTCACTTCGAGCAGGCATCAACCTTATAGCTGATTTGATGATTCGTTTGACTCTCCCCTTCAGGCCTTGATAGCGGTATAATGTTCTGACGCTTGCTTTTAGAGGCAGACTCTCATCTTGCAACTGCTTGAGCAATTCACTACGAAGTTTAAGGTTCGGATGATAGACTTTGCCCCAACTTTGATATGGATGAAGTTCGGCTAATGATTGCTTTTCACATTCGAGATTCGGTCGTATCTTTTCGAATAAATCATTTCCGGCCGCGGTAACGAGACATACTGCCGACACACCCCTGTCATTGAGGACATATCGTCGTCCCCAGAAATCGCCAAGACGGATGTCGGTATAATCCATCGTCGAACGCATACGACAGTCACTACAAGGATCATTGAGCACCTGATCGCAAAAGAAAAGTGTAAAAAACTCGTCTCGCTTTCGGCAGCTGTAGAACGCCGGTTTGCCATTCGCTTCAACAGATAGGATATAACCACTACCCCAACCCTTTCTCTTGCTACGGAAGTTTACATTATCGACTTTCGATATGCCTATTTCCTGTTTCACTTCCTTGATATACTTCTTCCAGATAAGGATCGAAGGACACCCATGACAATATAGATCAATCAGTATGTGGCGATCTCGGACACCTCGCAATCTTAAATATCGGTCGATGGCATATATCTGACAGGGAGTGCCGAAAACAGCAAATCTTTCATTCTTACACCCCTCTACCACTTGTCGGAAAGCAGGGAAGGTAAAAGACTGTATATATTTTGAGCCTCTGAAGAGCGCTGTTTCTTGTTCAGTGGTGGCTATTTGATGTTGTGCTATATCCTTGTCGCCGTCATATATCACTCCCACACATTTATAACCATCTTTGACAAGTTGACGAGCCAAAAGGTCTGCTACGCCGCCGGAGGTGGTGCTCATTAATACCTCGTTATCCTTAGCCCATGCGGAATAAAGGTCGGTTTTGGAGAGATTCTCTGAATTGGATTCCTGAATTTTATCGTCATATTTATAGCATACCGAGCGACAGAGACCACAATCTACACACTTGGCAGCATCTATCTTCGGACGATAAAAACCATCGCTATCAGTTGAGATTGAAATTGCATCTTTTGGGCAAACCGCTGCGCAGAGGCTACAACTCGTGCAATGATGTATATTATCCTTATCTTCGATGTTCATAAGAAATTCCTTGCTATTATTTCTCTACCATCTCACGGAGGTAAGCCATTGACTCAAGGCGGCGTCTCTCCACTTCCTTTGCCACAAACTCATGATCTTGGGGCTTGCTGAAGATTGCATTCAGATCCCAATCATCGGTGATCACACGCTCTTGCAATCCATACTCCTGCAGAAGGTTCAGCAACTTATTGCTGTTATCGCGCAGTTTCACCGCCAGATCCTTGCCGGTGATAATCGACATAACACTGCCATGGAACGTGTCGGTGACTACACAATCGGCATACTTGAAATAGCGGAGCAACTCCACAGGGTCGGTATTGATATTGATATCGGCCCACTTATGGAAGAAACCGGGGCATACCACCTTTAGACCGCGGCTATGGGCATAATCCAAGATAGGCTGAGCCTCACGGGGATCGTTCATACGAGTCTCGTATGCGTAGACCAAGAGATATTTGGGGAGCTGAGGGTCGCTGAGACGAGCCATTTCCTCCTCATAACCATAAAGGATTACCGGGTCGACTACGAGTGTCGCCTGCTTGCCCGTGAGCGTTTCGGCTATGACGATAGAATTTTGGTCGCGCATGCCGAGTCCCTGCATAGAGGAGAGGCCGCTTGCCACGAGAGGCTCGCAGTGTAGGCGGCGGATTTCGTCAAGGGTAGTCGGCCCGAAGCAACCGGCGTAGGCAAACACTTTATCAGCCGGAAGGGCATGACCGAACAGCGCCGGCGTCGGCCCGGTGTGGAGTGCAAAAACCTCGTCACTGCCAATCACGACAGCATCCAAGTCTTTAGCCTCGCTATAGAACTCCCCTATCAAATTCTCCCGGCTCTTAAAATGCTCAAAAAGACGTTTCTTCTTGACATTAAAGAGGAAAATCTTCGGGCCACGCTCCAATAGATACTTTATATATATACCGATCGACTTAATGCCGATCTCATACTTAGCTTTCAACGCCCTCCCCATGAAGTCATAATTCTTGTCAAAGCGAAGCGCCTGAGCATCGATGTTGAAATCCCTCTTCAGCACCTTGATCAGAGCATTCATCTGAAGGATAGCTCCATGATTATGAACGTCATAGTGAGTTATTATACCGTATTTCATCTCGTGTTTCTTAGGTCTAAACGATTTGAACTACAAATATAGTAAAAATTTTTGGCAATCACCTAATATAAAGCAACTATAATGCGAAGACAGCTATAGATCTCGTTCTTATTCGATTTGGGTTAGTATATCAAAAAAACAATCGGGCGAGCCGATAATGACTTGCACCCGATTGTCTGAACAAATCTCAATATAAACACTTCACCATGCATTAGAGCGAAACTAATGCAATACCAACTTTATTTAACAAATAATTTGCGGATTGAGCCATCGCTCATCTTAACGATATTCAAGCCTTCTGACATGCTCTGAGTTTGAATACCATCAATCGTATATATCGCTTCAATGCTAAGACCACTGTCAATCAGAGAGGTATTGTTAATGTTAGACTGATAGCTGCCATTTTTCAAATCAACAATCAGCATTTCTGAAGCTTTGGAAACGGCTGTCTTGCCATCAGATCTGTCATAGTATGCTTTAACATTGCAAGCATAAAGACTATTTTCAGTCAGATCGCTGAAAACATAGCTATTAGTGTCGGCATCTACCTCAACATTTTGCATCCAAGTATAAACATTGCTGCCGGGCTCCAGATCTTGAGTGATTTTAATTTCATCTACTATGAATGCAAGACCATTCTTGCTGTAAATGGCGGGAGAGATGAAATGCTTATTAACCGGGATGATAATAGATCCTGAGTATGCGCCATATTTGCTCTCTTCGGAAGCAGTCAGATTAATATTGTACTTGACACCATCTGCATTGAATACCAAGACATCGTCTACAATGCCGTATGCTGTCAGCGATAGAGTGATGAATTTTGCATTACCTACGCTTATCATAGGTAACATCAACTTATTGAGATAATCAACAGAATAATTACAACCGAGCATGCCATTCGCTATGATGTTCTCACGACCTGTCCAACCGGGCAGATTAGTGTAATCATCCAAAGAAGAGATGTCGTAATTATTAAGGGTCAGATAATCGTTTGAGGGATCAATAGTGACATTATCGAAATCTTCATCGAGGAGAACATGATCTCTTTCAAAACTATCCGACTTATAGACGCTGAACAAATCGGCAGAATAACGAGTCGCTTTGGGAGAAGGAGTCCAGTTTGCGGTAAAGCTGCCATAAGAGTCAATATCAGAGGCACTAATCGACTGAGGAGATGCGACCTCAAAACATTCATACAACTTCCATTGAGAGAAGAGGTTGCGATCTACCATACAATGTGCACGCACGCCATAGAAATACTCTGCATTCGGATCAAGATTTGTGAAAGTATATGAAGTCTCCTTGGTCGTATCATATTTTGTCATATTTTCACCAAATCCCCAATCGGATGCATTCGCGCCATCGACAAATTCCAACTCATAGCTTGGATCTGTTATAACTTCTGCTTCGTCGAAGTATATGGATGTTCCTTCAGGGAATCCTTCAAAAGTAAGTCTGACTCCATAGAAAGAGCCATTGTCAAATAGCCCCCATCCCTCTTCATTCAAGTCGCAATCGCAGTATTCATCATACATAAATCCCCAGCCATAGAAATATGAATAATACTTCCAGCCTTCTTTCGTTAGAATATCTATTTTGATCGAACCTGTTTCCCCTGAATATATTTCTTCTTCCGTCATACCTTCAGGATAGATTGTTTTCATCCAGAATTTGAAATTCTTGTATTTAGAACTGTTGTATGGAGTGACGATGTAGTCTCCATTTTCAAGTTTCAGAGCTTTGCTGCCATTCTTGCCGACTCCATCTACTGTGATATCTGAAGATATATTCCAGAGTTCACCGGGTTGATAGTTCTCAAAATCTTCTTTATACACAGCATCTTCTTCAGAAGTGTAAACCTTCTTATAGAGATTTACATAATAATTCTGAGCCTTTCTTACCGGCTGCCATTCGATAGTAAATTGATCAGCTCTAAAGTCAGCTACGTGGAGGCCACCCGGATTGCCGATGATTGTCGGAGATGTAGTGATTTTGATATCATCAAGCATTATTGCACCCTCAGTATAGAATACGATATAACCATCGTTATTTCCGGAATAATTGGTAAAAGTATAAGTTAAGGTAGTCCAACCATGCTGCGGATATAGCCGAGTATAATAGCCATCTTGCTGATCAGTCTTTGCAGCAAACCCACTTTCTACTCCACCTATTCCTGCTTGGATGTATAGAGAAGACCCTTCGGTGGTGCCCCACATAAGCTCGCCGTTTTCATCATATACTAAGAGCGCGTTCCTTAAATTTTTTGGGTCGTAGAGGCGGATATTTTTGAG
>JBJEKI010000075.1:0-11450 GCA_051878555.1 Lepagella sp. | reverse complement strand
TTTTTGCTTACACGTGTACGCTCGAGGTTTCAAGTTTTATCGGACAGCAATAGTTCTATATAGTCATCGGCAAATCCATCGGCAGAGCCATATAGGGCGACTGAATATAACTTATCGGAGAAAGTGCTTGTAACAAAAGCAAGCACATCTTCATATCTATCATTATTCAAATCATAGGTAACCGACGTCCAACAAACCCGATCGTCATCCGGTGGAGTTATTAGACTTAGTGATTTTGTGCTAATATCGCCGGTGACAGTGTCGATCTTGGTAATATTGCCACCTTGCATTACGAAGATATATTGACCGGACTGGCATAGTCCTGTTTCTGCTTCTGCAGCCTGCATACGCATATATTTGCGACTATGCAACTGCTCCTTAAGTTGTGATTTCCATGGAATATCATCCTGAATTAGTGTTAGACATTTCCAGTTATCATCTTCATATTTGGCGTAGTTGAGATGGTCGGGGATGCTATAGCGTTTTGTCTCGGTAAAGGAGCCGTCGGGATTGGGCTTGTAGATCACAAGCTGAAGGTCATTGTCTCGTTTGCCATAGAGGGTCATATTGTATTGTATTCCTCCCCCTACGTCGTATGGTTTGGTAATTACCATATCCCACTCATCGTCTGTGGCGAGGGTATATTGGAGTTCGGTATCAGTACCTTCCGCCACCGAGACACCGGTGCAAAGATCGGTATCGGCAGAGAAATTAAGTCCGGGGAATGCGATCATCTTTTCGCCGATATTAATGGCACTTCTACCTTCGCCAAATGGGTTAGGACTGACAGGCTCTGCCTCATCGGGGTCAAAGCCGAGCATCGTGGCGATCAGGGCACGGTGGTTCGCCTCTTCGTCGCGCGATACTACTACCCTATTCATGTCTAACGGTGTCGATTCATTCGTTTCTGTAGTGGTAAACGCCTGCATACCACGACTCATGGCGGCTGATTTCGCCAATTCTTTCTTATATTTCAAGCCATGAAGTTTGGTGGCTTTGAAGTATTCAGTTGTGGCGTTAAAATCCTCAGCACCGGGGCGTTGCCAACTCTTATTGACCAGAGCATCGATGTCGTCGACATCGGTGATATAGTAAAGTCCTCCAATTTTATGGACAGTGTGGCGTTTGCCGGCACTATCTAAGGTGTTGATAAAATGCACCCAAAGGGTATGATCGTCGGATGGGCGCTCGGTGATGACAGTAACTTCGCCATCGGTGGCGCGAGAAGTGAAGCAAAGGTCATCGCCATCTGCAAATGGGAGTTTCACGTCAGCGGCACGAGTCTCACTCTCGCCCAGAGCGAGTGTCTGCCCCGGCGAGAGGGTCACGGACATGCCGTTGGAAAGGTTGGTAACTTCAACGCTCTCTATCGAGTAGCGGTCGCGGTAGAGTGCCTTCACATCTATAAGGAGAGCATGTGCCGAGCCAATGCCAATAATCGAGGCAACGATAGCGACACATAATCTAAAGAAGCAGGATCCTGATTTCATAATCGATATAGTTAGTACAGACAAAGCTACAACAAATCAACTATATATGGAGCATGCTATAAAATAATATTGTAATAAAAAGAGTCCATCTTTGTAACAAAAAAGAGTCTGCGCCATGATTGGTGGTCATAGCGCAGACTTTTATTGATTATGTAATAGGAAGTTACAGGCAGGATATTTTGATTTTGGCGGCAGCCTCTTCGACTTTGGTGCAAGCCTCTTCGACAGTGTTGGCAGTAGCGAGCATTACACCCATGCGGCGATGGCCTTTGACCTCGGGTTTGCCAAAGATACGCATGTCAGTGCCGGGAGTGGCGAGGGCATCCTCCATACCGCTGAAGACGATGTCGGTAGAGACGCCGTCGGCGAGGAGAGCACGGCTTGCCGAGGGGGCATAAAAGCGGATCTCGGGGATGGGGAGTCCGAGGAGTGCACGCACGTGGAGAGCGAACTCGGAGAGGTGCTGGGAGATGAGTGTCACCATGCCGGTGTCGTGAGGACGGGGAGAGACTTCGGAGAAGATCACGTCGTCACCCTTGATGAAGAGTTCGACGCCGAAGATGCCATGGCCTCCGAGGGCATCGGTGATCTTGCGGGCTATCTCCTTAGCCTTCTCGAGAGCCACAGGCGACATGGCTTGCGGTTGCCAGCTGCGTTGATAGTCGCCATCTTTCTGATAGTGGCCGATTGGGGGACAGAAAGAAGTACCACCGATATGGCGCACAGTGAGGAGAGTAATCTCATAGTCGAAATCGACAAAACCCTCGACGATGACGGCACCATGTCCGGCTCGGCCACCCTCTTGCGCCTCTTGCCAAGCCTTGGCGACATCCTCTTGACGGCGCACGAGACTCTGACCATGACCTGAAGAACTCATCACCGGCTTTACGACACAGGGGAGACCGATGCGTTCGACAGCGGCGACAAACTCCTCCTCGGTGTCAGCAAACTCAAATGGAGATGTAGGGAGGCCCAAAGTGACGGCGGCGAGGTTGCGGATCTCGCGACGATTCATGGTGGTAAAGGTGGCTTTGGCGGTGGGCACCACATTCCAACCCTCCTTCTCGAGGGCGATCAGGGTAGGGGTGGCGATAGCCTCGATCTCGGGAATTATGTAGTCGGGCTTCTCCTCCTCGACGATGCGACGCAGGGCATCGCCATCGAGCATTGACACAACGATCGAACGATCTGCCACATGCATGGCAGGGGCGTTGGGATACTTGTCAAGGGCTACCACTACAACACCATAGCGTTGCAATTCGATAGTCACTTCCTTACCAAGTTCGCCACTTCCGAGCAATAATGCCTTCTTGCCGCGAGGCGTAAACGGGGTTCCGATTTCAACCATAACTGATAATTTAGGATATTTAAGAAGTATTATGAGCGTGTATCGGAGAGAGACAGCGGGTCGAGTCTCTCAAAACTTCTGCAAAGTTAGCGAATCTGCCAATCATAAGCAAATCATATATCGCGTTCCATAAAATTTTAAGAGCGCATTCCATAAAAATCTTCAAAAATTTTAGAATATATAATTATTGAACCGACGATGCGTTCTTATAATATATAGGACTAACCAAAACTGACAATGATAAGTAAAGAAAAGGCCGGTAAGTATCACGGCATATTGTTTATGGCGCTCTTTGCATGCGCTGCGTTCTTTATCGGGCAAGCCCAATTGATGAAGGATCTGAGTTTTTCGCCGCTGATCATCGGCATCATCCTTGGCATGATCTATGCCAACACGTTACGTTCACAACTGCCTGACACATGGGCTCCGGGCATCCAATATTGTTCGAAGCGAATCCTCCGACTCGGCATCATCTTATATGGATTTCGACTCACATTCCAAGATGTAGTGGCAGTAGGCACTGCGGGCATTGTGGTGGATCTGATCATCGTAACGCTCACTATCTTGGGGGGCGTATGGATCGGCAAGATGCTGAAGATGGATAAGGAGACGGCACTATTGACCTCGATAGGCAGCAGTATTTGTGGCGCAGCGGCAGTGCTTGGCGCCGAGGCGACACTACGCACGAAGCCCTACAAGACGGCGGTGTCGGTGGCTACGGTAGTAATCTTCGGCACAATCTCGATGTTCCTTTATCCTGCTCTTTATCGCGCCGGAGTCTTCTCGTTAGATCCCTCGCAGATGGGCATCTATACCGGTTCGGCGCTGCATGAAGTGGCGCACGTAGTGGGGGCGGGCAATGCCATGGGCGAAGAGATCGCCGGCATCGCGATTATCGTAAAGATGATCCGCGTGATGCTCTTGGTGCCGGTGTTGCTGATACTGAGCTGGTGGGTAGCCTCGGCAGCGCGCAAGTCGAAGAGCGAGGGGGGCAAGGGCAAGATCGCCATACCCTGGTTTGCCTTCGGATTCCTGGCTGTGATCGGCTTCAACTCCTTCGGCTTGCTGCCGGCGGAAGTGGTGACATGGATCAATGACTTCGACACCTATCTGCTGACCATGGCGATGGCGGCACTCGGCGCCGAGACCAGCTTCGACAAGTTCAAAAAGGCGGGCGCCAAACCCTTCATCCTCGCCACATGCCTCTTCGTGTGGCTCTTCGGCGCCGGATACCTGATGGCAAAATACTTGGTGCCTGTGTTGCAATAAGCCGAAAAAATTGCTATATTTGTGGCTTAAAATCGGCTTATGACATATTATAGACAGCATATCTTCTTACCTGTTATCATCGCGATAATCACCCTGTCGGCAGTGATGACAGGGTGTCGAAAAGAGGACTCTTCATCCCGAGATAAGACGGAGTTGGAGGGTATGCGTCTTGCTGCACTTGACGCTGCGATGAAAGAGAATTTCCGTCAGAGTGACTCTATCGGCAAAGCACTCTACCGCAAGGCTCGAGAGAATCGCAACGATGTGTATATGGCATACGGATTGCTGTCGCAAGGCTATTATCAGATGACCGATAAGGATATCGAGACGCGACTTGCCAAGGTAAAAGAGGCGGAAAAGATAGCACTTACCACCAACAATGACACCCTTCTCTCGCGCGTCTACAACGTCTTGGGGAATTATGCCACGATGTATCATCCCAACTTCGCCCAAGCGCATCACTATTACTTGGAGGCTATCAAATATGCTCGTAATTGCGGATCCCGCACTTTCGAGATTGCAGCCGAGTGTAATATATCGGAGTTATATGCCATCTTCGAAGATACGCTGAGCATGAAATATGATCGCGATATCTACGAATTTGCCATAGAGACCGACAACCCCTCGCTGCTACGCGCCGCAGCTTATCGATGTGCAGATTACTATACCAAACGGCCGGGCGAAGAGCGTCGAGCACTCCCCTATATCAAAGCATTGCGAGACTTTGATCAGACTTACCATGCCGACCTGGCTGAGGCTCGCTATTATATGGCTTTGGATAGTCTGCCTGAGGCTGAACGATCGATCAAGCAGGCTTTGGAAGGACCTAATGCCACCCCGGCTGCCTATGTGAATTATGGCAAGGTTCTTAACCTGATGGGGAAATATAATGAATCTAATATTCAGTTGCTTGAAGCAAAAAAGGTGTCGATAGAGACATCCGGTTATGACCGTCTCAATCCCGAGATGTTCCGTCTTCTCTCCGACAATTATCGACAATTGGGCAATTCGGCCGAGGCTATCAAATATCTCGACATCTATATCCAAGCTCAAGATAGCATCAAGGAGATACACAACACCAACGAAATCAACACCTATAAGGTAAAATTTGAAGTTGAAAAGAAGGAACTGGAACTGAGAGCCAATCGCCAGACCATCAAGAGCCAGCGCATCATGATATATTCGATCATCACCATCATCTTGATCACCATCTGCTTCTATATCTTCTATCAGCGGCGTCAACATCGCATACGCAAGGTGATCGTAAGACAGCAGAAGGATTTCCAACGCGAAATAGATATGCTTGAGTCGCCTGAGAACGAGTCGGAGGAGGATGAGAAGGACGCAGATACTTCCACGACTACCAACGGGCTCTCTTCTCAGCGTGCCGACGCGATATGGCAACTGATCCTCCATGAGATGGAGAAAAATCGGATCTATGCCGACACGACAGTGACTCGCGACATCTTCTCGGAGCGCATCGGTTGCAATCACACCTGGTTCTCTCAGGTGATCAAGGAAAAGACCGGCAAGACCTATCTTCAATTCATGAACTCATGGCGCATCAAAGAGGCCGTGCGTATCCTCTCGTCTGACGAAGAGATCACTTCGCAGAAAGACCTTGCCACCTCACTTGGCTTTCTCTCGCCATCGACTTTTTACACCACATTCAAGCAGCAAATCGGCATGTCACCCGCCGAATATCGCAAGATTTCTCTCTCCGATCGGCAAAATAATGACGAAACTGACGATTCAGAACTTGACAACAAAGAATAATTTTTATAAAAGATTAATTATCAACAATATACATAAATTCGACAATTCCGATTCCACAAGTTCGGAATTGTCGAATTTGTTTTAAAACAGCCATTGGCTGCCATCGAACAGGGTGTGGCTTGATTATAATCCGGAAAATTTGCAGAGAAAAATAATAACCGATTTATTTGCATCAGAAAAAAATTCACCCAAAACCTTGGTTATTATGAAAAAAGTTAAAACTACCCTATGGCTCGCCGCAGTGTTGGCGGGTGTAGCAGGCACCACATTCTGGAGCCTTGCATCGACAAGTGAGAAACTCGAAGCCACACCTCTGAAGCAAGAGAAGGTGATGAAAAGAGCTGAGATCTCCAAGATCCCCTCAGCCGATATGCCTTATAATTATTGGGCTGAGGCAAAGTCTTGCTATAACAATGGCAAGTTTGATATGGATAATGGCGAAGCCCGTCAATTCCCGGTGCATGTCACTATTGATGGCGATAAGGCCACAATCTATGGCCTTGTAGACCTCAACTATGATGAAGTCGACAAGGAATTTGCCATCGAGGGTACATATGACGATCGCAACGGCAAGATCACAGTGAGTGTAGAATCATACGATTCGGAAAAGCCTGTAACCAGCTATACCAAAATCGCCAATATGTATAGCGAAACAAGCCAGAAGAATTATGTGCTCGTGCTCTTCGCCGGCGATATGGATGCCGATTCCGGAAGCCTTACCACTACCGACGAACTCGTATTTACCGTATCCGACGATCTTTCGACCTTGACATCGAAGACAGGATATGGCGTATATGCTTTCGACACTCAAGGCAATGCGATGGCATTCTATGACTACTATCAGAAGGGTGTAACTTTCACAAAAGCGACAGCCGATGGTGCAGTTGAGGTGTCAACCACTGAGTTGAATTTTAGCGACCAAGTGGTAACTGCCGGCAACCCTATTAAGTCTCGTATCTATCTCTACAACAAGAGCACTGAAGCCACTAACTTCACAATTACTTCCACATCCGAACAACTTACGGCTAATGTAACTGAAGGGACACTCTCGGCATGCTCTTATCAAGCAATCGATATAACGCTCAATTGCCCCGAACCGGGAGTATTCGACGGATCATTGAGCATCTCCGGTGACAAGATTTCGCCGGCTATTACTCTGAATGTAAATACTGAAGTCTATGATGCCGACTACACCAAGATCACCAAAGAGGGTAGCGAAGCATTCGATATCCTTCCCACTTCTCCTTACCCTTTTGTTATCAGCGAATATGAAGGTCATATAGCCGGCCATTCGACCAACTATGCCAAGGGAGACAACACCGAATCGGGTATCGTCTGTAAAGTCAATGTTCCGACAGGCAAAACCGGCGTTTTTAACTGGGGAGCAGTACATATGAATCAGCAGCCTAATTCTCTGTTCGTATTGCTCGATGATGAATGGTATAAGTGGGATATGTATGGCACTAACGCATCTCCTCGTTCGATGTCCGGCACAATGGCCCTAACTGAGGGGGAGCACACTATTGTCTTTGTCAATTCCGTTTCGATGGACTGGAGCATCTATGGCACCAACTCTGAGGCATACGTTTGGGATCTCGACTTACAATTCGTAGAGACCAAGGCAGACAATGCCTACTTAGCAGACAATAATGTAGACTTCGGCAAGACTTATTACGACAATCTTAGCGTAGATATGCCATCAACTGTTAAGATTCTCAATGTCGGTTCTAACCCTCTGAAGATTACTGAAGTTGTAGCCGATGGCAATTTCAAGGGTGAAGTTCCTGCTATCTCCGTACCGACCGGCGGCGAAATCGAAGTGCCTCTGACTTGGGTGGCATCTGCTGTCGGCACAGACAGCGGCAATCCCGTAATCAAGACTACAGGAGGAGAATTTACTCTCAACTGTACCGGTGAGGCACTCTCACTCCCCTACGATTATAAGACACTCGTATCTGAAGGTGAGTTCTCATTCAATACAGACATGGCTTGGCCCTTCATCTTCAGCGACAATGGCAAGTATGTCTACAATTCAACTTCCAAGCAAGATATCGATGGTATTACTTACAGTTGGCTCGACGCTCAATTCGAAGTACCTGAAGGTAAAGTCGGTGTGCTCGATTGGGATGCCACCAACTCTTCTGAAGAACTATTCTGGTTCATGAATACACCTTCACTGATCTCAGGAACAATCTTTACTATCGATGGCGGCAATGAGCAGTATGCTGCCGGCGAAGACTTTGAATGTCCGGCAAGCGTGATGTATCCTTCGAACGTGTTGACCTTCAAGTCGGGTCGTCACGCCCTGAAGATGAACTATAAGAAGACTGACAATCGTGAAGGCTATGTATTCGGCGACGACCGTTTGAAACTCTTCGAACTCTGCCTCAAACTCTTCAACGTAGAGGATTATCAGTCAAGTATCTCAACCGATGCCGTAACTTATGACAAGAATGTGCTTGTAGGTTGTGCCGGTCACCAAGTTGTCGATATTTACAACTTTACCACGAAAACACCCGAAATACTTTCTCAAGAGTGTGACGGCCCGTTCGAAGCCAAGGTTCTTCGCATTGCAGACAATGGTGACCTCAACCTGATGATCGAATTTGTTCCGACCGAGGGTGGCGAATACAACAATGACCTTAAGATCTGCACCAACATCGGCGACTTCACCATCAATTGCTCAGGCAAGGGTGTAGATACTTCTTTGGGCAATGCTCTCTATTACGAAAGTTTCGAATATGGCTATCAAGATTGGGACATAATCGATGGCAATGATGATGAAAATACTTGGACAGGTGTAAGCAAAAATCCAAGTCTTATCGATCGTGGATATTCTTCAAAATATGAAGGCAATGAATCGCTCGTGATTGTGGGCTATGATCCCAATACATTTACCTATTATGATGTCGATGACTATGCCGTAACACCTCAGATCGCCATTCCGGCTGACGGCAAGACTACTCTTCGCTTTATGCTCTCCAACTTCTCCTATATGCAACAAGATCTTGAGATCATGGTGGGCGAAGGAGATGATCCTACAGAGTACACTGTAGCAGAGACAATCTCTTGCAAGTCAAAAACAGATTGGGAGATTAAGACAGTAGATCTCAGCGAATATGCCGGCAAGACTGTCCGCATCGCATTCCATGGCACTCTGAACATATACTTCGCTATGACCATCGACGATGTGCTTGTAGCATCTACCGGCACTTCTGCAGTCAAGGATATCTGCGGCGAAGTTATGATAGTGGCTCGCGAGTATTACACCACCGACGGTGTACGCGTGGCAACTCCCGCCAAGGGTCTCTATATCGTAGTGTCTCGCATGTCTGACGGCACTATCGTGACCGAAAAGAAGATGGTCAAATAAAATCTCGTGTGGATAATCTTTAATACCTGATCAGTGATGAGCAGATCTATTTTATCCATAATACTAATCATGTCGGCAGCCATAGCGAGCTATGGCTCCGACTTGATTCTATCTGAGGATTGGAGCAGCTGCACGGGCGAAACCCTTCCTGAGGGATGGAGCACTGTCGGCACCGACAAGCAGCCCGCCGGAGATGCGGCAGAGTATTTCGCTAAGGGCGAAGGCATGAAGATCATGACTCTCCCCGGCAGTGACATCCGCTATGCAGTGAGCTATTCCTCGACTGTGGAAGGCGGAAAGGTGAACACTCGCCTTATCTCTCCCGAAATCGAAGTGCCTGCCACCGGAGCCGTATTGGCGTTCAAGGCAGTGAACTATAACCCCGGATCGACTTCTCAAAATAAGGTCTGTGTCTATGCCATCAAGAGCGACGAGACCCAAAGCGAAACCGACTTGGAGATCTATCGCGTGCCTGCAAATAATGTAGCAGACCCATCGACTTTCTATGTGTCGTTGGCATCGCAGAAGGGCACTACCATTCGTATCGCTATCGCCAATGAGGGCACCGACAACGGTTTGTTGGGATTGACTTCAATCCAAGTGGCACCCTATTTCGCCACTGTCAATGATGCTACTCCTTATTATACGTCGAAAGCAGGAGCTGTGCAACCTGCGGTTACCGCAACTGTCATCGCTCCCTGCAATGGGTATTCGGCAACTCTTACCTCTACCACCGGGATCAATGAAACTATTCAATCGAGCGCCGACCTGAGTGGCACGATGGCTGTCTATGAACTCAAGTTCAAGAAGAGCTTCAGCCTCAACCTTGGGGATATGGTGGGATATACCATCTCTTTCCTTCCCAATATCGAGGGGGCTGAACCGACCGTGGTTGAGTCATACATCGGTTGTGGCGAAGGTTATCCTACCGTATGCGTCGAAGAGGAAGGCACCGGCGAAAAGTGTGGCTATTGCCCTGCCGGCATTGCCGGAATTGAGAAGTTTACCGACGCCTATCCCGACCGCTTCATCGGCATCGGCATCCATTGCACAAGTTTCTCGACGGGCGTGATGGAGAATCACAATTATTCCGACCCATTCATCAGCAACCCGCGCCACCCGATAGAGAGTCTGCCGGCTGCGGTGCTCAACCGCTCGAAGCAAGTAAGCCCGACTCAATACAGTGCTATTGAGGCTGCCGTGAAGGAGATTGTCAAATCAAGTTCGGCGGCTACGGTAAATATCGATCGTGCGATGTATGACGAAGATAGCCACGATATCGAGGTTACCTTTACCACAAAGGTGGCACTCCCCTATCCCCGACTCAATCTCTCGGCAGCTGCCGTATTATTGGCTGATGGCTTGGTGGGAAGCAATGTCAAGTGGTATCAATACAACTACTTCTCCGGCACAAGCAAGGAGAAGTTCCTCGAAAATGCCACTGAATCATGGTGGGAGTATATGCAATTCTTCTGCGAATATCCTGCGACCCGTATCTCTCCCTCTGACTTCGAATACAACCATGTAGCGATGGGTATCTATCCCGACTATTATGGTGCCGGTTGCCCATTGAAGTGTGATTGGAGCGATGGTGAGGGCGATAAGGCGACCATATCCTTCGCCATGCCTATGCAAGAGGTGGAGAATGAGTTTGGCGTGCAAGACCCGATGAAGACGTCGGTGGTGGTGATGATTATCAACGACAACACCGGTGAGATTGTAGCTGCCGACAAGATTCCCGCCTCGCGTTATAACGACGAGAGTGGTGTCAAAGAGGTTGAAGCCGCCAAATCGAACGCCACGGTAGCCGCCTGGTATAGCATAGATGGTCGACGCATCGACGCTCCCCAACGAGGTGTCAACATCGCAAAGAGGAGCGACGGCACGACCAAGAAAGTGTTGTTTTGAATAGAAAACAACTTATCCGCTAACAAAATCACAAAACCGAGAAAAAGAGGGAAGCCGCCGAGCATCCCTCTTTTGTTATACATTTATATATCAGCCTTTTACACCTTTATACAGAGAGCTACAAGAGTCATTTTTGTGCCGAAAATTGACCTAAAACGCATTTCCAGATGCCTCTCAGGTCAATTTTCGGCACATTTTTTTGAGTTGTTGTCTCGATTTTAGAGGAAGACATCTTAGAGCGCGTTCCTTAAATTTTTTGGGTCGTAGAGGCGGATCTTTTTGGGCA
>JBJEKI010000074.1:0-42283 GCA_051878555.1 Lepagella sp. | reverse complement strand
CGACTCAAGGCTACGACCTCTACGACCCCAAAAATTTAAGGAACGCGCTCTTAGATTATTAGATTCTGAAATCTCGGGTGAAGGTTATGGTCAACGTAAAGGTCAGCCATATCTTGTCCGTGGGGTAAAACGCCGATACGGATGCGCTCTTGTAGTGGAATGGGAATGACCTTCCCAATTCCTCAACTTGTAGCATCCGCTCTTCGGGTCGCGTCAGGTCATATAGCAGCGCATCGTAATTGCGCCACAATTCATCAAGCGTTCCTGCTCGCATCAAGCAGTTGAGTTTGACATCTTTGCTTTTGTAGGTGACATTAGCACCATCATAGATTGCTCCGGATTGTGAGTCTATATTTCTAAGCAGATTTGGCTTGACATTGCCGGCTTTCAACACCTCCGACAGACTCCCCTTGAGTATTCTACATCCGTAGTCGGTTAGCGGAGTGCCATCAATGCAATAATCGGTCGACTCGGCAATGATGCTCATTGGAGTCAGATAACTATAGCCTTGCAGGGGGAAATCATTGCTCATCTTGAGGGTGATCATGCCGACGTGTGTAGCATAGTCCAAATTGGGCATCTGCGTGAGCCGCAAGGTGTATTGGCGCATGATAGATGCACAATTGAAAGTGTGGTAAGAGCCATCGGATAGCATATCCACAAAGTCTGCCAAGCGATAGGGGTCGGAACATACCATCTTGATTTGTACATCCTTGGTGTCGAGCTTGGGGTTGGAGAGATCCGGCTCGATGCCATCCTCTTCTTGCCAATCGTTAGATGTCACCTTCTTGAGGGGCGGATATGCGATAAGGTCGTTCCATCCTCCTGTCGCCACATACACGCCCCATGTGCTGTAAGCATCTTTGCCATCGATATATAATCTGCCTTCCATCATAAAATTATCGCATTATCTGATGAACGACGTACTATATTCGACGATACACCACTCTCCGTTCTCACCACCGCCCATCCTGATGCTAATACGGTAGCCGAAGCCCCATGCATGGTTATCACATTGTGCATCTCGCATGAGTCGCACTCAATAGTGGCGATGGTCTTGCCTATCAGCACCGCCATGGATGGATTCTTGAGGGTGATGTTTCCGGCATCGATATAGATCCCATATTGCCGAGTGTTGAATGACTTGAATAGCCGGAATGTTGAGAGGGTTGGAAAGTTAGCCGCCAAGCAGAACTCCATCCCCTGTGGCGATGTGAATAATCGTGCAAGCTTGGCGATATCCTCGTCCCCTTTAAACATCGTGCAATCCGCTAATCTCTGCGCCACGACGGGCAAATTAGACGCCAAGCATCGTTGTCTGCGTTGCTCCTTGGCGATCAGCCATTGGCTATGTATTTGTTTGATTATTTCTGCTAATTCCATGTCGTTATGATTTTAATCGTATTCCTTTGGTTGCTATATCATCGAGAGTATTGGTCATCGTCTTGATGTTCCCCTCCATCCGCTCCAATCGCGCAGAAAAGCCATCGGTTTCGCTCTCGATATTCATCACGCTCTGCAGTATCGATTGCGTGGTGGAGAGCAGAAGTTTTGTATTCTCGCTGATGGAATAGGTATGGCTCTGCACCGCAGTCATCCGCCCGTTGAGTTCATCGACGCTATCCTGGTCGGCAGTAGCAATCCCTTTCTGCGATGCCTGCCGTTCGGCATCATCAGATAGTAATGATTCTGCCCATCCGAATTGGTTGTCGATATCCTCTTGGAGTTCTTCAGCCATTCGGTATATATAATCTTGCTCCCAATCGGAGAGAACGTTGTCGGCATAGAATTCTTGCAGCTTCTCGCGGATGCGCTCCATTGCCCCGGAGGATTGAATAGCTGCCTTAATGCTCTCCATAACCATGTTCTTCATCATCTGCTTGACAACATCCTTTGCCGATTTGGCTCGATCTTCGCTATTTGCCCACGCCTCGGCGTAAGCGTCGGCAAAATTCTCGATGGCAGACTTAATGTCTTCCCCGAATATTGCATCAACGGCAGCCTCTTTGGCATCCTCGTAGTCCTCTTCGAGATCCTTTAGCTGCTTTTCCCAGTCCTTGATTTTATCTTCATCAATGTTCTTTTTGGCTTTCTCCTCCTCTATTTGCATCGTGATGAGCTTGCGTTGTTGCTCTATCATTTCGGCCTTTTGATTTAATAAATTTGATGCATCCTTTGAAAAAACCTTGTCGATCTCCCGGTCTAATCGCTTATATGCGTCTTCAAGGTCTTCAATTTGATCTTGAAGTTTCTGAATAGTGCGTTCATGCTTGGCATCATGAATAGCGGCAAAGGCTCGAATCCATCCCGTAAAAGATTTCACAACACCTTGTATCACGCCAATAGGATTACCCGATTTGAATGACTCAAAGGCATCTGTTGCTCCTTGCGAGGCTTCAGCAAATCCATCCATAATTGTCGTAGCGGTATCCCAACCACTGCCTATTTCGGTATCTGCTCCTAATGCATCTGCAGTGTTGGAGAGGTCATCAATGAGTGCTTTGGCTGACTGCACACTATCATTGATGGCATAAACAATTGCGCCAACCTTTTCAAGTGCATCCATGCCTCCGCCTTCCATGCCCATCAATGCTGTACCGGCTTCTCCTGCGGCTTGAGTAATACCTCCGAGTTCAGACTGCATTGTTTGTAGGGATGCAGACATAGATGAGATGTTTTTTGCTCCATCCGGGTTTGTTTTTTGGAGCGTGTCAATTATCCCTTGTAGATTGTTGGGGTCAGCTATGTCTTCAGTTGCATAATCTTCCCCGGTCATATCTTTGAGGGCTTTCTGAATTTCTATAATCTTTTCCTTTACTTCATTCTCTTTTTCGTGTTGTTTATCGAGGAGTCGATTATATTCTATTTTTTTAGCGTTGATTTCCTCTTCATATTCCTTTTGCTCCCTTATAGCTTGAGGTATAAATGAGCTCCACACATTCTTATCGTTAGCCCGTTGAGCTTTCTGCAATTTGAGCAGGGCGTCATTGTATTCGCCGATGATCTTGGGATCGAACGTCTTCTCTATCTTATCGCGGTAGCTCTCGAGCTTTTTTATCAATCCGTCGAGTGTTGCGCTTGCCATATTCTCATAATTGGCGAACACACTCTCCCAATTGAATTCTTTCTTTATGCTATCGAATTCAAGATTCCCGAGCTGTTCGCGTATCTTATTGTTAGCCTCAATCCCATATTTAACGGGAATGAGAGAACGTGTACGCTCCCATTCTTCTGTTATATCCGTCTTTTGACGATTAAAGTCAACGTATTCTCCAAGCAGACGGGTCATGCTATTCTCATTAGCCACCTCGAATGCTTCAGCCGCTATCTTGCCGAATTCCTCAAATTGTTGCTTTTGCTCCGAGGAGAGGTCGTCGACATTGAGTGAGAGACGAATTGTCTTTAACTCTTCGTCTCTTTTGCCCGGATCATCTTCAAATTTGCCGTCTTTCCCTTTTGTCTTGAAGATAGTGGGATTTTCATCTTCCTTTTGACGCAGTTTCTCCTCTGCAAGGTTGTCGAGCATCTCGCGGAGTCGACGCTTGTTCTGCTCGTCGAGCCTATCATAATTGAGCTTGTTCTGGAGAAGTTCCTTATCAAGCCCATCTTTCATAGCATCGATTCGAGCTTGCCGGATTTCGAATTCATTGTCCTTTTCTTGGTCAGCCATACGTCGTGCATACTCCTCGCTCTGCCGCATACGCTCTGCCGCTTCCTCAGCAAGCATCTGAGCATTGGAATGACTCACTTTGGCTGCTCTGTTGGCTCCGGAGTTAGAAGAAGGCTTAACTTTATCGTACTCCTTTTTGGCTGTCTCCATTTCCTCTTTGAGTCGAGCAGCTTCTTTTTTAAAGTCTTCTTCTTTTACTCCCTTGGAGGTTACGCCGTTCACATAATCGTTATATGCTTTTGTAGCATCGTTGTATGCTTTCTTTTTATCTGCAACCCATTGTGCGCCCGATTTGGATTCTGCCTCACGATATTTTTTCTGACGTTCTAATGCTTGTAATTGAGCTTGTAATTCATCCTTGCTATAGGAGCCTGAGTGAGGAATATTGCCTACTATTCCGCCACGAGTATTTCCTCCCATTTCCATCTTGGCAAGTAGGTTTTTTCTAACGGTTATCTGGCGATCTAATTCGCTATTGCTGATGCCGGAAAGGTCAGCAAAATATGCATCTGCGTCCGCTTTTTTGCTTTCTCCCTGAAGTTTAGTCCTCTTGTCTTTAAGCATTTTGAGCTCCCGTTCCTCTTGGGCAGTCAGACCTCCCACCTTAATCTTTTTATATTTTGTGCCGGAGGCATTGGCTTCTACCCATTCTTCATGTCCTGTTGCTTTCTTTTTTTCGAGTTCTGCAATACGCTTATTAACTTCGGCGAGTTCGTTTTTAGGGTTAGTAATTGATTTCTTGCCATCAAGTTCAGCAATTTCTTGCTTGATTTTCTTGATGTTTTCAAGCATTTCGGTCTCAGTCTGATATTTGGCAAAAATGTCCGGATATTTCTCTTCTAATTTATGAAGCGCAATACGACGAGTATCAGTAGACAAAGCCTCATCTTCTGCAATAGAACACAATTTATCTATTTCTTCTCTGTGCTTTTGTTCAGCCTCGATTACTTGTTGCTTTTGGTATTCATACTCTTCTTCCGTTTCTTTAAGTAATTCGGCTTCGGTCTTCATCGATACCATAGCGGCAACTACTCCGGCGATGAGTGTGGCAACAAGGACGTAAGGATTAGAAAGCATCGTGGCATTGAGCATCTTCTGAGCCTTCTCAACAAGTACGAGCCAATAATAATGTAACGCCTCGGCGGCAGATGCCCATCCTTGACAAGCCGTTACTGCTATCAATGCTGCTTTGTATGCGCCGTATGTGCTAATTACACCAACGAGAACACGCCCCACCTGCTCATAGTTCTTAACAAGTGATGTGGTAGCGTTTACTGCAGTAACAATTGTGCCTTCTGCAGCTGAGCCAATCTCGTTCATCATATCGTCGATGGCTCCCTGCAAATTGGAGATTGAGCCGGCGATGCCCTTGCTTTGATTTTCGAGCATCCCGTGGAATTTACCGCCCTCTGATGTTGCATCCATAAAGGCTTGCGTCACCTTGTCGGTGGTGATTTTGCCTTTCTCCATCTCCTCCTTCAATTCGCCGATTGTCTTTCCGGTCTTCTCGCTGATTACTGCCAAGGGGTTGAACCCGGCGTTGATCATCTGCAATAGGTCTTGCCCCATCAGTTTCCCGGTGGCACTCATTTGAGAGAACGCCAAGGTGAGGGAGTTGAATTTCTGCGCATCCCCCATACTGATATCGCCGATAGCTTTGAGTATCGGCATCACCTTCTCCGCCTCGATGTTGAAGGCAAGCATGATCTGTGCCCCTTGCGCCAGATCTTTCATCATCATCGGAGTGCTCACAGCATACTCTTTGATTTCCTTGAAAAGAGCATTCCCCTTATCTGTCCCGGCAAGGGTCTGATTTTTGCATCTCGCCACGCAAACTGATAATCTGCATGGCAAATTGCTTGATCTGCCCCAAGGCGAAGACTCCCCCAATCGTCTTGCCGACGTTGAGTAAAACATTGTTCATTTCGTTACCATCCTTCACTGCCTGCGACGATATACTCCGGAGGATGTTCCGAGATTCAGTCGCATCGTTTCTCAGTTGTGAGTTGTCGATGCCTGCCGCAAATGATAGTCTGCCTTGGTCTGTATTCATTGGGATATCAATCTATTGAGTCGATAAATGCTTTTACTCTGCTTCTATTTCGGGGGTCGGAGGCGTTGATATACTCCTGATGCCGCCCCCTCTTCCCGGTCTTGTCTTTCCCGGTCTTGTAGGATGGTAGTGATGCACCATATAGCAGTATGTTGGCATAACTCATATCGTACAAGACGTATTCTATCGGCAAGTTGAACGCCTTGACCGTGCCGGCGACTACTGCCCAGATGCTGTCGCTTCGGTTACCACTTTCGTCGAGCGCATCATATTGATCTCTGTCAGGAAAGTGGTAAGCCCGAAAAAATCCCCTACCTGCATCTTGAGGAGGATCTGAGCGATGATGTTATGCAAATCTCTTGGGGTGACCTCTTCGAGCAGTTCCCGGCTGAGTTGTTCTTTCTTCGTTTCGACGGTCTCCACTACCTTGGTGGTGCTGAATAACCCCCATAGATGCCGTTTTTTCGCCGTGTGTCGGCTTACAACCTTGTCGTTGATGTGTTTTGCCCCAAGGATCAGTGTTGCGGCTATATCGCCCAATTCTCGGCAATCTTTGGCAATAGATAGTGACTCTTCCATCACTCGATTGTCGTTCAATCGGATATGAGGCAACCGAGATACTCCGGCTGACACTAAGATGAGGGTTGCTACACTCGGTGGAGCGATGCTATATGTATTGCCTCCAACTTGGATTACGTCCGGTTGCTGGAGGATGGTCTGAGCCACTTGCTTTTCGATTGTCGTTGGATTTGACATATTGATTGGTGTTGATATTGGTGGCGAGAGGGGGATTCGAACCCCCGACCTCTACGGAATGAGCGTAGTGAGCTACCTCTGCTCCATCTCGCGATATATCCTGCGTGGTTGCTGACGCAGGATGTTGAAAGGATGATTACGCGCCCTTGGTATATGACTTCACCATCTTGCCGGTCTTGGGTTTCAGAACCTTGGCGACATAGTGAAGGATAATGCCATCGGCAGTGGAGTAGTTCTCCTCTACACGCAATGTGCATCGATCGATCTGAATACCCTCGCAAGCCTCGTCTTCGGGAGTGATCCTGATGGCGTGTTCGCCGGCGATGATACCGTCCGTGTCTTCCCAAGGTCGTGACACTCCGACCTTAACGAAGAGATCGAACTCAAGAGTGTACTTATTTTTACCTATTCGGTAGTCAACTACTTGACCACCCTCTTCGACTGCCTCAACTTCAGTGCCGGCAGATGCCGTCAGTTTGGTTGTCCCATCCTTGGGAGTGTCGATATCTTTCCATGATGCCGAGTCCTTCGGTGCACCATTCTCCGATTCGGTGGTCTGAATTAGGGGTGTACCCCATGAAAGTATTGCCATTGTATATCGGTTTTAATTGTTAGTATTCTGTTTATCCATATTCGGATATATCGTCACTTCTTTGCCATTTTCGGTATCAAGATAGGCTCTTATGCATCTTCACCGAAATAACGATAGGCGAGTTTTACCACCACAAAGTGCTGGTGAATCTCCGGCTCATCTTCGGTGTAGATGGTCTGATTCAGCCGGAACTTGTAGCACGACACCTCCGCCGTGAGGCTCTCCACCCACAACTGCGCCAATTTCTCGATCTGCTCGGTACGAATCCCATCTTCGATCCATGTGCCGTTGTTGTCAGGATCAATGTCCGGCACATAGATGTTGATAGTAACTATCCCGGTCTGAACCTCATCGGAAAATCCGCTTGTGAATGTCACGATGGCATCCTCTTTGCGGCTGTCGCGAGGACGATAGCCGTTGCGATATACTTCTCCCGATATCATCGTGTAGAGAGTGCTATCGCGCAGAAGTCGGTAGATGTCACCTTGTATTTGCTTTCCGGTCTTTGCCATTGTAGAATAGTGTTTTATTTGAAACCGAGTTGTCGGAGAATTTGTGGCACGAGCTTGTCTGCGAGGAGCTCTGCGCTGTCGATTACGTCATACCCTTTGGCAGATACGTAGGCGGCATATTCCATACCGGCTACCACCACTAAGACGATGCCCTCAGGATATCGTCCGGCTACCTCTTTGGCATATTTTGAACCGATTGCTGCCCCATCACTCCCGTTTGCCTCAGCCTTGAATCCGCCGTTCGTCCGGATATTGCCATCGCACGATATCACGTAGCCAATGCTGCTCCGGAGGTTGGCGGTGTGGTCGATGTAGTTGGGTTGGTGGGGAGGGATACGTCCCTTGTATACCGTAGCACTCGGCGATGGGAGTGATCGCGCATGGTTCACCACACGCTCTCCTACAAGCTGCAGATTATAGATGATCGCCTTTTCGGCTCGCTTGATCTGCTGCTCTATGTATCGGTTGATTTCCGACATCGGTGTCTTCAACTCAATTCCCATCTTGCCTTATGCTATATCAAGATCTTGATTTGTGAGATGGCTTCATACTTCTCCGTCGACATCAGGGAGTATTCTCCGAGATCCTTGCCGGTCTTATCCTTCAACCTTACCTGCTCGCTATCGGGGAATGGCGTAAAGTCATCGATAAACACCACATAATTTGCAAATGTAAATCGCTCGCCATTTACCTTGCCGAGGTAGGTGCGGTTGTTGGCTACATACTGGCAAGGGATAGGATCGCTCCAAGCCACTTGTGATGAGGTGGAGGGATAACCCGTTTCCGGGTCGATCTTCCCCGGAGTCTTCTCCTTGAATTCGATAGTGCCGTTGGGTATGATCATAGCCGAGATCCTTTATATCCGAATTTCAGGCATCCGGCAATTATCTCCTTGTCGAGTTCCTCATAGATAGCCATCGCTTCGCTTCGCATTTGCTTTTGTTGCTCGCTATTGATGGAGTATGATTGCCCACCTTGCGATATATCGGGAGCGTAGGAAAGCCACAAGAGGAGATCTGCCGTGGCAAGACGATATTCCTTGCTCCGGAGACTCTCTGCGGTGGCTTCCGCCATCAAGTCGATGTTACGGCGTTCCGATACCTCCGTGATGGTTAGCAGAGGTATCGGATATGCGCTTAGGCTTCTGAGTGCTTCAATGTTCGATATTGCCATGATGCGTTGTCTCAGTTAGTGGGGTTACCATGAGGTCTTATCGGTTCGCACATAGATGTTACGATATGCCGAGTCAAGCACAGGGATGGCATCGGCTTCACCGATAGTCACCTCGCTCTTGGGCTCAATCGTACCATACTTCTTCACTACGGTGTGAGAACGCTCTGCGCGAAGGATGCAGCTTGCGCTATCATCGTCGCGTAGGATGTCATACTGAGTGGTGCCGAGTTTCTCCGATTCTGTCAAGATCAGTCGATGGTCGGCAAATGGATTGCCGGTGATGGATGTTCCATCGTCAAACTCGCGAGTGATGTCTTGGTCGATCACGCGAAGTTGCATACCGCCAAGCCATGCCTGATTAGCCAGCATCTGGTTGATCTGCTCCAAGGTAGGGGTCTGAGAGATACCCAAGGCGTTGCTTGCAAACGAAGCACAAGCCTTGATGATCTGCTCGGCTGATGCGATGCGATAGAGCTCATCAAGGTTGATGAATGCAAATTTGGGATTGCGACCGGATGCTTTTGCCGCCTTGCGGATGGCTACAAGGTCGCCGATGATGTCGGCATTGGCGCTGTCGCCCCAATCAGTCGAGGTTTGCAATTTTTGCTCGTCATACACATCGTAGTCAAGATCAAACTCGTTAGCGTATGTGGCGTTGTTGGAGGTGTCGAAGTGGAGTCGTCCGGCATTCGACAAGAGTTGCCAGGCGATATACTCGAGCTCACTCTGAATACCATTGAAGCAGAAGTCTACATCCTCGCCCCAGAATTGCACGAGCTTGGTGGCATCGTCATCTTGAGCAAGGGCAAGTTCGGTTTGATAGTCTTTGATCTCGGAGCGTGTCATCTCGCGTGAGATGGAGAGGAACGGGATGTCTCCCTTGGCGCTCTCGAAGATCGGGCGGCGCTTGCGGATGATGCTCCCGTTGTCGGTATGAAGATCTGCGGCGACATTGGGTTTGGAGAGCTGATTGGTCAGCGTTCGCCAATTGAACCCGGTCACCTTCTTCACAGGGAAGTATGTCCCGAAGAGAAAGGGCTTTACATCGATGGTGTCAAGACGTGCCTGCACCATCTGCTGAGAAAGTCCGTGGATGAGAGTGTTAACTACTGTTGCCATTTCCTGTTAGTTTAGAGGTTAACGATTCCTTTTAACTTCACATCGACATAATCAGGCACAAGATTGCCTTTCGTTACGCCGATCACCCATGCATCGGTGTTGATGTTGGATGTCGGATCGATTGGCTTGCCCGTACCATTAACGGATTGAGGCTCATATTTGAGCGCCGATGTAACGCCGGTCGATGTCGCTTTTGCTTCTGCCACCAAATCTCCCTTGGCAACTGCGCCGATGGCGGCGGCAAGGGTGATGGTGTCATATTGGCTGTTGCTATCGTCGATCGCAGTGATCTTCGACGCTAATGCCCCGGGAGCCTTCATCAGGATGTCTCCTACCTTGAAGCAGTGAAGTTTATTGACTTGGATGGTTTTGGCGTCTGATGCCACTTCAGCAGCGACCTGCCCGATCTTGACAACATGCGTGACGCCATCGATAGGTGCACTCAAGATTGCACCCTCACGGAGAAAGTCGCCACCCAGCTCCGAACTTGCCACAGATACACCGCCACGAATGTCGGCAGTCTTGTGTACAAATACGCGTTGTGTCTGCGAGTCTCTCCTGCGTTTTACGGTCATTGACATTGGATAAAACGATTAGATGGTTAAACTTAGAAGGGTTGTTGATCGCCGGCATTAACGCCATCACGATGCGCGATAGCCGCCTTCTGTTCGGCAGTCAACTCCGTGTTTGTGCCACCTCCGGTAGAGGCGGATGGTTTGCCGAAAACGCCCCCTCGTGCCGCCGTTGCGTTGGCGATCCCTTCCACTTCGGTGGTGATCTCGCCTAATACTTGCCGGAATTGGTCGTCGGAGTAGGCGTCCAAGGGCAGACGATCGTACGCCTTGCGGATGCTCTCCGGCAGTTTCCCGGTGATGGCATAGAGTTGTTGCTTTCTGATCTCGCCGGTTCGGGAGGCTTCGATGCGATCCATACGCTCGATCAGGGATTTTGCCCATGCCGGCGTGGCGTCTTCTCCCTCTCCGTTAAGGTCGGTAGTTGTAGCAGAACTTTGGTCTCCTACCCCTGATTGTCCGGTGATCTTAACGCCATCCTTCAGCCCGTACTTCGATTCGTAGTCATGCACCGCATTCTGACGTGCCGTGTGCGAGGCTTCGGTGGCTCGGCTGTCGCCGTAACTTTCAATCACCTGCTGAATGGTCACCCCCTCCACCGAGGTTTTGACATCTTCGCTTGTCGTCGCAGTCTTCGCGAGCTTATCCGCTATCCTGCTTAGAATACTATCACTGACCCCCTGGAACTTGGCTTTCAGTGCTTCGAGAATTTCTTTTTTCATCGCGATGAGTTACTTTGGATTTCAGTTTATATGCAAAGATACTAAATTTCTCAACAATGATTACAATATAAACATAAAATTTTTACAAGTTGCTGAAAAACACACTTTTTATCATTTTGCCGGCAAATCTCTTAAAAAGACTTAAATAGGGGGATATCGGGATATTTATATCGAGATTGATGATGCATTATCCAAACTTTTAATGCTACTTTGCAGCGTGTTATTAATCTCGGGCGATTCCGGTCGCCCCTCTAAAAATTTCTGATATGAATGGACTGAGAACGCTCGAAATGTTGCGCTTTGAAAACTTCTTGTGGAAATATAGTAATCCGGCTGAATGCCTTGAGGATTGGGCAGAGGAAACCACCGAGGCTCTTTTTAAACTTGCTGAGGTTTCCGACATACCGGCACACCTGATCACCCTCCCGTTGTCACCCGAGATCCTAATGTGGGTCGAGGAGATGCACGAGTTTTACAGAACTCCGATATCCGAACGAGGCGAGAATGAAACCATCCTCGACTTCTACTCCGGCGCCAAACTGACAGAGCCCGAGCTGATATGGGTAGCCACCCACATCCAAAAAGACCTCATCCCAGCTTTCTAAAATTATTAGTGTATGGAGAAATCTGTTTATAGAGTCGTCCTGCAGTTCTTGTTGCTGTGGGGCGGCTTTATATATTTTGCTATCCGATTAGTCCAACCATTGCTTGATAAAAAATCCACCCATCGCGTAAAATATACGTAAATATTTGCTGTCTAAATAAATTATTAGTATTTTTGTCGCAAATTAGAGCATAAAAACTCATTGTTATGAAATTTAGTAATTATTCCTTTTATAAGGGTGAGGAATTTTGCCCATTTTCGGATTTCGGTCGTTGCTTTTGGTGGCGATTGGAGTCAGAAGCTGTTTCGAATTGTGACAAAAAGATTGTAGGAGAACTTTCTCCTACAATGTGGACTTATCTCCGGGAAAAGATGTGGCAAGGAGATGCTCAACCTAATACTTCTGAAATAGAATTTGAAAAGCGTGCAAGTCGTCTCTATGCTTTGGGGCTTTGGTCGCGTTCGTACATTACAAATATAGAATACCCATTTTCGCGTGTTATTGAGGAAAGTCGTTAAATTTCCTCAAGTTCAGTTATCCAACGTCCTCCTACATAAGTTGGAGGTTTTATTACACGATACTTTGCTCCACGCAACGTCATTATTTCATACTCTGAATTATAATCTGAAATTTCGTGGATATATGCTCCGGTTTTATTATGGATCACCATAATCAAATCTCCGTCGAAGCCATTTGCTACTGAATATTTCATTGAAGTTGAACAAGAGGCTTCATTAACCCAAGCAGTGCCGCTATTGAAAGCCTTAGTCAGTTGCGCTCGAGACTCCGGTCCACCTCCGCTATCGAGACCTCTGAACGTGATCCCGTTATAGCGAACCATTCTGTCAAGAGTATAATTAGCACCCTGAGACCATTCTTCGATGATTTGTTCCATTTCCTTGGCTTGTACGGAGGTTAGTCTCGCCATCTTTTTTCCCCATTCCTTTGCCCAATAAGGAGATGAATTTCGCAAATTATATGCGTTGCTAAATGTTGATCCATTTGTAAAACGTTGAACTATGGATAGCTCATCTGCCGTTATTCCATTGCCTAATTTTTTCAAATACGAGTATCGTTTTTGGCGTTTACCGTTGTAAACGCCACCTACTGCTTTTCCCCAATCGAATCCGGGGTTTATCGATGGTCTTGCAAGATACATGTATGCCGCTTTTTTCATTGCAGCTTGTTCTGCCGTACTGTAAATAGACTTCTGTTTGCCGTAGTATTTTTTAGAAAGTCGCAAAATGAAATCGTGGTATTTTATGTTTAAGCCATTTTCCACAAAACCATAATCCATCATGCTCTGAATTATTTGGTCTTCGTAGTCCTTGATTTGCGCAATCTCCCAAGGAGTAAATGGACAACCGCCCGAATACAGCTTGTCAAAGTTAATGCTACCAGAAAGTTTTGCGGACTTTCCTTTTCGGCGATGTTCAAGATCTCTTTTCTTCCAATCGGCGGCACTAATGTAGTGTTTTGCATCAGCTGTGTTCCCAGCATCAAGCGCAGCCTTGGCTTTCGCCATATAGTCTTTGAAATCCTTTGATGTTGTCTTAAAGCCGAGGAGAGCTTTGTAATCCGCTTCAAGCTTGATGATATCGATACGAGTCTCTACCTTGTTGAGGATCTTGATATAGGAATATTGTTGGACTTGCCATGTCTTGTGTGCAGTAAGTCCAACCTTGAACGCTCCGGGATTCTCCACAAACTTGATTTTCTGCTCTATCTCTTTCTTAAGAATCGACAGGTTGCTGTCTGTGGCGAGATCATACCCTTTTGCTTTCCAATAGTCCAGTGTGGCTTGGATCTTGCTATGAGCTTCTTGGAGCTCGGAAAGTGAGAATTGTTTATGCCATCCGTGTACATCGGGGATAAGGTCAGCAAGAACTTTCTCTTCATTCCTAATAACAACAATTTCTTTTGCCACCCTCTTGGCTTCTTCGCGCATCTTGTCAAGATTGCCATCTGTCACTGCTTTGGAGAGTGCCGAGAAGTCCACATCAAGCGGATATTCATTTTTGAGCTTAAGCACACTGTCTGCCATAATTTGCGTATTTTTATCACGCGTAAGTTTGGCACTCCATCGAGCTTGTATATCTGCGATGTCGCTTTGTGTGCGTGCTGCGTGTCGATGCGCAGTTTTTTGTAATGAGGCAATTCGCACATTAACCTCTTTAAACTTGCCATCAGCATTGAGCCGAGACAGATTGTTTAGAACACCCTGCATCTCCATTGGAAGGTAACCTTGCATCATATCCTGTCTAAGACTCTGCAATCTGCGGATATTCCAATCCGTCTGAATCCGCTCGACATCAGCCGCAGTCCGCATCGCATGACGCTCAGCCGCAATTTCCTGCGGCGTTTTCTTGGTTATTCCAAAGAATTTGCTTAGCTTTGCATCGGAGATAGACCCTGCTGATGAAGTAAGGCTTGAACCCTGACTCCGGGAGACTGACACATTGTGGAAGTCTCCCGGTTTGATTTTAAACCCTTTAGAGATTATATCTGCCCTGCTATATGTTGCTTCATAATCCCCGATTTTTATCCGTAACTCTACAAGACTTTGACTTCTTGGATAATTACCATTGCTAATGCGAGATGTGACTGCTTTCATCATATCTTCTACAGACATATCTTCATTAGGCTCGATGATAATATGTTTCGCTTGTTTTAGACCTTTACGTATTTCTTGACTTACAGCGTTAATTGTTGGTTGGTGGCATCTTTTGTATTCCTCCACCACCCCACGAGTTATATTGTAACTATCTGCACTCTTAACGTGTTGCGGATTAGGCAGCAGCACAACCTCTTCGCCAAATTGTTCTGCTCTCCATCTGGCGAATTCAAGGTTCTCTGCAAGTTCACCCTTCCCATGTTCCGGGTGGACGTATATCTTGCCGTTCTCGGTTGGCTCAACGCGACATTCAGCGATCAGCTCTTTGAGAGTATATTCCTTATCTCCGACTTTTACTTTTATGGCTACGCTCGGATTATCACTCATGCCGAGGATCTCATCAACGATACCTTTGTTGTCTCGGAGAAAATAGGGCAAACTGTCCCCTTGGGCTATGCGGTCGGAGTGTGTCTCCACCCAGTCGGAGAAGGCGGCAGGAACGCCCTCTACGGCGTTGACAGAACCCTTCGCCGGCGACTTGCCGTCGAGGATGCGCTGTGTGTCTTCCTCCATCTCCTTATCGGTCTTGAGGATGGAGATGGCTTGGCATCGGCAGTGTGGATGCCAGCCTACGAATTTGAAGTCCTTGGGATATTTCCCTGCAAGCTCATCGCAGATGTCGGTCAGCCGGATGGTTTGCCCTTTGGCATTCTCGATGGTGTGGTTGCCACTCAGCCGGATCTCGATGCCGACGACGAAGTCCATCTGCTGCCAGCGTATATGATCCGCCGTGTGATAGGCGATGTTGGTCTCGGTGATTGCTAAACGGCGAGCATTCGTGTAACTGCTTCGATACACACCTCGCCCCGGATGGAACTCCCGTGCCGCCTGAGACAATCGCAGAATGCCATGACGGTCGCGCACCCTGCGGAATAACTTGTCGGGATGCTGAAGGTATTGTTTGAGATCGCGTGCCATCTTCGCCGCCGGACTGCCGGTCCGGATGCCAAGATCAAGTCCCAATTCGATCTCGCGCTTAAATGACTGAGTGTAACGCCACACCCTATCGGAGAGGTTCAATCCGTTGGTCTTGCGCTGAAGGAACGCATCGAGGGCTTCTCCATTCGTCGAGAAGTATCGTTTATATTGCTCCTTGGTGAGTTTGCCCACGTTATCTCCGAAAACGCGATGGCAAAGAGCATCATTCTTGTTGTTGGCAAGATTCCATCCCGAACGCACTCCGTTGGCGATTACTACATCCATCGAGTCCTGCAATGCCGCCAAGAGCCGCTTGATCTGCTTTCCCGTTTCGGGATAATCATCAAAACTGAAGATGCGATCTTCCGAGAGTGGACTCTTGATGTTCACTCCGATCTTGGCAGCCTCTTCCGCCGCTTTCTTGAAGATGCGATCGATGCGCGTGCCTATTGCCGCCATATTGCGGCGATGCGTCTTGTCGTAATCAGTGGGCTTCGCCATAGTCCGGTGCGTCTTTGAGTCTGATCTTGAATTGAGGACATCCGGTGTCCGATAAGAATTTGAGGTATCTGCCATATCGGCTCTTGGCATCAAGGTTGCATCGACACAAGATCAAGTGCCCATCGTCGAATGATCGGTTCTGCCAATCATAGGAGTGAGCACATTCTGCACATTTGTGTTTCTCCTCTTCCACTTGTTGCCGACGTCTTATGGGGCTTCGTGCAATCCTTGCCATGAGTCAATATGCTATTCGGTCAGTTCAAAACTATCCATCTTATCTTGCTCCGCTATCTCTCGAAGTGTCTCGTCGACATCGTCGGAGTGTCCATATTCTTCGATTGATTCGCGTTGCGACATAATCGGCTTGTTGCCATTGGCGGTCATCAATCGCTCCACTCGCTCTTTCTCGTCGCTGATGCGATATGGCGTGATCACATTCTCCACCGGCAGGGCATCGATGTCAGCATGATAGGCACTTCCCATCATCAGTTTGAGGAAAGCCTTAACGACGTTAACCTCCCGATCGAAGAACTCCAGAAGTCGACCACTCTCATCTGTAACCTTCAATTCAGCGTCGATAAACATTTGTTTACGACTCTCGCCGGAGAGTGCCTGCTGGCTCATCTTCTCATAAGACCAATCCGGCAGTTGAAGTTGGGTGAAGAAGAGACTGCGAAGTTGCTCCTGATAGAACTTGAGGCTTTCGGTGGCTTGTTGCCATGTCACATATTCTGCTTTAGCGCCGGTGGGGTATTGCATTACGCTCTTGAATTCTTGATCTCCGCTCTTCTCGTCACCGTATGAGATGATCTCGTTGGCACATACCACGAATTTAGGCTTGGAGTTCTCGCGGAGGTAGTTTCCATTGCGCGATAGCGACCATTCCATCTCATACACATTCCGGCTGGTGTCTTCCCATATCGGCGTGGGACGGAAGGTGTAGACTCCGGGGATCTTGAGGAGAGTGGTGTCCTCATCTTCGACTACGCTCCATTCTCCCGATTCATCGCTCCATTTGATGTGTCGATCGTCGGTGTATGTGTCAAAGTAATTGACATTCTTACGTCCAACCTTGCGCGTATAACCGATGCTCATGGCTATCATATCGCCATATTCATCGAAGAAGGGATATAGTTCATCGCCGATCATCGGGGAGAAAGTGCGGCATCGCAATTTGAGTGGCGAGTCAAATCCGTAGATGTTAGTCTTCTGCTCGGCGGCATACCACAAGGTGAAGATTTCACATCCGGCAAATAATGCATGGCATCGGTCGATGTTTACGCTATTTATGCGATTCCGATCAAAGATTGCTTCCAATGCTGAAGCAATCTCCTTTTGCTTGTCGTTGCCGGGACGATAGATGCGCTTCACCGGGATGCCACATACAAGTTCGCTCATACGCTTGGCGGCAAGCCTCTGAAAGGAGAGCGTGATGCGTGTCACCCTCTCGACTGATCCGTTTCGCACTATGTCGGGATAGATCTGCTTATTCATCACCGGATGCTTGGTCGGATCATACTCGTTGATTAGACCCTTCTTGCCGCACCATATCGGCACATCGAGGGTCTTCTGCTTGAGCGTTGTGATTTTCTCTTTGTCGGAGAGTACACCTCCGAGGATCTCTTCTATTAGTGACATATTCGTGATTTTAAGATTATACTAATTCTTGCAAACGGCGGATGTCAATGCTTCTCCGTTGTCGTATCGGATAGAATGTGTTGGCAAGAGCATCAAATCGGTCGGTCGATCTCCCGATCCGTTTTTTGATGTCTTCTTTGGGCTCTATCTGAATCTTTCCATCCGACCGAAAGAACCATCGGATCTCGGTAGCCTCTTCAGCGAAGATGGCATCGGGTGGGAGCATCGCTCCGGTGTTGTTCTTGGGGTTGAGCCAATCTCTCACACACCAGAATAGATATGCTCTCATGTTTACGAATCTATATTCGCCGGTGATGTCGCTCATCTTGTCGGCATCGAAGTTGCCCCATTGGCTATATTTGCAACTGATGATGTACCGCGAATCATCCTGCTCTTTGCATCGGGAATAGACCCCGGCACCTTCACCGATGGTATCGATCGCCACATACATATCGGGATGCTTGCGTCTTCGAGCCATGATCTCACCGGCTACCTCCATGTGCTTGGCAGTGCCACCGGCATTATTGCAGATGAATGGTGCGCACCATGCGCCGTTCCGTTCGGCGTAGCAGGTGGCATCGCGTCCCATCCCGGCTACATCGACCCCCAATATCCGATGTGATTCGCCCGAATACCTCGGTTCTTGTCCATGTGCCTGCTTCCATCGCTCTTGTGCCTCTTCGATCCATTGGAATGGAATCAAGGTGTCATCACCTACTTTAGGGAACTTGCCGAGGACTTTCTTGCGGAAGAGATCCTCGGGGCGATACCATTGACCCTCGAATTCGAAGTCGTCGAGTCCCGGCTGCACTTCATCGGGCAGGATTGGCATACACCATTGTTGGATCTTGTCAATCACCCAAGGGTAGTCTACTTGCCCCGGTATGATGATGCGCTTCTCTACTACGTTGGGCGCTGTTAAAGAGTTGAGTCGGAATTTAGCCCAGCGATCTCCCTTCTGACTTCGTGCAGCATAGCCAATCGGGGTGTTGGGATTGAACACGATCAGGATACGCGAGTCGCCCTGCAAGTTACCTTCGATGGCGTCGAAGATATTGTCGGAAACACCGGAGGCTTCGGTCACGATGAACATCGTATGCACTGCATGAAAGCCTGACCATGCTTCGTGGTTCTGCTCATCTGCCTTGAACCCGGTCAAAAACCATTCTCGGTTGCCTGTCCTGATTCGGTCGGTAGTGACATTCCCCGGAAGAATCACTCCTCTTTGCTTTGCTCGCTCTACAAGACGTGCCACCTCCGGCATCATGATATTCTTGACCTGTCGGTCGGTAGGTGCGGTCAACGCCACTTTGGTATTCTCGACCAAGATTGGCTCACCGCCTCGTGGATTGGGCTTCCATTTGGGTGTCAAGAATAGGCATGATACTGCGCAACAAGCCGCCACAAAGTCTTTGCCTCGTGCCGTTCCCGATGCCACCGATGTGCGTGGGTTGCTCTGCACCGACTCGACAATTGCTTGCTGCTCCCGATCGAGGGTTGCGCCGAGAGCCTCACGGATGAACTTATTCCAGTCCTGTCGCCATGAGTTCAGTAGGTCAATGCCCCTTTGCCGAAGTGTGTCTTGTTGTGCCATGGTAGTTATTGGTCTTGTGATATTTGTTGTTCTGCTTCATCGAGCATTCCACTCTCCATCAAGAGGGAGGCAAAGGATAACTCACCGGACACTTCTTTTTTCTCCGGTGCATATAGCCCGAGCAATTTGCGTCGCTCTTGCAGTTGCTGACGGATCTCGGCGATGTATGCCGGATTGCCGAGACCTCGAACAGATGAAGTCTTTGTCTCAATATGCGATCTCTTATCGCCCTTGATCGACCCATCTTTCGAGGCTCGCTTGGTGGTTGTCTGCTTCTCATAATCCTCTTTGGATAGTTCCCACTGATCCCACAACTCCGCTACTGCTTCATCTATCCGCTTCAATTCAAGCGTTACGAGCTGATCGGTGTCATCAATGCGATTCTCTCGCCATTCTTCCATAAGGGTGTATACATCTCGTTTAACGGTTTCGAGTGAATAAGAATTGAGACCGAGGCGACGCATTACTTCGGCACTTATCTGACGATATGACTTTCCTCGCTTGTATAGTTGCGACACTATCTCAAGCCGGGCAAGTTTTATCTGGTTGCGCTTTTTGGTCTGCGGTGCACTCATCTTCATCTATCGTTTATGTCGGTTCATTTACATTCTTCACAAGCGAAGCCTCGCGATCGGTCAATTTCTCCCATCTCGCGAGAATGACATCGCAGTAATGCGGATCAAGTTCCATCATGTAGCACTTGCGTCCAAGTTGCTCGCAGGCTATTATGGATGTTCCCGATCCTCCGAAGAGGTCGAGGACGATGTCCCCCTCTTTGGAGCTGTTCTCAATCAGATAAGAGAATAGCCCCACCGGTTTCATCGTCGGATGCTCGGCGTTTACGCTGGGTCTGTCAAAGTCGACAACCGTAGTTTGCTTGCGATCGCTATACCATGCGTGGCTTGCGCCCGATTTCCATCCATATAGACAAGGCTCATGCTTCCATTGATAGTCTTGTCTTCCGAGGACAAGGCTGTTCTTGTTCCAAATGATGGTCTGCCTCAGATCCCATTCGGCATTTCTGACTGCCATCCGGAAGTTTAATCCCTCCGAGTCTGCGTGCCAAATGTAAAATGACGCCCCCTTCTTCATTGCCATATCGGCGGCGATGAAAGCGTCAGTTAAGAATGCTCGGAAGGCTGAATCTTCCATGCTGTCATTCTTGATGGTTAGTTTGTCGGTAGTTCCACCTTCATACGAAACATTGTAAGGCGGATCGGTGAGGAATAGGTCTACAATCCCTTCTCCGCCTACAAGGGTAAATACGTCCGCCTTGTTGGTCGAGTCTCCACACATCAGGAGGTGATCACCTAATTGCCATACATCCCCCGGCTTGCATCGCGTTGGAGCGTTGGCAGCATCTTCATCGGTGAAGTCATCCTCTTTATCCGATTCTTCCTTGGGAAATTCGATGTCGTCGAGACCCCATTCTTCAAGTTCCGAAATGTCGAAGTCTTCTTGCAACATATCGGTAGCCCAATCACCAAATGAAGTGTTATCCTTGATGATGAACTCGCGTTGCTCGTCAGCCGACAATTCATCTGCTTGGATGATTGTAGCCGTCGGATCATTTAGCCATGATCCCCAATAATCCAAGAGGTTGCTTTGCTCCACTTCGGTCTTCTTGTTGAAGTCTCTGCTCTGCCGGAGCTCTTTAGTTATTTCATTTATATCCATTTGAGCTATCATCTGAAGTGCCTTAAAGCGTTGATTCCCCCCCAAAGGTTTAAGTGTGGGGTCGACGACGATTGGTCGCAATTCCATCATCTTGGGCAGAACGAGCAGTGATCTCACTAATTTTGTCAAGTTCTTATCCGAAATCTTGCGAGGATTACGGGTGTTTACCTGCAGTTGGTTCAGTTTTACGATTTCTTTATTCATGGGCATTGAATTTATTCTCTACAAATTTACTAAATGATTTTATTATAATCACTAAAAATTAAAAAAATAATATATCTGCCGGTATATCAGACTGCGCTTATTGCCGCTTTGATCATATCCATGGTGGCATTGCTATACAACTCCTTGGGAGTGGTGCGCAATACTCTCCACCCCATCATGGTGGCGGTGTTGTATTTCTCCATGTCATTAAGAAACCCCTTGGGAGATGTGTGCCTGCCTCCCGTCCATACGCCGCCCTCCACTTCGAGTGCAATCTTGTGCTCGGGGATCGCGTAGTCGAATCTCCATCTGCGTGTGGGATGGAACTTATACTCTTTCTCACACTCGACTTTCAGATTAGATTGGCAAAGCGCCGTAAATAAGTCCGTTTTTGGCGTCTGCGGCTTCCGTTGTCGCGTTCTGTACTTCCTGATGGGCAATTTATCCATTTTGATTTTATCGTTGAAATTTGGGCGTTTTTTGCGTCTATGTTAGTATTCGGGTTGATGATCTGACCGACCTATCGACAAGCAGAAGGATCTCTCCTCCCGGTTGTCGCTTGGTCGGCGGCGGTGATCAGAAGGGGAGTTCCTCCTCGCTGTTCGCCACAAAGGGGTTGTCGTTGGCGGTCAAGTCGACTGCCGCTTGTCGCCTCACCAATGCATGAAGTCCTCCCACGATAGGTTGGGAGTTCTTCTCTTCTTGAGACATTGCGTCATAGACTGCCCGGTCGTATTGCACCTTAAGGCAGTGGGTGTCTTCGAATCGAGGATTCTGCATCTCGATCGCAGTAAGGTTGAGGTAGCACCCCTGCTTGCCGGGGAATAGTCCACTCCCCTCGATGGGGATACACAAGCATTGCTTGGTCGAGGTTCTCCCTTTGATGTTGGTCACGAAGCCTCCTTTGATCTTGAGGAGGTCAATTTTGATGCTGTAATTTGCCATAATTGAAGTATTTGGTTGTTTGGGTTAGTATTATCATCCTTCAGCGTAGTTCTCTTCGATATATCTTTCGACATCGTATAGGAGGTTGCTGACGAGAGACTCCTCGATTTCGTATACTTCCTCACCATCTATGAGGTAGATGCTTCCTTCGGCGTCTGCTTCGACTCGTTTGAGCCATGATTCCGGTGGGGTGTAATAGTCGCCGGAACTGCTCTCGACGTATCCATCGACGAAGATATCAAGCTCGATACACCAATCGTCATTGTCGATAATGATCCGGTTGAAGCCATCTTCATCGTTCCAGTTCTTAATTAAGACACCCTTGTAGTCAAGTTCTTCGATTACTTCGTTGGTGAGGGACGCGATCAACGCCTCACGATCTTTGTATTTGTCGGGGTATTTCATATTGCTATGGTTTTATTGTTTTATTGTTTGGATTATTTGCGTTTGACACTTCCGGCTCTATCTCTGAGTAACTTAGCCGAGCCGATATGTGAGGTTTGGGATTCTCTTCGGTGGTAATCACCGAGAAATGTACTGAGTGGATTTCGAGCCCTAATCGAGCCGCCACCTCGTAGGCTGTCGCTTCGAATTTCTTACGAGCTACTTCTACAGAATTTGTGATTTGCATAATCGTTTGGAGTTTGGGTTATACTTACTCTAAAATGGGGCATCCTCTTGCGATGGTGTAAGCCAATCGTCGTCGAAGTCAAATCTTGCCGTTTCTGCCAATTCGTATTGCCGTCTGTGCTCTTCTTCGACAAGATGGTTGGTGTTGTCCCAATTCGGTTCTATTTCGTTGTAATATGGGGTGTAACGCCCATTGTTGAGGTTGTATTTCATGTAGGCAATCCCCGGCATTCCAAGGTGGCGGAACTTTACCTTTTCAATCTTGATCTTAACAATATCGTTTGCTTTGTCCCGGTGAACTACTATGCCGAAGTCCGCCTTGTTGAAGAAGTGCGCCGAGCCGCTGATGTCATAAAGGGTCGGTGGATCTATCTTCCCTTCTTTGTTTTTAGCCGGCTTGGTGGGGTGTGCCATCAGGATTACAAGGACGTCGTTATGCTGGGCAAAGTTGGTTAGCCGATCGAGCAGGAGGCTTATGTAGTCGGTCTCTTTCATACCTCCCTTTTCATCCTCGAGGCGATTGTACGGGTCAATCACCAAGGCTTTGATACCCCTGCGTCGCACCAGATATTTGGCTTTATCGAGGATTGTAGCCACCTTGTAGTCGCTTGGTGAGATAAAGAAGAAGTTCTGCTCAAGATGTCTCTTCACTTGGGTGTATTCCCCAATGGATAGATGCTGCCTGTCGAAGTGCTTTCCGGTAAATTTCTCAATCAACTTGGAGGCGTGGTAGGCGAGTGGGTCGTTCTCCGGCGAGAAGTAGGCAAAACGCCAACCATATCGTATGTTAAGCCTCTCTGCCATTTCGTCGATAAATTCAGATTTGCCACTACCCGGATATCCGGTAACAAGGCACAACCGCTTAGTCTCAAAACTTATCAGTTGGTCGATGTTCTCGTGACCCATTGTCACACCCTTCTGCAAACCATACTCCCAAATGGTGTCAAGGCTTTGCTCGAAGTCGCTCACGGTGAATACTCCCTCGACCTTTATCTCGGGGGCTTGTGCAAGACATTGAAGAAGGCTTTCCTTGCCGTGCGCCATCAGGTGCTCGTTGGCATCTTTGCAGTCTTCGCCGAAGTCAACCATCCGGCATCTATCCGCACCAAACCGGCGGATCAGCTCGTCGCGAAGAATCACCCCTTTGGTGTCGGTGTCGACCGCAATGAAGATAGTCTCTTTATCTTCAAAGTAGCCTTCTATGTAGTCGTCGAGGTAGTCAAGGTTGGTATTTGCACCATTTGGAACGCTGATCACATCGTGGCGTCCTGCCTCGTAGAAACTCAGAGCGTCCATTTCCCCTTCGACGATAATACACTCTTTCTGACCCTTTATTGCGTCGATGTTGTAGGGTATCAATTCTGCTCCGGAGCATAGTTTGAAGCATTTGTCTCCGGTGCGGTATTTAGTGTTTATCAGCTGACCGTCGCGGTAGTAGTTGAATTGCACCGTGTTGATTTTGCCGTTCTTCTGAGGCATCCATTCCTCCCCCTCGGTCACCTTGAGGGCTTCAAGAGTGGCTTGGCTGATACCTCTATTGGCGAACCATGCGAGTGCACGTGGCTCCATTGGGGCGTGCACTTTGGGTGTAGGTCTTCGGTAGTCCGGTTTCTGCTTGCGAATCGATGCCGGTCTGTACCATGGTTGTTGTTCCATCCATTGTCGCTTGTCCGACTCCGTTGGTACTGCCGCACAACCACTATAACCGCAGTAGTGACATTTGAACATGCCGTTCTGCATGTTGACCGATAGGCTCTTGTCGTGCTTGTTGGTGCGATAAGACCTGCATTGTGGGCAGAAGGTCTTGGCGTTGGTGGCGCGGCTGTTGATTTGGCTTACGTCGATGCCAAATTTCGCGAAGTCGAGATTTGTGTTCATAATAGGTTCTCCCATTGATTGGTTATGTCATTCCAATAGTGCCCTGCAGTGGGACGAGGTGGCGCTGATTCCGGCACGATCTTGCCGCTCCGCTCGTATGTGCGCTGACCCCGGTTGTTGCGAAATTCGCCAACACCAAGTCCGGGCTCTCGGCGTTTTGCCGGATCTTGGCTTTCTCGTTGGTGGTCGGTGAGCCAAGAGAGGAATAGCCTTTTAGCTTGTCTTACCTCGACCTCCTTGCAGACCATATCTACGGCGAACTCGTCGAGTAGCGCGTCTACTTCGGATTCGCTTTGGAGTTTGAATTTCGCCATGATGCCATTTTTCCATATAGGGCTTTCTTTGCATTGGGCGATTTGCTCCTGCAAAGATCCTCCGTCAGTCCCTCCGTCCGACACGCGCGTGCGCGTATTGTCTGACTGAAGACAATTATTTATATTTGTCTTATCATTATGCTTATGCTTATCATTATGCTTATGCTTATCATTATAGTGCAAATTATCCATTTGGATGCATTTGGATGCATTTGCATCGTTTGCATCATTTGCATAATCGGTGTTCATTTGTACTTTTTGCCACCTTTTGTTGGCTGCTTCTCTGCGCTTTTCGCACTTGGCTTCGTACTTGTCCTGCATATCGTCGATGTCCTTCTTGATGAACTTGAATGCCATCTGCAACATCGGCGGCAGTTGAGGTAGCGTGTTACTCTCAACGTAGGCAATTATGGCGTCGTAAACGGCGCATCGATCTTCCGGTAAGAAGTCAGATAACGCTTCTGCCCAGCTACAAAAAAATATGAATTTATCTGCCATGATCGTCGATTCTAAAGAGTTAGTGCAATTGACCTCCGCAACCTGTCGTTGCGTGCGTTCCAAGTAAATTCTCGCAACATCCAGCGTCGATAGTTGGAGGGAATGTCAACGATTTTCTCTCCTTTGTACTTGCCGAAGGGCATCACCTCTATTGGAGGCTCTTGGTTATTGTCAATGGCAATTGTGTCTTCTCGAGTTATTTTACCTATTTGGTCAATTGGTATGCCGGAAAGAAGCTTGCCTCCCGTGCCGAACATTCGCCATTGTTTCCCCTTCTCGAAGGTTATATCCTCCACCCGTCCGAATCGCGCCACGTTGCCGCCAAAATCGATTATAACGGCATCCTTCTTCCTTGGATCTATTCGCGTAGCACGTCCTATAATCTGGTAGTAGAGGGCTATGGAAGCGGTGCTTATCCCAAGGATGATGCAGTCTATTCCGGTGTAGTCGAAACCGGTCGACAATACCCTTACGTTGAATATCACGCGCAATTTACCCGAACGAAAGTCGGCAATGGTCTGCGCCCTATCTCCCTTGTCCATGTCGCCGTATATTACCCCGGAATCGGGACACCTCCGAGCCAACTCGATAGCGTCTTGAACGCTCGGTACAAACACCAGAATGTGGCGCCGATCCTGATTGCCCTTGATTGCTCTCAATATAGACTCTCCTATGTTGTTGGCGCTGTAGGATTGGAGAAGGCTCTCTTCGGTATATTCGCTCCGGCTGGTGTTGAATTTCAAGTGGGCGGCGTCGAATTGATTTGACTGGTAGATCAGCGGACTCCAAAAACCGAGATTCACCATTTCGGATATCTGCCCTACATGGATTATCTCTTTGAAGAAGTTCCCCTTCTTGCTCCGGCTTGTCAGCATCACAAGCTTGCTAAAGATGTTCCCCTCTCGGTCTCTATTGGTCTGCAATTTGATTGGCGTTGCAGTGATTCCCAAGACGTGGGTGATTTCGCTCTCCTTGAGGAAGCGCCCAAGCATCGAGTCTGCTTCGCGTGGGTAAAGGTGTGCTTCGTCGATGAGGATCTTTGTGAAGCCATGTTTCTTAAATTCCGCCCCGAGGTTCTTTATCGATCCGATTGTGGCGTA
Organism: Lepagella sp.; assembly: GCA_051878555.1. GTDB lineage: Bacteria > Bacteroidota > Bacteroidia > Bacteroidales > Muribaculaceae > Lepagella. Next base: position 15,938 of record JBJEKI010000074.1, on the reverse strand, counting down.
GGTGATTTGTGCCATTTCCCGGCGATTGAAGCTCGCGCTATATATGCCTGCGTTGACCCCCATAAAGTCGTCACCAAGCAGGGTGATATATTTGCCGTAGTTCTGTTCAAGCAGTTCTTTAGATGGCTGAATAATGAGCAATTTGTCGTTGCACTCTTTGGCAACAAATGCCGTAAGGATTGATTTGCCCCAGGCCGTCGGCAGGACTATAAGCGATGGCTTGGACACCCTGTCTCGGAAGTAGGCAACCGCCTTGCGGATTGGCTCGACCTGATTGTTCCTTAGCGTTATCATACTGGTTGTTGTTGTGCGCCCCTCCTTGTGGGGAGGAGCGCGTGTGATGATTGTCGGTGGATTTTGAAATGCAAATATGCTTATAATATAATCATAATGCAAGTAAAAATAGGTTTATTTAAGCAAAAATCTGCGTGACCCTTGATAGGATTGCAAATAAGGCTTAGCAATGTCCGGATGTTCCTTCTGAAATGCCTTCGCGTCGAACTTCAGACTTGGCTTGGGGGCTTTCCATGTGGCAATCGTTTCGCCTCCGTAGGAGAGCCCTTCGGCATCGCCAAAGACCCTTTTTATGCGCTCTTCGAGGGTTACTTGCCGCTCTTCAAGCAGGTCGATTTCTTTCTTTACATTCTTGAGCTCGACATAGGTGTCATATATCTCGTCAGAACATTCCAAGTATTTGCCGTCGGTGTGGCGGTTGTATTTGAGGAGGATGTCTTTGGAACTGAGAACTAAAGGTTCTTTGTCCCCGAGGACGCAGTCTACCCAAAAGCGTGACACTTCTTCAACGATCCATTCGTAGAATTCAGGCACAAATTTGAGGTTCATGTACCCAAAGTCAAACCCTTGGTTACCTGAGAGCCATGCAAGACTCCCTTGTTCATAGCCGGCTACACCGAGTTGATATTGCAGTTGGCAGAACCAGTATTTGGGGAGGTCTTCCGAGTCTACTTTGGTTCGTGTGGTCTTGATCTCGAGGATGCCTTTGTCATTGGGGCTACGACTATCGCCAAGCCAGAAAGTGCGATCGGGGCTTACCTGCAGATAGGGTCGGTCGTTGTCGCGGATGATCCAATCTATTGAACTGCGCTTGATTACCTCTCTCCCGGTGGCGTCTTGCCACATTTGGGCTACTGCATCCTCCAAGAAGTGACCTGCCTTCATTGCAAAGTTCTCTTCTTTAGCATCGTCGATCCCTTTCTTGCGACGCCACAATTGATAGGGTGTCTCCCATGGATTCAGCCCAAGGATGGATGCCACCTCTGATGATCCTATTCCGCTTGTGCGGACGTTGAGCCATTCTTCCCGGCTCTTGGGTCGGATGATTGTTACGTTGTTCATTGTCTTTTCGTTTTTGAAGTTATTACTTATCCGTGGTTACTTCTCCGGTTTCGAGGTCAACTTCGGAATTTTCTGCCGATGGTTGCTCGTCGATTGCGGTTTCTAAAGCTGCCGCCACTTTGGCAAGTTTCGCCATTGCCGCATGCTTGGCTTCGGAGGCTATCTCCTCGGACGTTGTCTCGGTGGGATTGTCGATATATTCCACATCGAAGGCGTCGATGTTGATTGGCTCTCCTGCCATGGATACGCTGTCGTTGGCTTTGATTGTCGCTTGGTCGTAGGTTATGGCGTTCTGCATCTGAATGCTCTTCGGCGCATATTTGCTGAAGAGGCTCTTGAGGACGGTCTTACGTGCCATGGCGTCGAAGTCCGACTTCCAAGGAGAGTCTCCTTTGCTTCGGAATGCTTGGCTGAACCTCTTGGCGTGAGCCTCTACCTCTTCGATTGACCAATATATGGTCTTGGAGAAGCCGTTGATAAGATCGAAGCGTGCCATATACCCGACGACTTTGTCGCTCTTCTTTGCATCCTCGTCGAATATGTACTCGCCGGTGAACTTGTTCTTGCGGATCAGCTGCCCTTCATACACCACTTCGTCGATGATGTTCTTGAATTGACCGCTCCTTTCGGCGAGTTCGATAAGTCCTTTGTAGCCTATCTGGAATTGTGCCTGCCCTTTGTAGGGGACGATATAGGCAAGCCCGATGGTGGGCACTACCGGTAGTTGGAGCGTGGCGGCTACCATTGCCGCACCAACCACCGTCATAGGGTTGGCACTGCGCAAGGCTTTGTTGCCGTTGGCTACGCTGATTACTGAACTGATGAACCCGGCGGCTACTTTCTCACTGCCAAGGATGTCCTTGATTTTCGTTGACACGCTCGGTGATCGCATCAGTTCGCCTACTGAGAGTTGTCGGGGGGTGGTTGGCACTGCTTGTGCCGGCGTCGGATGTGTTGCCTGTTGAGTTGGTTTAGTCACTTTCATAATTTAGATTTTTAGTTGGTTATTATTTGACTCTTCTTGTTGCGACGTAGGTAGTTGCTTTGTCGGCGATTTCTTTGTCGGTCATTATCTTGTTTTCGGTCATCCACTCTTCGAGCTCCGCCTTCTTGAAGTAGAGCTTGCCTCCTTTCTTGTAGTGCGGTATTCGCTTCTCGCTGGTGAGTGCGTATAATCCCTTGACCTTGTAGCCGGTCAGTAACGCTGCCTCTTCGATTGTCAGTACTGATTTGGCGGCAAGCAGGGCGGCAGTTTCCATCCTCGCGAGCCTTTCGTTGAGTTGGCGTATTTCGGTTGTCATGATTCTTTCCTCCATCGTTTGGGGTTGTTGAACTTCTTCCAAGTCAGAATGCACAAGCCGAGGCTTAGGCATGACGCTATTTTGATGCCGAGAAATTCGGCAATTCCTACCGGTGCTAAAGGGTCTTCTTCGCCCAAAATATACAAGGTTGAGATTATCCCCCAAGCGACCAAAATCGCGTTGACCAAAGGTCTGATCATCGTTTTCATTGCGCACCTCCTCTCTCCGTCTTGAGGGCATTGCGTGCCTCGTAGCGCTGCCGGATGGTGTAAAGCGTAGAGATGCTTGCAATCTCGTATTTGGTCATCAGGTATTTGTTGACCTCGGTCTTGCTCTGTTCTGGGTCTGCCACAAGTGCGTTGTATTCTTCGCAGATCTTGCGGTCGCGTGCGTCTCGTCGACATTGCGCGGTGGTGGTTCGCATAAGTTTCGGTTTTCCCATTGTCTATATAGTTTTGAGTTTATATTCTTTTGTCCCCGAACTACGCCGGGGACGTGGATAAAAGTGTCTGCTGCTCGTGGCAGCCGCTTCGGCACTCTTGCCGAATATCTTTAAGCCTCTAAAAGTTCGATGATAATGTTCCGGTCTCTCTCTTCGATGATTTGGTGAGCCATATACAACCTCCGAAGGATATACCCCTTCTCGCCCACCATCGCAATTACTTGTTGGCGCAACTCATCGTCGCCGGTGGCGTTGTATCTCGATAGCAGGAAGTCTACTATCTCGGCACGTTCTTGTCGCAGGTTACTGATATCAAGATCTCGGGAAGTTATGCAGCGCTCTAAAGCCTCAATCTCGTCCAGCAATTCCTCTTGGATCTTGTGACCGCACCCATTGGCGTAGTCCTCGCAGAACTCATTTTTAGTCATCTCGCTGTGAAGGTAGATCTTCTCGATTGTCGAGTATTGAGCATCGGAACACTTCAATCCGGTCAGCTCTTCGAATTCTTTCTTTTGCATAATCTTATCGGTTTTAATTTCGGTTTTAAATCTTTTTTTGTAACTTTGTTTGAACTCGGAATTGAATCCGATGCAAATATAAGATAATACCTTGATATATACAAGGTAATATCTTGATTTAGTTGTGATTTAACAATTTTTAAGATATGGAACTGAAAGAACGAATATCTGCTGTCCTTGACTATGCGAATCTCTCCGCTTCAGCCTTTGCAAAGAGGATTGGAGTTAAGACCACTCAAGCAATATACGACCTGTTATCGGGTAAAACTAAAACGCTCTCCACTGATATTCTTAACAAGATAATATCTTGTTTTTCTGCTTTGTCTGTAGAGTGGCTCGTAACCGGAGAAGGGGAAATGTTCAAGCCTGCTGTGCAACAATCTTCGAATGGGGATTTTTCTCCCAATATTTGTGGAGATAAAAATCAAGTAAATGCCTCTGCTGACTTCTCTCGATTTATTGATGAACTTGCGGCTCAACGACGAATATCGGAAAGGGCGCTCGAACTCCTCGAAAAACGAGATACTCAAATAGATAGGCTGTTATCAATCATAGAAAAAAATAGCTCCAAATGAAACCTTCTACTTCTTCGGATTATGGCATAGTTTACCTGCTGACCAATGAGGCTATGCCGGGGCTTGTGAAAATAGGCAAGACTTCTCGCCTTGACCTCGAAAAAAGAATGAAGGAGTTGTATACCACCGGTGTGCCATTGCCGTTCGAGTGTGTATATGCCTGCAAGGTAAAGTTATCGTGTATGGGCGATCTCGAAAGTGCTCTACATACCGCTTTCGCTCCATGCCGAGTAAATGATAGTAGAGAGTTCTTCCGGATGTCTCCATATCAAGCGATCCCAATTCTCAAACTGATGACATCAATGAACGAAGGAGAGGTGACTGATGAAGTCGCTGCCGAAATTGAAAATGATATGGACGATGCCGATAAGGCTGCCATCGCCAAGTCAAGAAGTCGTCGTCCTCCTTTGGATTTTGTCGAGATGGGACTTCAGATAGGTAGCATCCTTTCGTTTATCCCTGAGCTTCTGTATGTGTCACGATTGAGTCGCCCAAGAAGGTGTTGTATAATGGCGAAGCTCGTTCTCTTACCTCCGTTACACAAGAATTGCTCGGCACAAAGTATGCCGTTCAACCGACTCCATATTGGTCTGCCAATGGAGTGTGTTTACGCGATATATATGATAAGACATTCCCCATCTCCGATGAGTGAGGTGTTGTTTTGTGTGTTCGAATATTGATGAAAGTTTTTAAATTAATTCTATAATGCAAACGCCCGATAGCCAAAATGTAGTTAAGCGATTCTTCGCTGCTCTTTACCGACTTAAAGAACTTAAATTAATCCGGGGCAAACAAACGTTCACCAGAAAGTATGGCATCAATCGATGGAATATGAATACGCTCGAGAAAGAACCGGAGCGCGATATCTTCCAAGTTGCTTGGCTCACATATCTCGTCAGAGATTATGGGATTAGCGCTCAGTGGCTCTTGACCGGCGAAGGTGATATGTTTATCCATAAAAACACAAAAGGCGCACAGAAAGCCCATAAATAGCCCTGTGCGCCCTAATATGCCTTATTGTCTGTGTATTATTCCTAACCTTATTCTTTCGATTCTTTGTCTGATTGACTCAATATGGTCGGTATGGCTGACACTGCCGCTTGTTTCGATTTGTCTAATACCTTGGCGTAGATCTGCGTGGTGCCGATCTCGCGATGTCCTAATAGTTTGCTGACCGTGTAAAGATCCGTCCCAAGATCCAACATCATCGTGGCGAAGGTGTGCCGTCCGCAGTGAAAGGTGATATGCTTATTGATACCAGCCTTCATACACCATTCTCGCAGACAAGCATTCGTGCATGAAGGGCTATGAAAGAACTCAAAAACCTTCTCGCTTGGGTCTTTTCGTTGCCCCATTAACTCCACCGCTTCGGGGGCGAGGTCAAGATATTCAAGTCCGCTCGTTTTCTTTTGGGTGAATATGATGCGGATAAAGTCACCTTGCTCATACACATCTCCCCAAGTTAACCTCTCGATATCTGATCGTCGCAAACCGGTCAAGCATGAGAATAGGAAGGCTTTTTTAACGGAGGTGTAGTAGCAGGGAGTGTTGGCGAGTCGTTTCACCTCATCGAGGGTGAGATACATCCTCTTTCCCTCTTCGGCTTTGAACCCTTCGATGCCTCTGATGGGATTGAATTGAATGATCCGCTCTTCGTAGGCTTGATTGCAACAAGCTCTCAACTTGTTGAAGTATGAAACTTTACTATTGCGTGACAATAATCGCTCGGTATTGCGTGCTCTCTCATCCGTCGACCAAGCATACGCATCGTTCTCGAGGTAGTCTTTAAACCCCTGGATAAATTCCCTATCAATATCCTTCCATTTTCGTTTCTGCAATTGAGGGTCATACCTCATCAGATGCTTGAGGCAACATTTCCAATTTCCCCAGTTGCCTTGTGCCTCGGTCTTAAACCTCTCTTCACACAATGCCATATAGTAGTCGTAGAAGTTGGTGTCCTCTTGGTAGGGTGATTTAAAGCCGAACTCTTGGTTCTGGAGCTCTACCATTCGTTTGGCTCTGATGGTTTCCGCAAGATGCAATGTCTCTTGGTTCTTGCGCTTATCCTCGCGATTGTTTTCCGGGATAAGGTACAATTTCAAGTACTCATACGACCGCAGACCATTGATGTAGATGTCAAGGTACAACGATATAAGACCGGTTTTAGTCCGGCGCTGTCGTAGCCGGATAGGTTCTTTTGATTTTCCCATATTTTTGTTGCTTTTTGTTGTTCATGCAGTTCGAGCAACAAAATAACAACAAATAATTCAGAAATAAAAATAAAACATATCGAAAATGAAAAATTTTATTTTATGCGTATCTTGCTAATTTTTAAGAGTATATTTCGGTATAATGCCGATTGTTTTAGATTTGTTTCGATAGCCAAAAATCAGACTACTTTCCCACACAGAAGCGGGTGAAGATGGTTTGTAGGAGGGTGTCGGTGGTTATGGAGCCGGTTAGCTCGCCGAGGTGGTGGATGGTCTCGCGGATGTCTTGCGCTATGAAGTCTGCCGATAATCCTGTCTCTATCCCCTCTTTGGCTCTCCTTAACGATTCGGCTCCCGAGCGCAATGCCTCGTAGTGGCGAGCGTTCGTAACTATCAGTTCGACGTCGGGATTATGCTCTTTTTGCACTGTTTGTGCAAGATAATGCTCTATTGCTTCGCAATTTCTTCCTGTCTTCGCCGATATCTCAAGGATTTCCGCCTGCTCGCCTTGTGAGTTGCGTATGTCGGCAGTCATGGGGAGTGGGGTAGTGGCGAGGTCGAGTTTGTTGAGCAAGATGATGTTGTGGCAGTCGAGTCGAGAGATGCGCTCTGCCGTCTCGGCGATTCTTTCCGCCACCTGCTCCCGGCTCTCCGAGGCGTCTATGAGCCAGAGCACGATAGCTGCTCGGCTGATGGCGCCGTTGGCGCGGTCGATGCCTATCTTCTCCACCGTGTCGGTGGTATCGCGCAGCCCGGCAGTGTCGATGAGGCGGAAGAGGATGCCCTCTATCTCGCGAGTGTCTTCGATCAGGTCGCGTGTCGTACCGGGGATGTCGCTCACTATCGCCTTGTCGTCGTCAAGAAGAAGATTGAGCAGGGTCGATTTCCCGGCATTGGGATGTCCGGCTATCGCCACCGGCACTCCCTCCTTGAATGCCTTGCCGGCTGCATAACTCCCTACCAATCGGTCGATTATGGCGAGCGTCTCGTTGGCTATGTCGATGAGCTGTGTGCGGTCGGCGAAGGTCACATCCTCCTCCGAGAAGTCGAGCTCAAGTTCCAAGAGCGAGGCGAGATTCACCAACTGCTCGCGAAGCATATTGAGCCGCGAAGAGAACTTGCCGGAGAGTTGGGAGATGGCCAGACGCTGTGCGGCACGCGAAGTGGCGGCGATGAGGTCAGCCACACCCTCTGCTTGCGCCAGGTCCATTTTGCCGTTGAGGAAGGCACGGCGGGTGAAATCGCCCGGCCCGGCAGGCTTCGCCCCCAAGTCGATAAGCCGATGCACCACCTCCCGCTGGATCCATGGCGAACCATGTACTCCCAGCTCCACCGTGTCTTCGCCGGTGAATGAGTTGGGAGCTCGAAATATTGTGGCGACACACTGATCGAGCGGCTCTCCATTGCTGTCAACGATGCTGCCGAGATGGGCAGTGTGTGATGCCGCATTATGCAGATCCTTGCCTCGCCAGGCTCGCGATGCGATGTCAATAGCATCTTTGCCCGATAGCCTGATTAATGCCACTCCCCCTGATCCTTGGGGCGATGAGATTGCCACAATAGTTTCCATATCTGTCATCTATGTTGTAGTGTGAATGTCTGTTGATAATATTATGATCCAAATAATAAACTGCGCTATATGAGAAATTTAGTTCCAGTCGCGAAATGATGCTTTGGTCTCTATCATCTCCTCGATATCATCGGGGAGTGCGCTGAAGAAGTCGAATCCGGTGAGTTGCTCCACATCCCGGATGGTCATCACATAATTCTGCATGTTGCCCGGGGCGGTGGTGTTGGGGTATACGAATGCGATGCCTCGCGGCGATTCGAGATAGGGGGCGGCGATTACCTTGAAAAAGGCTCCGGGCACTCTCACTCCTGCCTCGCCGATCCGCTTGCGATCGTTTTGACCATAGATGGGTCCCGCCACGATCACTATTGCCGAGTCGCGATCTGCCCAATTACGCTCCTTATTTTCGAGCGTCTTCCATGCTCCGTCGTTGAGAGCATGAGCTTGAGGGGCGATATTGGTCAGGGCAAAGCAGTCTTCCATGGCTTGGAGATCCCACTTCTGGTCGGCAGCCGGACACATGTGCCCACGATCGTATCCCGAATTTGTATAGTCACCGGTGGCCGGACACCCCTTCACATCCTCATCCTGCCAAAACTTCTTGGCGCGAGCCACAACTCCGTCGGTCTCGTTGCGCAGAAGCTCCCATGCCACCCAGTTGGGGGTGTGATTGTCAGCGTTGAATGATAGGCGGAATCCCCGATAATCCTTCTCTTGCGAAGGAAGCGACGTGGGGGTCACCACTCGCAGAAGTTCGGCATGATCATACCCGACATCCCCATTGGAGCTGCCATTAGAAGATGTCTGATTAAGAGAAGTCGAATCACTCGCTTCCGAGGCAAATGGATTGCCGTCCGATAGCTTCCAACCGAAGAAAATTATGCCCAAAACGAGCAGAATGATAAAAATAACTTTTTTCATACCACAAATTTAGTGATTATCTTAGAAAAAATCATTAAATTCGCGTATTAAATAAGAAAAATCAAGTTCCACCCCTTCAAGTGGGTGGATTAACACCTAAAAATCAATACGATGACAGTAACAGATAGATTTTTAGATTTTGTCAAATTCGACACCCAGAGCGATGAGTTGACCAATATGACACCCTCCTCTCCGGGTCAGATGGAATTTGCCAAATACCTGAAAGCCATTTTGCTTGGCATGGGTCTTAGCGATGTCACTCTCGACGAGAATGGTTATCTTTTCGCCACATTGCCTTCCAACATGGATCGTGCCGTGCCGGTGGTGGGCTTCATAGCCCACATGGACACAAGCCCCGACATGTCGGGTCGCCATGTCAATCCCCGCATCGTCAAGAATTATGACGGCAAGGCTATCGTGCTCAATGAGGCTGAGGGCATCACCCTCAATCCGGAGGATTTCCCCGAGTTGGTCAATTATTTGGGTAATGACTTGATCGTGACCGACGGCACAACCCTCCTCGGCGCCGACGACAAGGCAGGCATCGCCGAGATCATCACTGCTGTAGCTTACCTCCAGAGCCATCCCGAGATCAAGCATGGCAAGATCCGCATCGGCTTTAATCCCGATGAGGAGATCGGCTTGGGAGCTCATAAGTTTGATGTCAAGGCTTTCGGCTGCGATTTCGCCTACACCATGGATGGCGGCACAGTCGGAGAGCTCGAGTATGAGAACTTCAACGCCGCTTCTGCCAAGGTCACCATCAAGGGTCGAAACGTCCATCCCGGTTATGCAAAGCATAAGATGATCAATTCTATTCGCGTCGCCAACAGCTTCATAGCCATGTTGCCCCGCTGGGAGACCCCCGAGCATACCGAAGGCTACGAAGGTTTCTACCATCTGGTAGGCATCGAGGGGAGTGTGGAGCAGACCGTTCTGACCTACATCATCCGCGACCACGACCGCGCCCGCTTCGAGAGCCGCAAGCGTGAGATCGAACATCTCTGCCGCAAAACCAACATGGAATATCCCGGTTGCTGCTCGGCTGAAATCAAAGATCAATATTACAACATGCGCGAGAAGATCGAGCCGCTGATGCACATCATCGAGATCGCCAAGAAGGCTATGGAGCTCTCCGGCATCGAGCCGAAGGTGCAGCCGATCCGTGGCGGCACAGATGGTGCCCAACTCTCTTTCAAGGGTCTTCCGTGCCCTAACATCTTCGCCGGCGGCGAGAACTTCCATGGTCGCTATGAGTATGTGCCCATCCAGTCGATGGAGAAGGCTACGGAGGTGATCGTCAACATCTGCAAACTCATAGCTGAACGCTAATCTATATGGGTAGCCTCATTATGCCACCCACTCTTATAGTCATCACAGGGCCGACTGCCTCGGGCAAGTCGGCTCTGGCTGTTGATGTGGCTGAGCGTCTACACACCGAGATCATCTCCGCCGATAGTCGCCAGATCTACCAAGGCATACCGATAGTCACGGCTATGCCCACCCCCGAGGAGCGCCGTCGTGTGCCCCACCATCTGATCGATATGCTCCCTTTGGATGCATATTACAGCGCCTCAGAGTTCGAGCAGGATGCCCTCCGACTCTCACGCCGACTCCTCGCCGAGAGGGGAGTGGCTGTGGTGTGCGGCGGATCGATGATGTATGTCGATGCCCTATGCAATGGCATCGATGACCTCCCTACCGTGCCCGAGCATATCCGCATCGGCCTTAAAGAGGAGCATCAAGCCCGCGGCGATGTGTGGCTCTTGGATACGCTCCGAGAACTCGACCCGGAGTATTATCAGATGGTGGACCGCTGCAACATCAAGCGCGTGTTCCATGCCGTGGAGATAATTCGTGCCTCCGGCGAAAAGTATAGCCGACTCCGCACCGGCCGCCGTGTCGTCCGCGATTTCCGCATCCTCAAGATTTGCCTCGATGCCCCGCGTGAACTCCTGTTCGAACGTATCAATCGCCGAGTAGACCTTATGGTCGAAATGGGCCTCGAAGAGGAGGCGCGTAGCGTATATCATCTCCGACATCTCAATTCGCTAAATACCGTCGGCCTCAAGGAGATGTTTGCCATGTTCGCCGGCGAGATGCCGCGTGATATAGCCATCGAGCGCATCAAGAAGAATACCCGCGTATATGCCAAGAAGCAGATCACCTGGCGAAAACGAGACACTGACTATCTCCATCTCGACATCCGTCAGCCCGAAAATGCACAAAAAATAATCGATATGCTAGAGCGCGCTCTATAATTCGCATATCGATTATTTTTTATCTCTTGCCGACTCTCTATACATATGATAGAGCGGAAGCTTGATTTTGTTCCCGATTACTCTTCGGTGTTGTCGCGACGTATCTTGTTGCGCGGGTCGCTGTCGGGGTTGGTCTCGACGGCTTGCGGCTGTGTCTGCTGCTTCTTCATCTTGATCTTCACCTTGTCGAAGCCCTGTCCATACACGCCATTCACCGCCCCTTGAGTCACAAAGGCATTCTCATCGATGCTCTTCACGATGCGGAAGATAGTTACTGACTCGATCTTACGGCAATACACCATCAGGATCTTGCTGCTATGCTTCGTATACCATCCGATGCCATCCAACACGGTGACACCGCGATGTGCCTCCTTGATAATACGATCGGCGATCTCCTCCCACTTCGGCGAAAAGATGAAAAATTGTGTCGCCTGGCGGTTGGTGTTGATCACCATATCGGTGATATAGGAGATGATGAAGGTGATCATCAGACCATATACTATGGTCGGGATGCGTGCCTCGATACGCTCGGTGATTGTGCCATCGAAGGGGAGAAGTATCGACAGGGAGACGATGAGCATATCGGTGTAGATCATCACACGACCGATGCTGGCATTGCTCACCTTAGAGACGCAGGCTGCCACGATATCCGTGCCTCCCGACGATCCGTTATGCACGAAGCATGTCCCCACGCCCGTGCCGCATAAGATCGCTCCCAACACGAGCGACACAGTCTGATCCGGAATCAATGGATGCCCGATGCCCATAAAAATCTTCTCACAGACTCCTATCGCGAGGGCTATCGCCGTCACACCGAAGATCGTGCGCATCACAAAAGTACGTCCCACTATCTTGTAGGCAATACATAATAAGAGAATGTTGAAAACGTAGGAGGATACTGACACCGGGATTATCTCCCCCGATGCAAAGTATACCAAAGTTGATACACCCGCCATGCCACCGATCACCACCTTGTGGGGCAGAATGCATGCCGTGAACCCTAAGGCATAGAGACATAACCCGAAGATGATAAACATATAGTCTCTGGCGTTCACCAGCAGACTATTGTATTTGTGCTTTTTTGCTACCATTGATTGTCGAGTTTTTACAGGATGGAAACAAAAGGTTGAATTTTGCGTTTTTTAGAACAATCGCAGACCCCCTTTCGGGCCTGACTATTGCTTTCAGTCTGCAAAATTACAAAATAAAAGAGATATACTTCCATTTGTATGCAAAAATTTTATTAAATTTGTAAAATCGGATAGGTGGTGATCTGGATTATATCCAAAACACACAGTGTTTCTTTTTATCTTTTTTAGATTATCGTATGAAAAAATTCTTGTTCGGCGCCCTGTGCGCTCTTAGCGTGGCAAGCTTGAATGCTGCTGATTTCTTCTCTACCGAGAAGTGTGACGACCTGCTTACTTTCGGCGTGAGAGTAGGTGTAAATACTACCAACCGTACCATCTCCGGCTCGGCCTTCCCCTCTGCTTTCCATAACGAAACGTGGGGCACCGGATTCAGCGTCGGTGTAGTCGCTGACCTAAATATCCGCGACTATCTGTCAATCCAGCCCGGAGTCTTCTTCGACACCCGTAGCGGCCGATATGCTCTGGCCGGCACTGCCGTCGGCTCCGGCCTCGAAGGTATCTGCGGCGCCGATGAGTATACCCAGCTCGGCAAGCGCAATAGCTATAACCTCACCATCCCAATCATGGCGGTGATGCATTTCAATATCGTCGACGAAGTCAGATGGAACGTCGAGTTCGGACCTTATCTCTCGATCCTCCTCGATTCGAAAAACAAGGTGACACACCTCATGACTGCCGCCGAGAACCCTGTGCCTCTATTCACACAGACTCCCGCTTCGGTCGATTTCGGATTCAAGATGGGTACAGGCTTCGAGATCTTCGACCATTACTACATCGGCGCTCACTACATGGCAGGATGCATATCCGCCTGGAAAGAACTCAAGATCGACAACCTCAAAAAAAACTTCGGAGGCCTAACCAAAGGCTGGACCTTCACCATCGGCTACAACTTCTAATCCCCTACCCGCTCTTATATATAGTCGGCGCATACGGATTTGCGCCGACTTTTTTTGTCTCTCTTTTGTATGTTAATAAATGTTAAAGTCGAGGTTTTATTTGCTTTATTCCAATTTTTATGTCTATCTTTGCAGTGTTGTATTTCACTACAACACGACATCAGTGCAATGCTTGGTGCCGTAAACATCTAAAAAACAATTAGTTTAACCACTAACAATAACGTCTAACAAATAAATTTCTACAACAATGAAAAATCGTTTATTCGCAATTATCCTTCTCTTCGCCACTTGTTCAGTCGCTTCGCAAGCTCAAATCCTCTATAAGGTGGAACGCCCCGGTAGCGACAAGGTCAGCTACATCCTCGGCACTCACCACCTCGCCCCACTCTCCGCCATCGACTCCATCGCCGAGCTCCCCACAGCCATTAACTCCGTCGATCGCTTCTATGGCGAACTCGATATGTCTCAGATGACCGACCCTGAATATCTCATGCAGTTCCAAGGCTTGATGATGGCTCCTCAAGACAGCACTCTCGATAAGGTGCTTTCCGATGATCAACTGAAGTCGGTCGAAAATGCTTGGGTCTCTCTTACCGGCACGCCACTTCCCGATGCATTATATGCTTTTAAGCCCGCCGTTCTCACAACATCCATCACCTCTATCATGGTGGCAAAAAACTTCCCTCAGATCAATCCTAATGCCGGTATCGATATGACCATGCAGGTGCGTGCTCGAGAAGCAGGTAAGGTGGTTAAGGGTCTTGAAACTATTGAGTATCAGATGGATGTGCTCTATGGTACTCCTGTCTCCAAGCAAGCTAAGGATCTCGTATCAATGACTTCTGATCTCCCTCGCCAGGAGAGTCTCTCTAACGAACTTTTCAATGCCTACCTGAGTCACGACATCGATGCCATCTATCGTCTGATGGAAGAGGAAGCCGCCGACGATAAGGAGACTTTCGAGACCCTCATGTATACCCGCAACGATGCCTGGACCGCCACCCTCAGCCGCGAGATGGCTGACGAATCGCTTATGGTAGTCGTTGGCGCCGGTCACCTCCCAGGTGAACGTGGCGTGCTCCAGGGCCTTAAGAACGCAGGCTACACCATCACTCCTATTAAATAATCCCGGAGACTGACTCCACGACGGAAACAATAACCGATATACCTCTTCACACCATATATAGTTATGATCGAACTTAATAATTTAGAGTTTTCTTATACTAAGACGGGAGCCCGGGCGCTGAGCGGCGTCACTGCGTCGATCGCGCCGGGTATCTATCTCGTCGCCGGCGAAAATGGTGCCGGTAAGACTACTCTGCTTCATATCATCGCCGGCTTGAAGACGCCCCAAGTAGGGGAGTGCATCATCGATGGCATCTCCGGCAGAGATCGCCGTGCCGACGATATGGCCAATATCTTCCTCCTCGAGGAGAATATGACTTTCCCCGCCAAGAGCATCCGCCAGTTTGCCAAGATGCATACTCGCTTCTATCCCACATTCAGCCAAGAGCAATTCGACGCCAACCTCCATGACTTCGGGCTCACCGGCTACGAGGCGATGAAATCCCTCTCCACCGGCATGCGCAAGAAGTCGCAACTCGCTTACGTCCTCGCCCTCGGCACGAAAATCCTCCTGCTCGACGAGCCCACCAACGCTCTCGACATCGAAGGCCGTGAAACCCTCCGCAAGATTATTGCTCGGAGCATGGATGATGAGCGTACCCTCATCGTTTCCACTCACACCGTCGATGAGTTCTCCCACCTATATGATGGAGCCATCATTCTGACTCACTCCCACCTTACTTACGCCGGCACAGAAGAGCAGGTTAGCTCGCGTCTTGCTTTCACCGCCACGCGCATAGCTCCCGACGATGCCCTCTATAGCGAAGTCCAGATGGGACGTGTCCTCAACATCGAACCCGCTTCCCCCGACGATGAGCCTACTCGCGTCGACTGGAAACTACTCTATATCGCACTTCACTCCCCGGCGGCTCAGCAGATTCTTCTTACTCTTACTCAAAATCCTATAGCAAAATGAGCGAAACCCCTAACCATATATCAACCCGCGGCAACCGCTTCTCCTGGCGTCGTTTCTGCAATGTTGCCGCATATTACTACCCCCTGCTCCTTGAGCCCACCATCCTCTTCCTCCTCATCTCTTTAGTCGGCAGCATGATGGTGATCATACCTCTCCCCAAGGCACTACAACTATCATCATTCACATTGGTGTGGCTCGTAGTCCCCTACATCTTCTATTTCTCGCCATTGGCGCTTGCCCGCCGCGGAGACTCCCTCCGGGTCGATCGTTTGCTGCCGGCTGAGGCTGGGGAAGTTTGCCTCTTCTATTTCCTATATTTCTTCGTCTTGATGCCCATCAT
This sequence comes from Lepagella sp., assembly GCA_051878555.1. Lineage (GTDB taxonomy): Bacteria > Bacteroidota > Bacteroidia > Bacteroidales > Muribaculaceae > Lepagella. The sequence goes on along the minus strand of JBJEKI010000074.1, from coordinate 356 downwards.
CACTTTCGGATCGCTCAGACTATCCCTCTTTATCTACAATTTAATGCCCGATAATCTCCATAGCGAAGTCATGGACTATCTCTCAGGCATATACATGAGCGTATCAGGCTCGGTCAACCTTGCCAATATCGTTACCGGCCTCGCCATGGTCACCACATGCCTTTACATCGTGATCCATTGCCACTCCGGCAGAGTCGCCAGATGTATCATAGCCGTGATTCTGATCAACCTATACTCCGCTCTGACCGGTGTGCTGATCGGATTTCTCGACAATGCCAAGAGAAATATTACTCAGCCTCAAGATGCTATCGATCTGGTGGCCAACAATAACACGGTGATGATACCCTCCAACATCA
>JBJEKI010000073.1:0-11992 GCA_051878555.1 Lepagella sp. | reverse complement strand
TCAACTAACTATTACTGCCGAAACCGGATGGGGCAATATCCTTGGATCCTTTGCCATACAATTTATCGTCGGTGCCGGTGCCGGATATCTGTTAGGGAAACTGGCAATCTTGATGCTCAACCGATTGAACCTCGACAACTCCGCTCTTTACCCCATCCTACTTCTGGCGTTTGTCTTCTTTACATTCTCCGTCACCGACCTGCTTCAAGGCAATGGCTATTTGGCTGTCTATATTGCCGGCATGATAGTGGGCAATAGCAAAATCATGTATCGCAAGGAGATATACACATTCATGGATGGACTGACTTGGCTCTTTCAAATCATCATGTTCCTCTGCTTGGGCTTGCTGGTCAATCCGCACGAGATGCTCGAAGTGGCTGCTGTGGCTCTGTTGATAGGAGTCTTTATGATTGTGATAGGCCGTCCCCTTAGCGTTATGCTCTGCCTGTTACCCTTCGGCCGTCGCATAAACTTTCGCTCCCGAATGTTTGTCTCATGGGTGGGCCTTCGTGGTGCAGTCCCCATCATCTTTGCCACCTATCCGGTGGTTGGTAATGTGCCGGGAGCCGATGTCATCTTCAATATAGTCTTCTTCATAACAATTGTATCGCTCGTGGTGCAAGGCACCACCGTGTCTCGGGTAGCCCGACTATTGGGTCTCTCATCCCCCATAGAAGAGACCGGCAATACATTTGGCGTCGAACTACCGGAAGAGATCGACTCCGACCTGCGAGAGATGACCGTCAGCGCCGAACTCCTCGCCACGAAATCAACGCTCAAAGATCTCAACCTGCCCCAAGGTACGCTGGTCATGATCGTGAAACGTGGCGATGAATACCTCGTTCCCAATGGTTCACTACGACTGCAGTTGGGCGATAGACTCTTGCTGATATCAGATCGCAAACTATCCTAAGGAACGCGCTCTAAGGAACGCGCTCTAAATAGATGATGTTTTGGTTGGCTGAGCCTCGGAATTTCAGGTCGGGATCGCGTTGGCTCTCTATGTAGGGACCGTCAACGATGGCTTCGATGTCAGCGATGGCGGCTCTTAATCTCGGCCTCTCCATGATCTCTCGGTAGGTGAAGCCGGTGTAGAGCCACACCTTGTGTCCGACCTCACGAACCCGTTTCGCCAATTCTGCCACCTCTTCCGGATGATATAGAGGATCCCCACCCGAGAGGGTCACATCAAAATCCTCCTCCTCCACGATCTCCATAATCTCTTCTATGCTCATCTCCTTGCCGGCATCAAAATCCCATGACTGTGGATTATGACACCCGGGACACCGATGACGGCATCCCGCAAAATAGATGGAGGTCCGGAAACCCGGACCATCCACCGTTGTACCCTTGATTATATCAAGTATCCTGATTTTCATTGTTTTAGATAATAAATTCGTGTTCTTCGCTATATTACCTATTTTTTAACAATTTATCTGAATTTATATGCACGTCTTGCCACATCGATCATTTGTGAACGACACGGTCGTGAAGCTCTGCCAATTTACCGGAGTTCCACCTGTCGGTTGTGCCCACCAAGTATCCGGTGATGCGCTGGATAGTCTCAAAGGGTGTGCCACACTTCGGACACTCCTTGCCTTCCTTGTCAGCATTCTCATATCCACAATGCGGACAGTGATTGCGGTTGTGGTTGACCGACCCATAACCCATATCATACTTATCCATCATATCGACGATCTGCATGATCGACTCCTCATTGTGAGTGGCATCGCCATCAATCTCCACATAGAAGATATGACCACCCAGGGTGATGGCATGATAGGGAGCCTCCACCTTCGCCTTGTGTCGCGGCGAACAGTGATAATAGACCGGTACATGGTTGGAGTTGGTGTAATACTCCTTGTCGGTGACTCCCGGGATGATGCCGAAGGACTTGCGATCGCGTTTGGTGAAACGTCCCGACAGACCCTCAGCGGGTGTGGCGAGAATAGAGTAGTTGTGACCATACTTCTCACAATACTCGTTGGCACGACTCCTCATGTGACTCACGATTTTCAAACCCAAGGCTTGTGCCTCTTCGCTCTCACCATGATGCTGACCGATCAAGGCTATCAGACACTCGGCAAGTCCGATGAACCCGATACCGAGCGTGCCCTGGTTGATCACCGATTCGATCGTGTCGTTGGGCTTCAAGTTCTCTGTGTGATTCCACAACGAACTCATCACCAAGGGGAACTGCTTTGCCAAGGCTGTCTTCTGGAACTGGAAACGTTCGTCGAGCTGCTTGGCAGTGATGTCGAGCACATCGTTGAGATGCTCGAAGAATTTATCTATCCTCTCATTCTTGTCGCGGATACCCATCACTTCGATGGCAAGACGCACGATATTGATGGTGGTGAAGGAGAGATTGCCTCGCCCTACCGACGTTCTCTCGCCATAACGGTTTTCAAATACGCGAGTGCGACAACCCATCGTAGCCACCTCGTGAAGATAACGCTTCGGATCATCCTCTTTCCACTCTTCGCTGCGGTTGAACGATGCATCCAAGTTGAGGAAGTTAGGGAAGAAACGACGTGCCGTCACCTTGCATGCCAACTTATAGAGGTCGTAATTGCTATCTTCCGGCAGATAACTTACCCCACGTTTCTTCTTCCATATCTGGATGGGGAAGATGGCAGTGGCGCCATTGCCCACACCCTCGTAGGTGGAGTTGAGGATCTCACGGATCACACAGCGACCCTCTGCCGAGGTGTCGGTGCCATAGTTGATCGACGAGAACACCACCTGGTTGCCACCGCGTGAGTGGATCGTATTCATATTGTGGATAAATGCCTCCATGGCCTGGTGCACACGATCCACAGTTTTATTGATGGCATGCTGCAAGTAGCGTGCATCACCCTCCAAACAGTCGAGATCTTTCTTCAGATAGTCGTCGATTTCAATATTGTATAAATGGCTGAGGTCTAATCCCATGAGTTGCTCCACCTTCTTTACCTCCTCGATAAAAGAAGATCTCACGAAGGGGGCAAGATAGAAGTCGAATGCCGGTATCGCCTGACCGCCATGCATCTCATTTTGTGCCGTCTCCAAGGATATGCAGGCGATCACACTCGCCGTCTCGATACGCTTGGCGGGACGCGACTCACCATGACCCGCCACAAAACCATTCTGCAAGATACGATCCAAGGGGTGCTGTACGCATGTCAAACTCTTGGTGGGGTAGTAGTCCTTGTCGTGAATGTGGATGTAGTTGTTTTTCACCGCTTGCTTCACCTCCGCCGATAGCAGATAGTCGTCAACGAAGGGTTTGGTGGTTTCGCTGGCAAATTTCATCATCATACCCGCCGGCGAATCGGTGTTCATATTGGCATTCTCGCGGGTGATATCATTGTTCTTCGCTTCGATGATCTCAAGAAACATATCGCGAGTCTTGGCACGACGGGCGATGCTCCGCTGATCGCGATAAGCGATATAGCGCTTCGCAACATCCTTGCGCGATGACTTCATCAACTCGATCTCGACACGATCCTGGATTTCTTCGACTGTCATCTGCTCATTGCCTGTCATACCGATACGGTCGGTGATGCGCTGGATCAACGCCTCATCCTCGCCCATCTCGGTGGTCAACATAGCCTTCCTTATGGCGGCTTTGATCTTCTCTTCATTGTAGCCGGCTACTCTGCCATCTCGCTTTATTACTGTCTGGATCATCTTGCTTTATCTGGAGTTTTATCCGTTTTTTTGAGTTATTATGTATTAGAAAGCGGCTCACCTTTCGGCGAACCGCTACAAAATTAATACTAATTTTTAACTTTGCAAAATATTTTCGAATATTTTATTGAAAATTTTATTTTGGACAACTTTTTAACCCTCTAAAAATTTTAACGCATTGAAAATCAACAAATTGAAAATTATTTTGGAAAACTTTACGATTTTATCGCTTTCGCCAAGTTGCTGTTTTAGAAATTTTTACTGTCAGTCCATGCGGTTGCGATAGTCGTCGTAGGTAAACTCGCGAAGCAATCGAGGCTCCCCGTTTGTCGGCTTGTACCAGATTGAGGGATGCTGTATGCCGTTGAACATATTGGTCTTGACCGTAGTGTAGTGGTTCATATCCATCAGTGTGAGTCGCTCGCCGGGCTGTAGTTCGTGGTCGAATTTCCAGTCCCCCACGAAGTCGCCGCTGAGGCAGGAGTTGCCGCCGAGACGATATGTTATGGCTCCGGGCAAATCACTGTCGTCGGGAAGGGATTCTTCGATGTTGGGCTTGTAGGGCATCTCCAAGCAGTCGGGCATGTGGCAGGCAAAGGAGGCATCAATGATGGCGGTCTTGATACCGGCATCTTCCACCACATCCAAGACTGTCGTAACAAGATCGCCCGTTTGCCAGGTGAAGGCACTACCCGGTTCGATGATGAGTTGCAGGTGAGGATAGCGCTCGTGAAGCCCATTGATGAGTCTGATAAGGTGGTCGGTGTCGTAGTCTCGCCGTGTGATCAGATGTCCTCCGCCCATATTGAGCCATTTCACCTGCGGCAATAGGTGGCCATATTGGTCGATGAAGGCTTCGAGCACTGCCTCTAAGTCGTAGCTCGTAGACTCGCAGAGGGCATGGAAGTGAAGCCCTTCGATTCCCTCCGGCAGTCCGGCGGTGAGGCGCTCCGGGTTCTCACCAAAGCGTGACCCCGGCATGCAGGGATTGTAGATGTCTGTCTCGATAACACTGCAATGGGGATTTACTCGCAACCCCGCCGAGACATGGCGCTCGCAGGCTTTCATCTGTGGATAAAATCGCCCGAATTGAGCCAAGGAGTTGAAGGTGATATGGCTGCATCCCTCTAAAAACTCAGGGAAGGATTCGTCGGTGTATACCGGACAGTAGGCATGCACATCATGACCTAAATGCTCGAGCGAAAGCTTCATCTCGTTCAGCGAACTGGCGGTGGAGGCGGTGAAATATTCACGAATCACCGGAAAGGTCTTCCACAAGGCATTGGCTTTGAATGCCATGATGATCTTCAGATCGGCCTCGCGACTCACCATCAGGAGTTTTTCCATATTCCTACGCAGGCGATCTTCATATACTATATAATAAGGTGTCTTGATATTCTGCATATTCGATATTTCTTATAGCTGCTATAACGTAGTTTATTACCCAATACCCAATAACCAATAACCAATAACCAATAACCAATAACCTGTATCCCGATTGGCTACGAATCGAGGATGATGAATTTGGCATATTTCAGCAGTAGGTTTTTCGTGCCGATGGCACCGAAGTCTACGGTGATACTTGGTTCGCCGCTGATGTTACCTTTTTTGATGATTACCCCTCTGCCGAGTTTGGAGTGTAGTATTTGCATGCCGATTTCGAGGGTATCGGCGCTATGTTGCGGTTTGGTGCCACTGTCAGCGATTTCTCCCACTTTGCGAAGTCGTTTAGCTCCGGAGTAGCCCGCTGCGACTCCGGTGTTTGACCTCGGCGTGGAGGGTGTGTAACGATTGCCACCATAGTTGCTGCCGCCGTAGCTTCCGGCATAGTTGCCGTATGGGTTGCCGAAGGTTTGGGGCATATCGTCATATCCGGATCCGGTGGCATGATTGGAGTCGGAAACATGGATATATCGTCGGTCGAGTTCTCTTATGAATCGAGAGGGAGATGATATCTTGGTCTGTCCGTTATGGAATCGGGTCTTGGCGTGGGTGATGACACAGGTCTCTTTGGCGCGTGTTATCGCCACATACATAAGTCGGCGCTCTTCTTCGACTTCGGCGATACTCTCCATAGCCAGGGCTGAGGGGAAGAGTTCTTCTTCCGCTCCAACGATGTAGACATGTTTGAACTCGAGGCCTTTGGCGGCATGCACGGTCATCAGCGTCACTTTAGGCTCGTTGTTCTTATCTTTTTCATCGGCGTCGGTGGCAAGCGAAACTTCGCTGATGAATGAGGTAAGGTCCACATCCTCTTCGCCACTCTCCAAGCGGAGGTCGACGAAATCTTTCAAGCCGTTGAGCAACTCTGACATATTCTCCTGTCGGGATATATTTTCGGGGGTCGTGTCGTGGGCATATACCATCAGCAGTCCGGCGCGGTTGTAGATCAGTCGACCGATGTCGTAGGCATTGGATTTGCCATTGTCGGCGATAAACTCATGGATCATATCGACGAAGGCGTTCAGCTTCTTGCGTGTGCCGCCATTGACATCGAGGGTATATTGGTCGGGATTGTCGAGGATTTGCCACATCGACACTTGATGCTCGGTAGCGGCTTCCTGTATCTTCTTGAGAGTCGTCGCACCGATGCCTCGCGCCGGGAAGTTGATGATGCGTTTCAGTGCCTCGTCGTCTTCGGGGTTGATGGTGACGCGGAAGTAGCCGATCACATCTTTGATCTCTTTGCGCTGGTAGAAGGCTGTGCCTCCCACGATACGGTAGTTGATGTTGCGCTTGCGAAGTGCCTCTTCGAGCACGCGGCTCTGCGCGTTGGTGCGGTAGAGCACGGCGTAGTCGTCGTAGGTGTCATGCTCCGATAGCTTCATGCCATTAATCGAGGTGGCTACGATATATGCCTCTTCTATGTCGCTGTAGGTCTGGATAATCTCTATCGGTGCACCCTTGGCATTCTCCGAATATACCTGCTTGGGAAGCTGCATCGTGTTTTTCTTGATGAGGCTCCCGGCGGCATCGACGATGTTTTGCGTCGATCGGTAGTTGCGCTCCAATTTGAAGGTGCGAAGACCGGGGTAGTACCTCTCCAGGTTAAGGATATTGCCGATATTTGCCCCGCGGAAGGAGTAGATGCTCTGGGCATCATCACCCACCACGCAGATCATATTGTCGGGACGTGCCAACTGCGACACTATCATGTGCTGGGCAAAGTTGGTGTCTTGATATTCATCCACGAGGATGTATCTGAAGAACTCCTGATAGTGGCGGCAAATATCGGGGTTGTCGCGCAGCAGGATATTCATGTTGTAGAGTATATCGTCGAAGTCCATGGCGTTGGCTGCCCGACAACGTTCGCAATAGGCCTTGTAGATGATGCCGAGCATGGGACGCTTGCTGCGGCGATCTTCTTCGGCATATTCTCGCTTGTACATGTCGGGAGAGATCATCGCATTCTTGGCATTGGAGATGCGAGATGCCACACTCGAGGCTTTATACTGCTTGTCGTCGATGTTGAGCGATTTGATGATTTGCTTGATCAGCGACGAGGAGTCGTTGGAGTCGTAGATGGTAAATCCCGGCTTATAACCGATCAGGTCGCAGTGGTGGCGCAAGATGCGCAGGAAGATGGAGTGGAATGTACCCATCCATATTCGCGATGCCGCCTTGTAGCCGGCCACTTCGGTGATGCGATCTTTCATCTCGCGTGCCGCCTTATTGGTGAAAGTCAATGCCATAATTCTATATGGCTCGAAACCTAAGGTCAATAGGTGGAGTATTTTATAGGTCAGCACTCGCGTCTTCCCCGAACCGGCACCGGCTATCACCAATGATGGCCCGTCGCAATATTCTACGGCGGCACGCTGCTGTGGATTTAATTCTTCAAGATATCTCTGTTCTGCCATTTTTCTTTTGATACTTTCTTATCTCTATCGTTGTCTCTATTCGGTGTTTATGCTTTTGTATATTCCTTTTCAGTTTAGCGGGGCTATCAATCGGTGATAGTCCGGGATCTGCGGGATGAAGTGATAGGTGTTGTTGACATAGTCGATCTTGCAGCAGTAGTGGTTCATCCCGTTAGACACCACAAGGTATTCGGCATGCAGACTCATATTATATCTCACTATCTGGTCGAAAACTGCCTGCGTCACGTTCACATCGGGGGCCTTGTATTCTACGATAATCAGCGGTTGGCTATCCCTGCCGAATACCACCGTGTCACACCGCTTGCGACTGCCATTAACCTCGATGCCGATCTCGTTGGCGGTAAGACTCTCAGGGTAGTGGTAGTGATCGCGGAGCCACGCCACAAAGTTTTGCCTCACCCACTCTTCGGGAGTGAGTGTCACCCATTTGTCGCGTAGCCTGTCGAACACCTTGATTATGTCGTTTTCCCGGCGTAGCCGCAAGGGGGTCTCCGGCAGGTTTAACTTCGGATATTCTGTCATGCTTTCTTTATTCTGTTGAACTGTGATCTCCTGATGTTATTCGCAGATATTCTTGTCTAAGAGTGTGTTCAGCACCTTGGCAAGCCTCAAACCGCCCCTCAGCAGTTGCTGCTCGATCAGGGGGGTCCATCCAGCTATCTCATCATAACTGATGTTGCTCTCTTGGGGTGTCTTTTCGTAGATCTCACCGGCATATTGATATGTCTCTTTTGCCCATACGCTCGGGTCGAGACTCTCGGTGATCTTTGCCTCTTCTTCGGTGTTGATGCGGTCGAGCTGATATTGCCATTCGGTGTAACTCCATTTGTGTCCCGCTTCGAGGATGTTGCTATCCCACACGGTGTGAAGTTTGTTGGGTTTGCCGAAGAATTTTACCGGCCATTTGTTCCCCCCCTGGTCGCTGCGATGCCCCAGGTGCATCGGCTGGTGGATATCTCCTATCAGATGGACCACTATCTTTAGTGCTAAAGCACGATCTTCAATGCTCTGAGTCTCATCGCCCAGAATCTTCATCTCCTTCTCAAGGGCTGTGACGATGTCTCCCTTTTCTTCGAGTCGGGCGGTATACCAGTTCTCGTCGCGGTCGATGTTCTTGTAGTGCCAGTTCTTGGTGTAGGCATAGTCGGGAGTGTGAGAAGCATTGTCAAGCCAATTGGAATAATAGACTATCGACTTGCCTCCCAAGAGTGTTTCGGCTGCGGCTTTCGCCTCGGGGGTGAGGTGACATTCCGCGATATATGCCACGACGTCATGCCCCTTCTGTCCCCAACCGTAGGCGGCAATGGCGCTGCTGACACACCATGCCGCCATGATATATTTCATTATATTCTTCATAAGTTCTGCGATTTTTTTGTTAGGTCGGTTTATATCTGGTTTTGTTATAGTGAGTATTGTTTTTTGCATCGAGTTGCTGTACTCGATTTTTGCATCCTACAAAATTACCAAAAAATCGGCATAAAAAAAAGATGCATCCCAATTTAGGATGCATCTTTCCTCTGAAGTTTGTTATAAGGTTCTGTTTATTTCACAACTTTTGTTGCCTTGCCGTTGATGATGCGGATGTAAACACCATTAGAAGGATTAGCCACCTTCACACCCTGGAGGTTGTAGTATTCAGCCTCAGCCTCTTCGGTGAGTTCGATGTTTTCTACAGCATCTGAGGGATCAACGCGAACTGTTTTGCTCTCAAAATCGATTGTGAATAGATAGGTGCCGGCTTTCAGTTTCCATGATTTGGCTGCCTTTGCATCCACACCTGCTTTGTATTCGGTATAAGGAACATTGGTGGCGATTGTGATCTCTTCATCATCGGTTGATGCGCCATAACGGTCGCCGGTATTTACAGTATCCCAATCAGCACCCTTAACGGTGATGAATGAGAAGTAGCCATCAGTTGAACTGCTACTTGCTGCTTTAAGAGAGGTTTTAACAGTAAAGATATTACCATCTTTTTCCATTGTGACAGGATCTGATGTGCTCCAATCATTTTCGAAGTTACCGACGAGGTATACATTTTCGGGTGTCTCTACAGTAGGATCGGGATCAACTACTGTGCCACCGGCTACGGTGAGAACGAGGGTAGTGGGATTGAACGTGAGGGTTACTTCACCTGTGAGGCTGAGTGCCCAGTTCTTTCCATTTACCTTAGCGTTGTATTCGCCGGCTGCGGCGATGGCGTTGGACTCGTCGGCAGAAGCATACCATGTTTTCTGAACGCCATTTTCGAGGTATTGGATGCCGAAGTCACCGGTGTCGACGGTGCCGCTCCATGACCATGTGCCATCTTCACCCTCGGTCATAGCTGTAGATACCCATTCAGTAGATTCACCATTTGTGATTGTGCCCTTGAATGCGTAGCTCTTCACAACTTGTATTTCACCCTCATACTTGGTGATGGTAAGAGTGTTGGCAGTAGGATCGAATGAGAAGGTGTAGTTGCCTTCAAGTGTGCTGCTCCAGTTGCCTGCGCCGCTGGCAGATGTGTTGTAAGTGCCTTCAGCTGAGATAGCTTTTTCGTCAGCAGATGCTGCATTGATCCAAGCGGTTTGGTTACCGGTAGCATCCATTACTTTGATACCGAAATCACCGGCTACGACAGCACCTGTCCATTCATACTTGCCGCTGTTGGCAGTGAGCTCTACGCTTGCCCAACTTGCATCGCCTGTGATAGTACCATGAAGAGCATATCTTACTGTAGGATCGGGATCGGGATCTGTGCCTTGACCGGTGATGGTCAACTTCATTGTAGTAGGATTGAAAGAGAAGGTGTATTCACCGGCAAGTGAGCTTACCCAGTTCGAACCATCATACTTGGCAGCATATTCTCCGGCAGCGTCAACAGTTGTTGTGCCATCGGCTGAAATCCAACCTGTCTGTTCGCCATTTTCAAGTTTCTTGATACCGAATTCACCTGCTACGACAGTACCTGTCCATTCCCATGCACCATTGTTCTCAGTCATAGCTGTTGTTTTCCAGCTGCCGCTGACAAGTTGTCCATGGAGAGCGTAAGTTACAACTACGGGATCGGGATCCGGGTCGGGATCTGTGCCTTGACCGGTGATGGTCAGCTTCATGGTCTCAGGATTGAAAGAGAAGGTGTATTCACCGGCAAGAGTGCTTGACCAGTTAGTGCCATTATACTTGGCAGCATATTCTCCGGCAGCGTCAACATCTGTTGTGCCATCGGCTGAAATCCAAGCCGTCTGCGAGCCATTAGTAAGTTCCTTAATGCCGAAAGCACCGGCTACGACTGTGCCTGTCCATTCCCACACGCCATTGTTCTCAGTCAAATCAGTTGATTCCCATGACGAGTTGCCTGTGATCTGCCCATGGAGCGCGTATGTATGTGTAACGGGATCTCCAAAACTCTTACCTTCGGGGAGTGTGGCCTTGATGGTAGAGAGGTCTGAAGCCACTTCGTAAGTGATCTCTACACCATCCATCGGTGTGGTAATGTTCTCGCTACCACTCTTGAGATTGGCTGTGGCTGTAGTAGTGGCTTTGGCCCAGTCTCCATTCAGCATCTTGGCTCCGCCATTGAAGGCATTCCAATCGCCTTGCGTGGTAGAAATCTTGAATTCACCGGTGGCTTGGAACGTGTAGACTCCGTCAGCAGCTTCTACTACTAACGGATTTGCCGGATTCCAAGAGCTGGGTGCTCCCGTCACGCCGCCACCTGTTACGTAAATTGTCGCTTGTGCTGCCATCGAGATCAATGCCGCACTAAGCATTAGTACAAGTTTCTTCATGATTTTGTTGGTTAATTAATTGATTTGGTTATTTCGGTTAAACTATTATACAGTTGCCGGTGCTTGTATACACACTTGCCGATGCCGGTTCATGCGCCATATATGGTATATTAATACTCATATATGCACATAACTATCCAAGCATTCGCTATGTTCTATTTATCACCAATTTTTCTTAGATTTTAAAGTTTGTCTTTACCGGAATTTTTTATCCATCCGCAATTTCTCGCAAATATACACAAATATTTTTTTGTCTCAAAATTTATTATAATATTTTGCGTTATTTTGCCCGTTTTTTATCATTTTTACTCTTTTTGCTTTATTCTTTCTACATAAAAGATGTTTAGAGCGCGTTCCTTAGAGCGCGTTCCTTAAATTTTTGGGGTCGTAGGGACGGATCTTTTTGGGCATATTCTGACACTCACATCGATTTCAATTCACGCATTGTGCCGGATGCGACTTTCGAAATATGCCAAAAAGATCCGGACTAAGGTAACTAAATCTACTAATATACATTGCTGATTTTGTTATCATTTTTAACTTTTTTATAGAATAGTGTTAATGAAATGTTAATTTTAGTTTGCGATTCCGAAAATCGTTGGAGCGTTGAAGTTACCTCTGTCTCGTATCCTTGGCCGCTTTTGATCACTTGCTTTCAGTCACATACGT
>JBJEKI010000072.1:0-2926 GCA_051878555.1 Lepagella sp. | reverse complement strand
AAGAGGGCGCAATGCGGGCATTGCAACCGATGCGACTTTCGAAATATGCCAAAAAGATCCGGGCAATGGTAACTAAATCTACCAATATCTATTGCTGATTTTGTTGTCATTTTAACTTTTTTATAGAATAATGTTAACGAAATGTTAATTGTAATTTGCGATTCCGAAATTCGAGGAAACGTTGATTTTCCCTGAGTCTCGTATCCTTGGCCGCTTTTGATCACTTGCTTTCAGTCACATACGTGCGTATGCTCCTTACAGCAAGTAATCAAAATCGACTCAAGGCTACGACCTCTACGGCCCAAAAAAATTTAAGGAACGCGCTCTTATTATTTTTTGATGTTGCAAAGATAGATCAGCAAAAGATGACGGGGTTTTAATTAAAGAACAAATAATTTAAACAGAGGAACTTTGCAAAAAAATTTTTTTGAAAAACGCTCTCAATTAAAATTATTCGTCACTATTTTGAAATCGTTTTGAATATGGGATAGGTAAATTTGCATCAAAATAAATTTGCAACAACATAAAACCAATCAATTATGGCGTATCAAGAAGTTACGAGAACAGGCTATGGTAGCAGACTGTCCAGCTCGTTTAAGAAAATCGGTAGCGGTTTGGCTCTCTTTTTAGCAGCCACCGTGTTATTATTCTGGAATGAAGGTCGCGCAGTGAAGACTGCCCAAGCCATCAAAGAGGCTCAAGGCCAAGCCATCCACGTAGAGGATGTGTCTGAAGTAAAGAGTGACCTCGATGGACGCATCATCCATGCATCGGCAGAGGCGATCTCACACGACACCCTCAGCGACGACCTCTTCGGCGCAAAGGCACTCGGCATAAAGTTGATCCGCAAGGTGGAATATTACCAGTGGACCGAGCAGAGCAAGGAAGAGAAAAAAGAAAAATTGGGTGGTGCTGAAGAGACTATTACCACTTATACATATAAGAAGGACTGGGTATCAGGTCCGATTAATTCTTCCGACTTCCATGATCCTGCATATCAGAGTTCCAACTTCGTAATCACGGAACTTGAGGATGAGAAGCAGTTGGCAGATGATGTGACATTCGGTGCTTACAAGCTTCCCGATTTCTTGAAGTCGATGGTAGGCGGCGAGAAGGATCTGAAGGTTACACCCGACTCGGCACAGATGGTTGCCCTCAATGAGCAGGTGACAAACGCCCTCAAGGCACTCGGCAAACTTCCCGCAAATGCTCAGACCCAGGTACAGCAACCGACTTATCAGACTAATGACTCTACCGGCGTAAATCCCAACCAACAGGGACAGAAGTTTGTGCATATCAACAACAATGTGGTGTATATCGGTCAGAGCTCGGGAGCTCCCCAGATCGGTGATGTACGTGTCACATTCACATACGTTCCCAATGGCGCAGTATCATTGATCGCCAAGGTAAGCGGCAACACATTTGAGAAGTATATGTCAGACAATGGCTATGAGTTCACTCGTCTCGAGATGGGCACCAAGGGTATGGACAATATGTTCCAGGGTGCAAAGAATGAGAACTCTACCATGACATGGATTCTCCGTTTGGTGGGTCTTCTCCTCGTGATCCAGGGTCTTAAGATGACCTTCGAAATTCTGTCGATGCTCTTCAAGTGGCTCCCGGCACTCGGCAGCGTGGTCGGTATGGGTATCGGTCTTATCTGCAGCGTAATCGGTTTCGTATGGAGCTTGCTGATTATCGCCATCGCTTGGCTCTTCTATCGCCCGATTTTGGCAATTTGTCTGATTGTAGTGGCAGGCGCAGCATTCTTCTTCCTCTATAAGAGATTGAAAGATAAGAAGAAAAATACACCTGCTCAGGGTGACAACAATGCTACTCCTCCCACTCCTCCTACTCCTCCTGTAGCACAGGCTGAACCCAAAGCTTAAAACTTGTATCATCATAGACCGAAGGTGTCATTCTTCGGTCTATGATCAGCTATCCAACGAAAAAATATAAAACCAAAACGATAAGAATATGAAAAAACATTTCTTTCTATTTTCAGCATTGCTGATAGGCATTAGCTCATACGCCGAGACATGGGAAAATAGTTACAATGGCATTTACTATGAATTTGATGATGCCACTATGACCGCCTGTGTTATGAATCATCCTTCAGGCAATAGTAATTATACCGGAGGAATTAACATTCCGGCATCAATCGTCTATCCTGAAGGGACATTTACAGTTACGTCGATTGCCGAAAAAGCATTCTATCAGAGCAACATCACAAGTGTTACCCTCCCTAATACGATAACTTCGATAGGTATAAATGCATTTGCAGAGAGCAAAAGCTTGGAGAGTGTAGATATCCCTTGGAACTGCGATGGTCTTAACGTTATACCCAGGTTATGTTTTACGGAATGTACCAATTTAGCCCAAATTACATTCCCCAATAAATTGAAATATATAGAATTTCGAGCCTTTATGTATTGTAAATTGTCTTCTATAGATCTATCAAATACACAAATTATAGAAATAGGGGATTATGCATTCATTGATTGCAGCTCTTTGGAGTCCGTTAAGTTCCCTGAAAATTCACTTCGCACAATAGGGGAGGGTTCATTTCAGAGATGTAATCTAAAGACACTTACTATTCCAAATACGGTTACCGCGATTAATTATTGGGCATTTTATGGTAATTGTAATTTATCCGAAGTTACCTTAAGCAACAACTTACGAGTAATAGAAGAATCTTGTTTTGATAATTCTAAACTGACAAGTATTGATATACCTCAATCTGTTGAGAAGATAAAGAAAAACGCTTTTTATAATTGTAAAAACATGTCAGTTTACTGCCATAGGCTGACTCCTCCTACGATAGAAGAGACAGAAGCTGCTACTGCTTTCGAATATGACAGCGATTTGCATCTCTATGTTCCTGAGAGTTCCTTGTCGAAGTATCAAGCTGCTGAGGGCTGGAAGA
>JBJEKI010000071.1:0-2957 GCA_051878555.1 Lepagella sp. | reverse complement strand
TGCTCAAAAATATCCGCCCCTACGACCCCAAAAATTTAAGGAACGCGCTCTTAACAAGCTGACTATGAAACTCGTCGACATCCGATAGCAAAAAGACCTTGTCCATTTCATCCAATTGGAGAATGGTGTTGGAAATCATCACAGTTTTGCTGCGTTGGATTTCTCCCAACATCTTTTGCATTTGGTATGGTTGTAAGCCTTGCCCCTCTTTCGAAACAAATGCAACTCTCAAAGAATACAGATCTTTCTGACGAATAAGAGCTTTCAAGAAATCTCGTTCTCGTTTTTCGCCGCCGGATATGACGCAGACGATGCTATATGACATCGTGCCGTCTGTTTTCTCGTAGCCTTTGATCCTGTGAAAAGGTTTTGAATTAGAGACGACCTCAGACTCATTGGCAGAGGTGCTCTTTTCTTTCACCTCAGGCATCAAGTCCAGATCTTTTGCCTGCCTTTCGTATGATAGCTTGTTCTTGCTAAGCATTGCCTAAGGGCGATCTGTGAGTTTGACATAACGGATGGCTCCATAGCGCCCCTCGTTATAGCCTCGATATGGCGAAATGGTGTGATGCTCCTTGAAGTCATTGTGTGAATATAGCATCGACGCTCCCTCGCGCTTGTCGACGAACCATATCTCGTCCGACCTAAGAATATCTTTCTCATCAAGCAATTGATTGTCGTGAGTGGTGAAGATCAATTGGCCGTTGGTGTCTTTGGTCTTGGCAAAATACTCTACTATGCCTTTGACCATCGTTGGACTAAGACAGCAGTTTATTTCATCTACGATCACCGTTTTGCCCATCTTGCAGGCATAATACAAGGCCGGAAGCAGTGTTAGTGCTCGTAGCGTGCCATCGGACTGCATACTCGTGTCGAGTCTGCCGATATATCCATTCTTGCCAATATTGTCGAAGATGAGTTGATAGACCTTGCGCACTCCATCCTTGATGTCGATGGATAGTATCGGCGTGCTATTCGCATATAGCGATAATGTCCGCATCTTATCTATGTCGTCGGGAAGTGTCTTGGCTATAGCGATGTGCTGCTTCGCCCAGCTGTCAAAGTCGGTCTCTTGCAGGTCCATATTGCTAACACCTACTCCCAAGCAGTGTACCAGCCCCCGAGCGAACTCCATCATTTTATCGTCATCTCGGAGTATCTCAATCAGCGTGGGAAGAAATGAATGAACGCCTATAATCTCAAGCCCTGACTTAAACCAGTCGGTGGCCAGTGCGCATCTCACGTCCGCTACTATAGGGAACTCTTCGTTCAGTGCCATCAGTGAGGACATCGGGTTCTTCTCCAATAGGTTCTTGATAGCTCCCATAATGGCTTGGTCTACGTCCCGGGCAAATGCCACCCTCTTGTCATTGCGCTCATAGATAAGATCCAGCTTCTCTTCTTTGGGTTGCGACTCATAAAGCCCCTCCTTGACGGTTCCGTTTATCCCAATCTCAATTTCGTAGAAGTAGATGTGCTTATGATTCTCAAACTCTATTGCCAAATATATCGGCTCGTTGTGCACATTGTCTTTCAGCAAGTAGAAGTATTTGTCGACCTCTATTTTATTTGCAAAATCCTTGTCTAATGCAAATGTCCGAATGAACTCCATAGCCTTCACCAAGTTGGATTTCCCTGCTCCGTTAGGGCCAAAGATGGCAGCCTGCTTAAGCAAGGGCACGTCACACGAATCCCGATACACATGATCTGACATTTGAGTCCTTTTCATGTTTGGGAA
Organism: Lepagella sp.; assembly: GCA_051878555.1. GTDB lineage: Bacteria > Bacteroidota > Bacteroidia > Bacteroidales > Muribaculaceae > Lepagella. The sequence goes on along the minus strand of JBJEKI010000071.1, from coordinate 1,219 downwards.
CATATCAAACTGCACTTGGTCGTCAATCGATAAGAAATTTTTTATGATCAATCGGAGTAACATAAGGTTAATTATATGAGATCCTACGGAGTGTAAATGAGATTAGATTGCGTTTTGCTCTGGGCGCAAATATAGTGAATATTTTCTGAAGCGTGAAATATTCACGTGAAAACTTCACGCAAATAACACAATTTAACAAATTCCTTTACATTTCTTTGCTTTGCATCGTGGTTGGGGCGTGCGCGGCTCGGCGTTAGGGGAGGAAGTGGCGGAGATGGTGGCGGTGGCGGTGTAGGGCGGTTGTCAGGCAGGGGAGCAGGGCTCCGTCGCTGATGAGTTGCCGCCACAGACGGCGGTGTAGCGCCCGGCCGTACTGACCGCTTTGTTCCATCATCTCGTGGATCCTGACGTAGGGGGTGTAGTATTTCTTGAGGGCGGCGCGCCGCAGCGTGAAGTTGCGTGTTCTGTCGAAGACGAGCTTCTTAATTTTGGCAACACTCTCCATGACGCTTAGATAGCGCGTGTTATACCGGCTTGCCGCCGAGGTCATGGCTCCGCTTTGCCTTACGCAGTAGTTGTAGACGGGCGTCGTGGTGTATGCAGTCTCGCGGTGAATGCGGCAGGCGTAGGCGGTGATGAAGAGGATGTCTTCGGTGTAGTGAATCTGCTCGTCATATCGGAGGTGATGCTCGCGGATGAGGTCGGCGCGGAAGAGCTTGTTCCAGAGCACATCTTCGGTGCGGAGGTCTTTGCGGATGAATATCTTGCGTAGGGTATCGTCGGGCGAGAGCGTCTCGATGGGTGAGGGTGTCATCTCAAAGTAGACGGAGCCGTCGGGGTTGTACCAGTTGTAGCCGGCGATGGCGAGGTCGCGCGAGCCGTCGGCCATGGCGTCGACCAGGAGGCGGAGCGCGCCGGGATGGAGGGTGTCGTCGGCGTCGCAGAAGTAGATGTAGCGACTGTCGGGGCTGACATGGTCGAGGCCGAGATTGCGAGCGGCGCTGACACCGCGGTTCTCTTGGTGGAACAGGCGGATGCGCGGGTCGCGGGCAGCGTATTCGCGGCATATCGCGGCGGAGCCGTCGTTGCTGCCATCGTCGACGAGCAGCAGCTCGTAGTCGCCGAAGTCTTGGCAGAGGATGCTGTCGAGCAATGCCGCCAAGTAAGCCTCAGCATTGTATATAGGCACAATAATCGAAACCTCAGCCATGATTTATAT
>JBJEKI010000070.1:0-12749 GCA_051878555.1 Lepagella sp. | reverse complement strand
TGCTCCTTTCAGCAAGTAATCAAAATCGACTCAAGGCTACGACCCCTACGGCCCCCAAAATTTAAGGAACGCGCTCTAAGTTAATAAAAATAGTACAGATGAAAAAGTTTCTTCTTATGGCGGCTATGGCGGTGATTGCACTCACTGCTTCTGCCGAAAAAGCTAACCAAGTTGACACTCTGCGCATCACCACCAATCCGGAGATGCATTGTTCCGGTTGCGAAGAAAAGATCAAAAGCAATATCCGATTTGTGAAGGGAGTCAAGAAGATCGTTACCTCCGTGCCGGAGCAAGAAGTCACCATCATCTTCAAGAAAGATAAAGCTACTTTCGAAGATTTTCGCAAGGCTTTCGAGAAGATCGGCTATGAGATCGAAAGAAAAAAATAAGCCGTTTCTTTCATAAAAAATAGATTTTTCTTAAATTTGCATCGGAATTGGGAATCTCTCAATTCCCAAGGTCATAGAATATCAATTACTAACCCATAAAAATGAAGCCTGCAATAGAATCGACATATCAGAGTCGGAGCTTTGTGGGCTTGTTTTGTTTTTACTTATCAAACAGACGATGGAACCATTGAAACATGAGTGTGGTGTCGCCATGGTGAGACTGCTCAAGCCACTTAGTTATTACCAAAAGATGTATGGCACATGGATGTATGGCATGAACAAGCTCTATCTAATGATGGAGAAACAGCACAACCGCGGCCAGGAGGGTGCCGGCATGGCATGTGTTAATCTCCAGGCAGCACCCGGTTCGGAGTATATGTTCAGAGAGAGAGCCGAAGGTTCCAATGCCATCACCGAGATCTTTGGCACGGTGCAGAAGAAATTCAGAGATTGCTCATCCGATCAACTCAATGATGTAGACTACGCTCAGCGCAACCTCCCTTTCGTCGGAGAATTATATATGGGCCACTTGCGGTATTCCACAACCGGCAAAAGTGGCCTTTCTTATGTCCACCCCTTCTTGCGTCGCAACAACTGGCGGGCGAAGAACCTCTGTCTTTGCGGCAATTTCAATATGACCAATATCGATGAAATCTTCGATAAAATAGTAAGTCAAGGTCAATATCCTCGCATCTATAGCGACAGCTATATCACCCTCGAGCTGATGGGTCACCGTCTCGACCGCGAGGTGGAACGTAATTTTATCGAGGGTCAAAAGTTGGGTCTCACCGGACAAGATATCACTCGATATATCGATGACCATATCGACATCAGCAATGTGCTCCGCACCACGATGCCTGACTTCGATGGAGGATATGTGATGTGTGGCATCACCGGCAGCGGCGAGATGTTCTCCATGCGCGATCCCTGGGGTATACGCCCCGCCTTCTGGTATAAGGATGACGAAATTGTGGCTTTGGCAAGCGAACGACCCGTGCTCCAAACCACCTTCGATCTCTCTGCCGATGACATCCACGAACTCGAACCGGGTCATGCCTTGATCGTCAATAAGCATGGTGATAGCCGCGTCGAGAAAATTCTCGATCAGCGAGGTGATTCCAAGTGCTCGTTCGAAAGAATTTATTTCAGTCGCGGATCGGATAAGGATATCTATCGTGAACGTAAGAAACTTGGTGAGCAACTCTTGCCCCTGATCCTCGACACTGTCGACCATGACACCGAGAATACTGTCTTCTCCTTCATTCCCAATACTGCCGAGGTGGCATTCTATGGTATGCTCCAAGGTTTTAAACATTATCTTAACGAACAGAAAATCGAAGCCCTCACCCAACTGGATCACACCCCTTCCAACGAGGAACTTCATGCCATCTTGCAGCGGGATGTCAGGACTGAAAAGATCGCATGGAAGGATATAAAACTGAGAACTTTTATCACCGAGGGGGCTTCGCGCCGCGATCTCGCTTCCCACGTCTACGACATCACCTATAACTCGATCGTGCCTTACGTCGACAATCTTGTCATCATCGACGACAGCATCGTGAGAGGCACTACCCTTAGGGAGAGCATCTTGAAGATTCTGGATCGCTTGCATCCCAAGAAGATCGTTGTGGTGAGCAGTTCGCCGCAGATCAGATATCCCGACTATTATGGCATCGATATGCCCAATTTGGAAGATTTCTGCGTGTTCCGTGCCACCATCGAACTCCTCAAGGAGCGTGGTATGACTAATGTTATCACCGACACTTATCAGAAATGCGTCGAAGAGCTTAGCAAGCCCAAGACGGAGATGGAGAACTGTGTCAGAGCCATCTATAAGCCATTCATGGTCAAAGAGATCAACGCTAAACTGGTGGAGATGATGCGTCCCGCCGGCATGACGACGCCGGTGGAGGTAGTATTCCAATCGATCGAAGGACTTCACGAAGCAATCCCCCACCACCGAGGTGACTGGTACTTCACCGGCCACTACCCCACGCCCGGAGGCATAAAATTAGTAAACGAAGCCTTCATCCGCTACGTCGAAAAATCCGGCCTCTTGAACGCATAACCCGCAATAACATAGATAAACAGGCTCCCATTGAAGATGCAACGGGAGCCTGTTTATCTATGTTATTTCTAACGGATTAGTAGACGCGGATGTACCAGTCTAAGGTGCGGTAGTAGTCGTCTTCTTTGGTTGAGCCTCCGGGGAAGGCAGAGATGCTTACGCCACTGATTTTTGTTACATCCCAATACCTTTTATTAAAATCAATATTTGATTCGGCATGGAAGATGACCATATTGTCTACTGCGTTAATAACTTCCTCTGCAAGTGGGGCATTGCCGTTCAAGGTGGCTATCTCTCCTAAATATTGTCGCAGATCGTAAAGAGGTAGGGAGATAGTACTTGTAGAATATTTGAGCAGAGTGTTATTGTCGGGTCGTACATCACCGGCTTTGAAAACTCGAGCTGCTACATCTGCCACCGGCTCAAGCTTTGACATATCTATAACAGACACCGTATAACAAGTGCCTTTGTAATAATCAGCTATCGCTTTTGCTGCTGCCACAAGATCATGCTCCCTACTCATCAGATAGGGAAGTGACAGGTCGTAAGGCATACCTGGGGTATAAATTTCTGTCGGATATGCCACAAGGTAATCACACTTATTGCGCAACTGATATATAACCTCTATTCCACTCATATAGCAGCAATCAAACCAAATGGTCTGAAATCGATGATCCGGAATAGCTTCTGCCAGTTCATCGATATCGGTATAATTTACCGAAGCATTTTTACCACCATTATACTCACCGCCATACGCCTTTTGCGGTCCATCGGTTGCCAAATCATGACCGGTGAATTTAGGCACCCACGAAGAGCCATGACCCCAGAAGATCATATCATATTTCGAGTTGGGATAGAGAGCAAGGGCATCCGTGATTACCTCGCTGATCCGGTCGGGAGATGTCGATGTCTGCTTCCTCTCGTAGCTTTTGAGGAGTTGGAAATATGCCTCGTTATTCTTATCAAGATCTACGCGATATAGTCCGCAAGTAGCCTGGTTATCATAACGATATAATAAGACGCGAGCATCCGACTGAGCAGCTTCCTTTACACCTTTCAATATCTCTCGACTATCATCAGAAAAGTCCGAAGCCAAACTACTATTGTTGATAGCATAGATAAGGATGGTGCGAGAGACTTTATCAGCCTCCTTATCCTCTATCGGAGAGGGTTCATCGTTATTACTGCAAGAGAAGAGCGACAACATAAAGGCTGCGCTGAAGAAGTATATAAGTTTTTTCATTCCTTCAATTACTAAAGTGAGAAACAGATTTAAGGAACGCACCAAGAATCATAGCGCGCCCCTATATATATAACGTAAAGAAGAGAGAAAATTATAAAATTCAGGGTGAATAACTAAAAAAAGTTCAATATATCGCACTGAAATCACTCTATCGACACTTTCTCTGCCTTACCCCCCCCCGACACCTTTATGAATATTCCCTTGGATGGGTGATTCACCGGTATGCCGGATAGTGTGTAATATAAGGGTTGAGATGCTTCTGTATTGCTACCGATGGTTTCGACTCCGGTGGTGATGCCGCCGGCGGTGATATATCTGAGGAGTTCTTCGGATTGGTTGGTACGATATACACTCTTGGTGCGGATCATCAGGTAATTACCCTCTGTTTGGGGAGCCGAGAGGGTGTATATTTCACCTTGCTCTGCCAACTTATTGCGCCAAGAAGTGTCATCCAAATCGACCAACCCATCATCAGCACTACGCGCTGCTACATACTCACTTTCATCCGGATAGACAGGAGTATAATTCTTCACCAAATTACCATCCTTATCATATTCCGCAATAAGAGCATGCAACTCGCCACTCTCTGACAAAAGACAATAAGTACCCTCAGTCTGATAAACCGAGATAGTAGGCTGCTCCAACACCTCAGCCCAATAAACACCCATCTTATCAATAGTCAGCCATTTCCCTGCTCTGACATCTTTTGTTATTTTATCAGTTGTACCTACATAATCTTGAACTGACATACAATCTATTAAGAATTTGTAATAAACACCTTCTGTTGGGAATGACAACTCTGTATAAGGTATGTCAAAATACCATATATGTGGAGCTGTATCGGTTGATGTATCGTGATGAATCGTTGCTATAGGATCTGAAAAATCTTCATTCTTAGATATTACCAGATCTACACCTCTTACATATTCGTTCAGGTCTTTTGCTATGTACGAAACAAGGAAGCTTAAACTACTTATAGGTGCCTTAATAGGTGCCGTAGTATAAAGTCCTGAAATGTATTCTGATTCTGAAGGAATTCCCAATGTTAAATAGTCTTTATATATGATATAGTGAGTTTTCCAATATACTCCGAAAATAAAATCGTTTGATATCATATCTACGGTCCAATCATCATTTGCATTCCAATAGCTAAAGTTCTTATGCATTGAAACGTTTGTGAAGTTAGGGTCTTCTACATTGGCGAGGGATGCCAATGGCGATAGTGTTGCCACTATCGCCATTATTGTTATGAGATGTCTTTTCATATTATCCATTGCTTAGAGCGCGTTCCTTAACCGTGATAGGTTTTATTTGATGCAGCTTTTGAAGTAGGCTCTTACATCTTTCCAGTCATAGTAGGGCCATATATCGGTCGTAACCGGAATCTTGGTTTCTTTCTCATTATGTAATATCTTTACCAAGATCTTGTCACTCTTCGGATTGCGGAAGAAAATCAACTGTATGTTAGCTCCCATCGGCGATACTTTCCAGTCGCACCAACCCTTGTAGAAATCTTCCGGTCGCTCGATCACTGCATCACAATGTTCCAAGTGCATCAACGCTGTCAAGGGCACCACATTGCCATCATGCCCGAAACGCAACGCTGCCGAGGGCTTATCCATCTTGATAGCCTCGTCGGCTGTGTCGATGATGTTGTTCAGAAGGTTGGCTGCATCCTGAAGATGGACGCCATTAGCCGGAGCATAGTCAGCATGCTGGCCATAGAACACAGCATTGAAGCATTGCCAGAGATCGAAGAGCTCGTCAGCTGTCAGCAGATGATAGAAATCAATCTTACCCTCTGTGTTCTGAGCATCCGAAGCCAACCAATAGATACCCCACATAAAGTCTCCCGGACGAACATATTTCTCGACAAAGTCCTTATCTTTGAAGACCGATGCCACTACTCTATCGGGATGCGTATTTGCCTCTTTAAACTTGTTATAGACCTCTTGCCACCAACCATGTTTTCCGTTGAACTCGTCAGACTCACGGGTGCTGTGACACATATAGATCATATTGCGGTTCGATGACTCCATATTGATCTCAAGGCGAGGATTCACCTCTTTGAGTCGTTCGCAGAAGGCAGCCATCGAGAGGATACATCTCGGCACGAGCGTACTTCTCGCTGTGATATAAGACTTGTCGGTAAACACCTCGGGATAGTTTGCGATCATGTGCGAGGCGATGCCGCGATGCTGACGGCGTCCCAAGGGGGACAGATCACCCCCGCGACCGCGTGTCTCGATCATCAGCGAGTCGAGGTCTGTCATAAAGCGTACGCCGAGCGGTGTGAGGGCATCGGCATCCTTGGCTTGATGCAACAAGTCTGCCATCCATTGATAGTCATTGTCGCCAATCAGATAGCGCGAACCGTGGCGACCATAATGGCTGATGTGGAAGGGTTTGTAACCTTTAGGTGCCGGCGTATTGTCAGCCTCGACTGTGGGATAAGCATAATACACACCACCAGTCTTGTTGAGATCTGCTGCCATCTCTTCGCGAGTGGTCTGAGCAGATATGGACAGAGCAAACGAAATTGCTGTAAGAATTATTATTGACTTTTTCATCGTGAGTTATAGTATTTATTTTAAAGTTAGTCTTTAACTATTAGAGCGCGTCCCTTAATCACCTCTGTAATACAACTGCAAGAAACATCTCGCTATAAGGTCTTGATGCTTTCTTACCGACTCCGGATCATTGCTCTCGGCAAAGAGGGCATCGGTGAGCCAGCCCCGGCGGAAGATCATCTGCAATAGATCGCCGGGACATCTTCCCCGATCGGTCAGCAGCGACATGGCGTGGCGCTTGGCATATTCCGGATCGTAATAGGGGTTATCGGGAGTGTTGACACAACGAGCGATGTTGCATGCCATCAGCATACCCTTCTCGCGATTTACCATTAAAATATAATCATCGGCACCCTTCACCTGATCGAGATGTTCTTGCCCCTTCTCCCAGCCGAGAGCATCAATGAAGAAATCATTCATCGTCTCATAACGATCGAAGAAGATAACTTCCTTGCCGTCAGAACCGGCGCAAAACTTCTCATAATAGGGATGGATCTTATCCGTATGCTTTTCGTCGGGTTTGAGATGTCCGCCCTCCACGAGGAGGTGAAGCCATTCGGTGGTGTATAGCGCCAACGGACCGGTAGGCAACTCGAACATAGCCTCTTCGAGTCGCTTGTTGAGGATCGTTTCACCCTCCGGATCATTCATATCGATCTCCGACATAATCTCGGCAAGAGTCGTGCCGAAGGCGGGGGTAAGGAGATAAGACTGAAGGAAGAGCCAACGACTCAGGTCATACAATTCTTCGGTATCTTCCGGGTCTTTGAAGGAGAGATTGCGAGCCAATGGATACCCCTCGGGCACCGGCGCATCATCGTATGCCATATCGAGTATCTCGAAGCATCTGTCGGCATATTCGAGCAGTCTCACATCGTAGGGGGAGATAAGTCGGCGTTCCTGCCAAAGGGTGGCGGTGATATACCACACCAAGAAACGGACATCCTCCCTATTCAGCTCATAATCGACATAATCATCCGTCACCTCATAAAAGGGCACCGTGTAGCCATAGAGATGGCGACATTCGTCGACAAACGACCGCCAGAGGCCGGCATCAGCCAAAATATCCTCCATATATCCGGTCAGCGTCAACGCCATTCGTTTGGCGATATCTTCCGGCATATCTTCGCGATATGGCAGGTCGATCGTGTCATGGAGCAACCGATTCGCCAAGTCGAGGAAGAACTCGTCATGCTTGGTACGCTCCGGATAGTTCGGACGGAGATATAGTAATTCTTCGAGAGTTATGTTATCCATATTGTTTCGGATATTCTTCGTATATCAAGGGAGCGACATACACTCATGCCACTCCCCTATCTTTTTTTTACTTACAAAGTTCGATTGCCTCGGCGAGGGTATAACTCTTTTGTTCGCCGCTTGCCATATCTTTGATCACGATGCAATCCTTGTCGAGTTCCGACTCGCCGACGAATGCCACGTAAGGCACATGGTCGCTATCAGCCATCGACATTTGCTTCTTGATCTTCGAATTGTCGGGGCAAACCTGAGCCGCAATACCGGCTTGGCGCATCGCCTTGACATATTTCATCGACTGCATAGCCTCCTTCTCACCGAAGTTGATGAAGAGTATCTTGACAGTCTGGTCGAGGTCTTTGGGGAAGAGATCGAGTTGGCAGAGCACATCATAGATGCGGTCGGCGCCGAAGGAGATACCGACACCGGAGAGCCCCGACATGCCGAAGACTCCGGTGAGGTTGTCATATCTGCCGCCGCCGGTGATACTGCCGATCTGCACGTCGAGTGCCTTGACTTCGATGATCGTGCCGGTGTAGTAGTTCAACCCGCGTGCCAAGGAGATGTCGATCTCCATCTTGGCGGTGTGGCCCAATGCATCAATGCCACCCATCACGGTGCGCATCTCTTCGATACCCTTCATACCAACTTCCGACGATTTCAAGATCTCTTGCATCGTAGCAAGCTTGGCATCGTTATCGCCCGAGAGTTCGAGGATAGGACGAAGTGCCGAGATAGCCTCTTCGCTGAGGCCCTTCTCGCGCAATTCGGCATTGACATTGTCGAGTCCGATCTTGTCGATTTTGTCGATAGCCACGGTGATATCCACTATCTTGTCTGCCTCTCCGATTACTTCGGCGATGCCTTGGAGTATCTTGCGATTGTTGATCTTTACGGCAACATTGATCTTCAGCTCACCGAATACCTTGTCGATAAGCGAGAGGAGTTCCACCTCATTGAGGAGCGAGTCCGAACCGACCACGTCGGCATCACACTGATAGAACTCGCGATAGCGCCCCTTCTGCGGGCGGTCGGCACGCCATACAGGCTGTATCTGGTAGCGCTTGAAGGGCATGGTCAGATCGTTACGGTGCTGCACGACATAGCGGGCAAATGGCACGGTGAGGTCATAACGGAGACCCTTCTCACACATCTTATTGGTCAACTTTACGAGATTGCGCTCTGTCAGATCCTCGTCTGAACATGATTTCAAGAAATCTCCCGAGTTCTGAATCTTGAAGAGAAGCTTGTCACCCTCTTCGCCATATTTACCCATCAGAGTAGATAGATTTTCTGTTGCAGGTGTCTCTATCTGCTTGTAACCAAATAGTTTAAAGTTACGCTTGATTGTGTCGAAGATATAGTTACGACGCGCCATCTCGATTGGAGAGAAGTCGCGTGTACCCTTCGGAATGCTTGGTTTCTGTATCATCTTAATTTTGATTTATACGCGAATTTACAAAAATGCCATCACTTTTGCAAAAATGATGGCATACTATATTGAAAAGTTTTTAGAGCGCTCTCTTAATTGCCGGATCAAAACTCCACATTCAGGCTTACATTAAACTGTCGACGTGTCAGGTAATTGGGCACGGCATAACGCATATTGTTGACGTCAGTCACCCAATAATAACTACTTACATTGGAGATGTCAAGGAGGTTGAACACGTCGAAACCGAGTATAATGCTCTTGAAATGTCGCAGGAAGTTGGTAGGGCGTTTCTTGTCGGAGGGAGCACCGACGAATTGCCAGCTCAGGCCGATGTCGACACGCTTATAAGCCGGGGCACGGAAGTAGGTTTCCGAACGGCTCGTATGGGGAGGTGTCATGGTCAGACCATCGGAGAAGATGCCGCGAAGAGAGAATTTCAACTTCGGGAATTTCGGGAAATAGTCGGTGAAATATAGATTGACGGCATAGCGCTGATCGCTCGGCAGAGGCACATTCTTGCCGTTGAGCGTTTGCTGCGTCTTCATCAGCGAAAAACTAATCCAGGAGTCGCTACCCTCGACGAACTGGCCGAAGAGCTTGAAATCAAGACCCATCACATATCCCTTCGAGTCGTTGACACCCGAATAGTTGATTTTCAAGTTGTCATACTCGTAGGAGATGAGGTTTGCCATGTTCTTGTAATAAGCCTCGCCGGTGAGTTTGAAGGGGCGATTCATTGCTCGGAAGGTGTAGTCGGCTCCTATGATTATCTGGATGCTTCGAGGCGATTTGATATTACGGTTGAGGGTGATGTAGCTATTGCCAAGATCATCTTCCACTGTCTGCCGATATTCTTTGTAGAAGGGGGACTGATAGTAGAGTCCGGCGCCGATACGATAGTACCAGTTGGGATAATTCACCGGGTTGAGTGAGAAATTGACACGCGGAGACACTAATGACTCTTTGTTGAAACTATTGTATGAGTATCTCAGTCCGGCATTCAGCGTCATATAGGCGAAAGTGCTGCTCAGGTAGAGAGCATCTTCGACATAGAAGTGAAAGCGATTGATGGTAATATCCTGGTTGGAGCTCAAGTTATAGATCAGATGCACACCCTCCGGGAGTGTCGGCAGACTATAACCGGCGGAGTCTCGCCATTCCCACTCCTTGGTGCGGTCGCGGAAATGCTCCCCTTGATAACCGACACCATACGAGAAGTTGTTGATGCGATACTTCGTCGTACCCTTGAACGACACCTGAATCACGGACGTTTTGAGTCGGTTGCGTGAGTGCTCCATATATTTGCCGACACCCAATTCGCCGCCGATACCCTCGGCACCGGCTGTGCCCGCTTCGTTGAGCCAATATTCTCCCGAGATGTCGTAAGTCACCAACTCATTGGAGAGGAAACCGGCCACACCGAGGGTGAAGGAGGTGGCTCGATTATGCCGATAGGTGGCTTGCAACGACCCGAGATAGGTCTCGAACTTATCCTTCTCTAAGCCATCGAAATAGACCTTGAAGCTCTTGGCATTATCCATCGTGCCGAAGGTGGTTTCGCGGTCTTGCGGTTTGAAGTTGAAGTGATTGATCGAGATATTGCCAAGGAGGTTGATGGTCCAACGGTCGTTGGGCTTATAGTTCATATTCGTCTGGAAATCAAGATAGGTAGGATCATACTCACCCTTGGTTTCCATCGACGACAGGAGCGAATTGTTCTTCTTGAAACGAATACCGGAGAGTTGGGAGAACTTGCCGGTGTTATTGCCGATGGTGAGCGACCCACCCATCAGGCTGAGATCTACAGCCCCCTCGAAAGCCTCCGGCTCGCGATAGGTGATGTCGAGTGCCGACGACATCTTGTCGGCATAACGAGCCGGGAAACCACCGGTGGAGAACTTGATATTACCCACCATATTGGGGTTGATAACACTCAGACCCTCCTGCTGACCGCTCCTCACTAACTGAGGACGATAGAGCTCCATACCATTGATATAGACCGAGTTCTCGTCGAACGAGCCGCCACGCACCGAATATTGCGAACTCATCTCATTCGAGGAGTTAACACCCGGCATGGTGGTGATAAGCGCCTCAACGCTACCACCCGATACATCAGGCGACAACTTATAACTCTCCGTATTGAGAGTCTGCATACCGTTGCTATTCTGACGATAACCGATCACCTCGATTTCCTTAAGGTCGACATCAAGGGGATAGAGGCGGATATTCATGGTCAGTTCCCCCTTCGGACGGATCAATTTATGGTGGACAGCCTTAAATCCGATACAGCTATAGATCACCTCGATAGTATCCTTCTGAGCCATCGAGAGAGTATAATTACCCTTAAGGTCGGTATTAGTGCCGATAGCGCTATTCGCTACGCGCACGGTAGCGAACTCGATAGGTTTATCCTCGCTATCGACCACCTTGCCCGAGATACGAACATTTTCAGCCTGAGCAGAAAAGCCAAAACCGAAAATCAGGGTAACCACTACAACAAAACTATAAACAAACGTTTTATTCATTAATAAAAAAACGTCATCCCCCCACCCATTATTATATTTCCCCAAGCATATTCCACTAAATTTTTATGGTTCATCCTTTACACTAAGATTCCCGATCTTGCGAAGTTGGTCAGGAGTATAGCCCAGAGCCTTGATATTTTGCTTATTGAGTTCTTCCGCCGTTTCGATTACATTTGAAAGCAGAGGTGTAATCTTTTTTATCATGTTATATGTTATGGTAGTGGAAGGCTGTTGAACAAAATATCTGGTCTCATCCAATATGCTTACTTTACGATTGTTGAGCGTACCATTCAGATCATTGGAAGCAGTGAGCATATAATTGTTCACCAGCTCAAACTTTTGTTCACAGAAATCCAATATAGAATAGCAGATGCTGATCCGGTTAATCACCTTTATATCGTCGAAAGCCTTCCATACGTCGATGCTTGATTCGAAAATCTCCTCTGTTTTCATATCGTGCATACCGAAATACATATAATTAACTTTCATATAATAAACATTGAGAGAGTCCGGATTCATTTCTTCGAGGCGATCCGGCATATACGTCATAATCGAATCATAAGCCGCCTGTTGCTGTTCCAACAAAGAAAGGTGATCCTGAAAGTTGTGAATCCGCAGACCGATATTATATAGAGTAATCTGCGTGATCTTTTCAGCCATTTCATGCTGACTGTTTCTCTGCTGCCAGAATGAGACTCCAACAGTAACAATTATGCCGAGAAAGGTCCCTATAAACGCTACTGATATCTGTTCAAACCACTGCCGAGCTGAAAGCCTTTTGTTTTTACTACCCATAGAATAAAAATCATTTACTTTGTTTAAAAAATTTTTCGGAGTTTCTCACAATACATGTTGTTTATTTGAGTGTGTCTGAGGCGAAGGTACTTAAGCCTGTAGACCTTCAATGATCTTTTTGCTACGCATCGGCGGGGGGGTGACACGAGCTTCAATCGCCCGAATCCGTCCTCCGCATGGCTCGCTTGCGAGACACCCGACAGCCCGGCCATTCCTCACCTCCGGTACGGCGACCACTCCCCTCTCCCCGACACAACGACCTACCCACTCGTATTTTAAGGAACGCGCTCTTAGCATCTCTCTGTCTCTTTCAGAAAGGGGCAGAAGAGCTTTCCATTTATCCATTATCTCTTTTACTTTGTCCATATACTTGCTTCCTTTTTGTAGAAAAATACATTAAAAGGTATATGTCGTCTACCTTTTAGAGCGCGTTCCTTAAATTTTTTGGGTCGTAGAGGCGGATATTTTTGAGC
>JBJEKI010000069.1:0-45812 GCA_051878555.1 Lepagella sp. | reverse complement strand
AAAGACGAATGGGTGTTTTTCAGCGAGAAAAACACCCATTTTGACCCATAGGCCTAAAAAAATTGGTATGAAGGGAAATGAAGATAATATAAGTCGTGAAGCGAAGAGGGAGGAACAGAAAGCTCTTGGCAAGAAACGTCGCCGCGAAGAGCGGATTATCACGATTATAATGTTTGGGGTAATATCTCCCCTGATACTGCTCTTCCAGCATTACTATCAAGACATAATAAGCTGGATCAGCGGCCACATCAGCCACTTCGTAAACTACCTCCTCGACCTATTCGGCAAGTCATCAACAATATAAGTGGTGTTATGAAATAAGGAGAGGTCTGCATCGGTGGGATGCAGACCTCTTTCTTGATGGGGGGGATGGATTATTTGAGTGTTCCGGCTTCTGCTTGGCGGATCATCTCTTCGTTGGCTGTGATGTAGATCTCTACACGACGGTTTTGTGCGCGACCTTCAGCAGTCTCATTGCTGGCAACGTATTGAGCCATAGGCACACCCTTGGAAGTCATACGAGAAGAAGCTACACCTCTGCCACCGATGAAAGTCTTCACGGCGTTAGCACGCTGGTTGGAGAGCTTCTCGTTTACCTCGAACGAACCGGTGTTGTCGGTGAAGCCGAGGATCTCGATGTTGGTGTTGGCGTTGTTGCCGCTGTTGAGGTTGGTAGCGAAGTTAGCGAGATTGGTCTTCGCAGAGTTGCTGAGTTCGTAGCTACCGGTCTTGAAGAGGATACCACCCTCGAAAGTCACGAGGATAGACTTGAGGCCGGTCTCAGGGTCAGTAGTTTCTTCGACAGTAGCAGCCTGACCGAGTTCCTCCTCGAGTTGCTTCTTCTGCTTGTCCATGTGGTTGCCGATCAAAGCGCCGACACCTGCACCCACAGCAGCGCCGACACCGGCACCGATTGCAGCGCCCTTGCCGTCACCGATCAAAGCGCCTACACCGGCACCTACAGCAGCACCACTACCGCCACCAATCAAGGCACCCTTACCGGTGTTCGACATGTTACAAGAAGTTCCGAGAAGGAGAGTTACACTCACCAGACCAATTGTTAAAGTTTTGAAAAGCTTCATTTTGTTTAGGTTTTAGAAAATGATTAGTACTATATTGTTTAATTGTTTGAAAATCAAATTATGTCGTTGTGGACGCGATTTATCGCGTCCCTACCATTTTTTTACAGAGCGCCTTGCTCCACGAGGGTGGCTACGCGGTCGATGATGGCATCCTCCTTGTTCTTGTCGGGGTGGTATCCGGCACGAAGGTTTATGCCGAAGAATCTTCCGAAAGTCTGCCAGAATCCGGCGCGAAACGAGCCGAGGAAGGCCTTTACGATATTAAACGAAGTTTGATCCGTCTCCCGATAGATAAGTTTGAGCATCACCTTGCCTTGATTCTTGGTCATCTTCTTGATGACCGGCTTATACTGCTCGAAGATGTCCTTCTCGAGCGTTTTAAGGTGTCTCTCTCGCTCTTTCTTGTTGGGAATGGTCTGGATATACTCGTAGGTCTCGCAGAGGGTAGAGAAGGCTAATTTCGCGTATGGGAGGGTGCGCTTGACATCGCGCACGGTCTTCCAGTAAAATTCCTCCTCCTTCTTGTTCTTAAAGTGCATCGGCGGGTAGACCGTGATGTTCTTGATATAGGTCATGCGGCACGTGTCACCATACTCGTCGACGAAATGCGTATAACCTTCGTATGCTCTCACGGCGAGACGCGGCTCGTTGTCGTCCGGGTCTTGCGCTTGCACTTGGGGGCTGCACACGACAATCGCCATCGCCATGATTGCGACAATCAGAGAGAATCGAGATCGTAAGTGCAGCATAGTCGTAATGAATGACAAAATGATAAATCAGATTATCTATCAAAGAGCCAGAGTCACCTCCTTGCCCATGTGGAACAGGGCATCGAGGATCGAGAGGTCAGGATCGATGAGGAGTCGCTTCTCATGGCGGATCTTTCGAGAAGTTTCGTCATCCGCCCGGAGTCGGAGGGCATCACGATCGATCATCGAGAGGACCAAATCGAGGAGTCGAGAATTGAACTCTTCGAGAGAGACCCCTTGGGAATGGTCGTAGATCTCTTCGAGGCGGGGCATCAGATGGATGAAATAGGGAGCGCGGCCATAGATGGTGCGGAAGGCACCGAGATGTTCGCGTCTCCACTTGCCATGCTCGGAGAGGATCGGGGAGGCATCCCGACGTTTGAGGGTAGCGGCACCCCCTTCTACCGGGATGGTGAGGATCGTATCGGGGAGGAGGAGTCTGGCGAAAGCCTTGCCCGACACTTCAGCTATCTTGTCGGCGTCACGACGAGCGGAGATGTCGTCTGCGCCACGGCTTAGCTCATCTAAGTAGGTCTCTACCCATCGGAGGGTGGTGGTGAGAGGTGTTACCATTTCTTGGCGCTCTTGTCGGGGTTGGGAGAGCGGAAGAAGCGGTCGGTGCGAATCTTGCCCTCGGTCCAGCCACGATCCTGATCGAGCGAAAGGATGATGAACACCGGAGAGCCGACCACGTGGTCCTCAGGCACGAATCCCCAATATCGGGAATCGAGACTGCGGTCGCGGTTGTCGCCCATCATCCAGTAGTAGTCCATCTTGAAGGTATAATACTCGGTCTGCTTGCCATTGATCAGGATCTTGTCACCCTCCACTTTGAGGTCATTGCCCTCATATACGGAGATGGCGCGGCGATAGATGGGGAGATTATCGAGAGTGAGATGGAGAGTAGAGCCACGTTGCGGGATCCAGAACTCACCCATGTCAGGACGGGTCCAGCCATAGTCATTGCCGAGAGGGAAGACTCCGCCGAGGTCGAAGAGACCGGCATCGGCTTCGCGCACGAGCTTGCCGGCGACCTCGGGACGCTTCTCCAACTCAGCCTTCATTGCGGCAGTGAGAGGGAGATCGTAGATCAGTGTGCCGGAGATATCCATCGGCTGATTGGCGATATCCTCCATACGGAGGCCGAGGTCGCTGAGGTCGTAGGGATTGATGCGAGACTTGACCGGGATGATGTAATTATATTGCACATTTTTCGGTTCGGCGATCGCTTTGCCATTGATATAGATGATGTCATGAGCGATGCGGAGACGCTCACCGGGGAGTCCGACGACACGCTTCACATAGTTCTCGCGGCGATCGACGGGACGCCACACCACCTTGCCGAAGAGTTCGGGATGGTCGGCGATATATTGGCGTGGTTGCTCGACTCCTTGGCGTTGCAGATCATATACTGTTTGGTAATAATCGCGAGCGCCGGTGTTGAGAGCCACGGTGTCGCCATTAGGAAAATTGAAGACTACGATATCACCACGCTCCACGCCGCGTCGACCCGGGATGCGATGATACTCGAGTTGCGGCTTATCGACATAGCTCTTGCAGTTGAGCAGCGGGAGGGTGTGTTGCGCCAATGGGAAATGTATGGGAGTCTGAGGCACACGAGCGCCATAGACCGTCTTGTCGACCCAAAGGCGGTCGCCCACCAAGAGCGACTTCTCGAGGCTCGAAGAGGGTATCTCATACTGCTGGCCTACGAAGGCGAAAAGGAAATAGATCAGCACCAAGGCATAGACGATGGCGTCGACCCATGCCATGATGGTGCGCGTCGGGTTGGGACGCTTCTTCCACCAGCTGTAGGGTATATACTGGGTGAGATAGATATCGAACAGAAGTGGATAGATGAGCAGAAGCCAGAGGTTGCCCATAAGAACTACCCAGCCGAAGAAGATCAGAGACACGACGGCAAATCGGATCCATCGAGTTAACTTGACGGCACGAATACGCTCTCCGAAAGATTTAGGTGTCTGTACGTCGGCCTTAGGCTTCTGATTAAGATCGTCAGGCAACTCGGGATTTCGGGTAGTTTCGTGGGAGGAATTATTATTGATCATTTGAAGATGTCTTGATGGGTTATATCAGTCAGGACTTCGGGCATGGTGTGCCAACCGGCTTTTCCGGCGAGCCATTCGGCGGCAATTACGGCGCCGAGGGCGAATCCTTGGCGCGACTTGGCGGAGTGGGTGATGATAATCTCATCGCAGGGGCTATCCCAGGTGATGGTGTGGATGCCGGGCACTTCGCCGCGTCGTTCATGGTCGATCATCAGAGTGTCGGCGGGAGCATCGGCGGCACTACTACCCTCTTGCGGTTCTGCCCAGGTGTGGATGCGCGACGAAGAGTCGATGATCTGCTGAGCCAAGGTCAGCGCTGTGCCCGAGGGGTGATCGAGTTTGTGGATATGATGGACTTCGGTCATCGAGGGGGTGTAGTCTTTGAAACTCTCCATGATGCCGGCGAGATACTTATTGATCGCCATGAAGATGTTGACACCGATCGAGAAATTGGAAGCCCAGAGGAGAGTGCCCTCGCCGTGGTCGCAGAGTTCGTGCATACGGTCGAGGTGCTGAGTCCAACCGGTTGTGCCACTCACCACAGGCACGCCTGCCCGGAAGCAGCGCAACACATTGTCGACGGCAGTGGAGGGTGTGGTGAACTCGATGGCGACATCCGAACTGCGGAAAGCCTCCGAGTCGAAGTCCTCGATATTGTTCAGATTGATACGGCAGGTGATCTCATTGCCACGCTCCAGAGCGATGCGTTCGATCATGTGACCCATCTTGCCATATCCGATAAGGGCTATTTTCATGATAAGCGGATTGAAAATGATGATTAGAAACCAAAAGCGAAATTATCGACATACATAGTGATGCCGACGGTGCCGACGAAGGCCTCGCCACAAGTGGTGGAAGCCATGACCAGAACATGAGTTGGAGTGGCATCAGCGGGAGCCCAGCCCTCCTCCTGTACGGGCACGAGTTTACCCTTTGAGTTGTAGGCATAATAAGCTTTTTTGCCGCTGAGCAGTCCCATATACGACTTGAAGAATGACTGTCCGGTGATATCGCCATAATGGATGGTGAGTTGATGGCCTTTGGTCAGCGGAACGCTATGGTTGAAGCGTTCGCGGCCTGTGCCTACGCGGAGAGCGTGGATATTGCCCTTGGCATCTTCCCAACGCTTCTGGAGGAGGACGTATACTTCGGCTTGGTCGCGTCCTTGGAGAGTCTTTTTGGCGCCGGTGCCGGAGGCTTTGATGCGGGTGTTGACATTGGGCATATCGACTTTCACGTCATATACCAGCGCCTTGGGGCGCTTGGTGTAGGGCATACCCATCTCCATCTTGGAGTAGGGGCTACTGGTCGACGAGATCGGCTCGCGGACCTTACCCAAGAAGAGGGTGCCGGTGACCATCACCTCCATGTCGAGCATCTTGAGGACTTTCACCTCTTCGATCTTGGTGGTGAGTTTCGCCATTTTATTGCCATTGACCACAGCCGGCTCCACCGAGTTGGTGGCCTTGCTGATACCCATCACCTTGGCATAGACATTGCTGGTGGCCCAGGGAGAACCTCCCATGTTGGAGTAAGCCTTATTCCCCTCGATCGTCGTGGTCGGACCGATGGCGTAGATGGTTTTCTTCTTGCCGCCGATGGCGGAAGATTCGGAAATATGGCGAGTCACCCAGTTGGAGAAATCGCCATATTTTATTTTCTCAAGAGTGAGAGCGGATGCCTGTGTGCCCGAGATAAGCATGAGCAGTGACATGGCTAATATATTCAGTTTACGCATAATGTTGCAAATTTAGCAAAAAATTACGACAAATTGTTGCTATCGGGCTATATATTTGAGGTTAGAGGTTAGGGGTTAGAGGTTAGGGTGGGTTTGTTGTTAACGTTTGAGAGAGCGGAGAGTGGCGTCATGCCAGTCGCGATGGGCGGGGTCGCAGAGTATAATGGCAGTAGTCTCTTCGCCGCCATGGGGGAGGATTACGATGGTCTGTATGATGCCATCTTTGATACCGGAGACGTATGCTCCGCCACATTTCCCGAACTTACTTTTCTGCACCACCGTGCCCTGCATCTGCATCACGGCGGCATAGCGTCGGCATGCTTCGTAAGCCACCTTCTGCTTGGTGCCACGTTTTTCTTCCGTTGAGATGGTTAGTCCGAAAGAACCATCAGGAGTTTTGGCTACATATTTATAGTCTTTCACCACCTTGCATCCGGGAGGGATGGTGAAGGAGAAGCCATCGAAAGAGTCGCTGCTGGATGTCGGAGTGTCGACAGTCGATGCCATAACTCCCGGTTGCTCCGGGCTTGGGGGCATCGATTGGGCTGCGGTGCCTGCGGCGAACAGTATGGTGGCAGCGATGGGAGTATATAATTTGAACTTCATACTGTAAGATAGTTAGTATATGGTTTTCGAATATAATCTGTTGTCGAGAGAAAGAATATGTTCTGATCGCTCGGTAATTTGATTATAATCAGTTGTCAAGGTTTAAAAAACGGCTGGTGTTGGCGGGAATGATCTCGTAGAGGTCTTCGCCGCGAGCGCGGGAGAGTTGGAGAATAATCTCCTCGATGGAGAGAGAGGAATTGTCGGTTTCGGCGAGGATACGGTCGGCAGGCACCATTCGGATTGAGTCGGCGTTGAAGAGTTCGCCGAAAGAGAGGAAGCAACCGGAACGGAGGAGCATAGCCGCCACTTCGGGTTTGCCACGGAATCCATGGATAGCCCAATTTTGAGTAGGCTTGAGGTCACGTCTGGCCCCGATGATTATGTCGTGGCTTTTGACGTTATGGACCACCAAGGGCTTGGAGAGGCGCTCCGAGAGGTCGATATGATGTTTGAAGATTTGGATCTGTCGGAACATGGGGCCTCCATGAGGAGTGAGGTCGATGCCACACTCACCGACAGCCATCACGTCGGGCTCTTGTGCGAGTCGGTCGAGGAGTTCGTAGGAGTCGGGAGTGATGTCGTCGACAGTGTCCCAGGGGTGGATGCCGACGCTATAGAGTTGTCCCTTTTCGAGAGTGGGAGAGGGAATATCATTCTTGATGCAGATAGCCTCAAGTGCTTTGGGTTGGGGCAATGTGTTGTGGGTATGAATGTCAATGATCTTCATAATAGTCTGAATTTTTACCTGTAAAACAATCTAAGTGAATAATGCGGATTTCTGAAAATGAAGAAATGCTCTAAAGTTATAACTGCGGAAACATCTCAAATGTTCTGAGATTTGCTATGAGCGGGAGGCACGGGGTCGTAACCGGATCCGCCCCAGGGGTGACAACGGGCGATACGCTTAATGGCGAGCCAGGAGCCTTTGAAGATGCCATGGATGCGGATAGCCTCGATTGCGTATTGGCTACAAGTCGGGGTATATCGGCAAGATGCCGGGAGCATCGGAGAGATGCAAAGTTGATAGAATCGTATGGGTAATATTGCTAATGTTCGGAGAGGGTGAGACATGTTTGGAAAGTAGATCTTCAGTTATCGATAAGATGGATATTTTCGTTGTCGGGGTCGAGGGTAGGCGGTAGTTGCCGGTCGACTTTGGCAGCGATTTTGGAGAGGATGTTACGCATCTTACGTTCGATATTGGCGTAGGATGTGAGGTCGTTGTGAAGATATATGAAGGCGATGCTGATGGATCGGGCTTCAGGGTTCTGTTCGATAGCGTCGCGCAGAGGGAGTCGGTTGAGGCGGTAAGCTTCGCGGATCCGACGTCTCATGGTGACACGGTCGACAGCATGTCTAAGTTTCTTCTTGGGGACAGTGATGAGCATTTGGAGAGCGCCTATGGCTTTGGGCACATCGAGGCGGAAGGAGTCGCTCATCTCTTGGGGGGAGAGGATGCGGTAGGTGGCTCTGAGAGGGTAGTCATAGATGGTTTTGCCCATAGAGAAAGCGGCGTCGATAAGAGCCTTATGACGCAACTTTTCAGGCTTGCCCATATTAAGTTTTCTCTCTATCATGGTGCAAAGTTAACTCTTTAAAATGAAAAAAGCGAACTTGTGCCTCTATTTTTTTATATTTTGACTACTTTCGATGTTTAGAGCGTTGCGAGTCAGGTCGGATATTTTGGCGCGACTCAGCGAGCTGTGACGTAGTATTCTGCGGAGACCTTCAGGGGGAGATATGATTTGCTCGGGAGATAGCGAGAGGATTTCCTCGAGTGGCTCGGCGAGTGGCGTCGGGAGGTCAGACATCTCTTTAGGACGATGCATTGGGCATATCTTCACGCAGCGGTCGCAACCGAAGAGGGTATTTCGGCCTTCGGGGGTGTGCATGGCGTGGATATGGCGAGGATCGAGCCATTCTCCGCGATGCTCGATGGTGAGGTAACTCAGGCAGTGGTGGCAGTCGATGGTACCATCCTCGTGGAGCGCCCGGTCGGGGCAAGCCCGGCGGCAAGCGCCGCAATGCAAGCAACCCTCTAAGGTGGGAGTGTCGGCGATAAGATCGAGGGTTGTCACCACCTCGGCGAGGATTACTTCGCATCCGGCGCCGGGGATGATGATATTGCCATTATCGCCTCTGACGCCGATGCCGGCACGTTGTGCCCAATATCGCTCGAGAATGGGAGCCGAGTCGACACAGATGCGCCAATCCACGTTCTCATCGCCGGGCATGACCGAGGTGATAGCTTGGCGTATACGCGACTTGATAAGGATATGATAATCGGGGAGGAGGGCGTAAGCCGAGATGCGAGGCAGTTGCGGGTCGCGCCGGCGTGGGGAGGCGTAAGAGAAAGCCATCGAGATGATGGAGCGGGCACTTCTCTCCAAGAGGAGGCGCGGGTCGAGGCGAATAGCGCGGTGATGTGCCATATATTGCATATCTGCGTTGTCTCCCCGGGCGAGCCAGGAGTCGAAGTGTCGGCAGGTGGCATCATCGACCGGTGCGGCTGTAGCCACTCCGACTCTCAGGGCGCCGGCATCGTGCAGTCGCGATGTTATTTCCTGTTGAAGTCTGCCGGGATCTCTCCCCATCTCTCTGTCTCCCATTTTCTGATATTTACGGTGATGCGGTGGGTGTTGAGCCAAGAGAGGGCACGCTCCACGAGTTGAAAACTCTTCTCATTCTTGGGGCATCGCTCGAGCTTGGTGCGAACCTTGCGATTGCGGACCCACGATATGCCGGTCACCGAGTCGGAATAGATGGTGTGGCTTTCACCCTTGGAGAACATCAGGGAGAGGGCATGGACGATGGCGAGGAACTCCCCGATATTGTTGGTCGATTTCTGGAAAGGGCCAACGCGGAAAAGTTCGCGGCCTGTAGAGAGTTCGACGCCGCGATATTCCATAGTGCCGGGATTTCCCTGGCAGGAGGCATCGACAGCCCATCCGTTGAGGTCGATTTCGGGGAATGACATATAGTCGGGTTGTCCGGCGCGAGGGATGTTTCGACGCATGGCGTTGAGCATGAGCGACTGCAATTCCGAGCTTTCATCGCGTTCAAAGCCGCGACGGAAAGCTTTGGCGGCAGCCTCGGCGCTGTCGAAGCCCTTGAAAGTGGCTCCGGGATAATTGTCGACCTGTTCCATAGCGTCATCGATATTGTCGTAGACACCGGGCACTCTGCCGACCCACACTACATAAAATTTTTTCAATGCCATCTTGTCGGGGGAGTTAGAGCGTGTTATGGTTCGTTGCGGAAATTATAGTCATGACGGAGTCGATCGAACGCCTCGGGGGCTTCTCGGAGTGCGAGGGTATCGTAGATCGGGTCGTAAGAGTCGATGATACGCTCAGCCGAGATGTCGGGATCAGCCATATAAGGGGGCTCGAGGCCCTCCTTGTTGATTTCGAGGCCAAATACCTCTTCGACAGCTTCGAGAGCCATACGAGTGGCGCGTTGCTTCCCTTGGAGGGAATAGCCGGCGATATGGAAAGTCCCATACTCCACCATGTCGAGGATATCGGTGTCGACACGTGGTTCGAATTCCCAGGTGTCGATTACGGCACGGAGTCTGCCGGAGGCGAGATGGCTCTTCAGGGCGGCATTATCGACCACCGGACCGCGTGCGGCATTCACCAGAATGGCATTATCCTTCATCAGACTCAACTCGGCATCGCCGATAAGATGAAAGGAGGGATAGCGTCCGGTCTTGGTCAGCGGGGTATGAAGCGTGACGGCATCACACTCGGCGAGGAGCTCATCGAGAGGGGCGTATGTGTCGAGAATCCCCATGTGCTGGAGGGGAGGGTCATTGATGATGATATGCGCACCCATGGTTTCACCCCATTGGCGCACTATTTTGCCGACATTGCCGCAGCCCACGATGCCGAGCGTATGGCGACCGGGGTCGAAGCCGAGACGGAGCAATGACGACCAGACATACTGCGCCACGCCGGGGGCGTTACATCCCGGAGCATTCCTTACGATGATGCCTGCATCGCGACACCACTCCATGTCGATCTGGTCGGTGCCGATCGTGGCAGTGGCGACAAGTTTTACCTTCGAACCCTCCAAAAGGGCGCTGTTGCAGCGTGTGCGCGTACGTATCAACAGGATGTCGGCATCCCTCACCAAGTCGGGGGTGAACCCGAACTGATCGACGTAGGTCACCTCGGCGCCGATAGCCTCAAGGCGTCCGCGAAGGAAGGGTATATTTTCGTCTGCTATTACTTTCATGTCGATTGGATATATCAAGATGGTTGCCGGAATTACCGACAGCCACTCCCCTACTCTATTACCTCAGTTCAGATCAGCATCAACACATACCCTCCGACATAAAGCAGAGAGATGATCAGAAGCCACATCGGCGCCCGACGGATGTTCCATAGAGTGAAGAGATGGGCGAGTTGGATAGCCACGATCATATAGATAGTGGCGAGATATACTGTGATATTATTGAAATCCACCAGCATGCAGATCAGCGACACGACACCGAGGAGATTGATCACCATATTGTTGAGGCGTCGCTGAGTGTTGCCGGCATATAGTTTTACCAGATTGTTGAGTCCCATGATTAGTCCGATGATGCAAGTAAGCCCGATATTGATCATACCGACCAGTACCTCCCCGGCGGAATAAGCCGAGTCGGTGATGATGGTAAATTCAGGCATGCGCAGATTGGTATATGGCACGATACCCAAGCCTATAGCCACCCAATAAGGGGCAACCAGCCCCATGCCGAATGCTATCAGCCCGCGGAATGAGAAGCATTTCAGCATCACCGCTCCGAGCAGATATACCGGTATCAGCGCCAAGAAGGCATATTGTATCATCGACCCCAAGGAGATAATCGTGGCGATGAGGAATAGCTCTTGAGTGGCATTGTTCTTGCGATAGCAGTCGAAGAGTATCATCAGGCATATCACATTGGCTGCGGCGAAGAGAAAAGAGGAGGAGAAGCGGTCGCTGAGCCATACGTTGGAAGTGCACATCACCAAGAACATCCCCATGAACACGGTGTCGGATCCGGTGACGAAGGTATACTTCTTATTGGCGACATAAAGGAGGATGGTGGTGGCAGCGATCAATATCAGAGTGAGGAGATGCGACAGGAATGGGGAAAGATTCCAGTTGTTAGGAGAGGGCAAGAAGATGCCCAATTCCTCTGTGACATGCACCGGGGAGGCGAAGATGTAGACCCCCGCCACCATTATGATGGCGGCGACGATAGAGAGGATCATCCCCTCCTTGCCCATGGCGTGTCGATGCATCATCTCTTATTTCTGTTTGCGTTTACGGAAATGGACCGGGTTGATGACTTGATGCTTATCTTCGGAGATGGTGGGACGCTTGGGAGTATAAGGTTTGCTTTCGGTTCGCTTGTCGCTATATTCCTTTCGCGCCGGTTTGCCGCCACGCGGTTTGAAGTCATCGCGATAATCTCCGCCGCGGCGACGGTCGTCGCGGTAATTGTCGCGACGGTCGTCGCGTCGATAAGAGGCGTTGCGATCTTCATGCTTTTGTGGCTTGCGATCATGCTGGCCGAATTTGCGAGTTTCGCGGCGCCACTCGTCGTCAGAGAGGCGTTTCATCTTGCGGGGACCATGCTCTTCGGGCTCGTCATACGACTTGATGCTACCCCCTTCGGAGCGGAAATCGTTGTAACGGCCGTCGAACATCACATACTCGCGGAGAGAGCATTCGATGCTACCATTGAGCAGAGGCGTCTTGGACGAAGGCTTCAAGCCTACCTTGTCAAATTCTTCACAATCCATGGCGATGATCCAGGCGGTCCAGCCCTTGAAATTGCGTTTCAGGCAAGTGCCGATGTTGCGATAGAGTTCGGCGAGATCGTCCGGTTTGAGGCGACGGCCGTATGGGGGATTGGTGACAAGGACACCCTCTTCGGGATTGTCGATCCACTCGGCGATGTCGCGACAAGAGAGTTCGATCATTTCGTCGAGTTGAGCCGACTTGATATTCTTCTTAGCGGTTCTTACGGCCTCGGGGTCGATGTCGCCGCCATATATTTTGAAGTTAAAGTCACGCTCGGCGCTGTCGTCGTTATAGAGTGTTTCGAAAAGCTCGGCGTCGAAATTGGGCCATTTCTCGAAGGCAAACCCCTTGCGATAGATACCGGGGTTGATATTGGCAGCGATCAGGGCAGCCTCGATCAGGAACGTGCCGGATCCGCACATAGGGTCGGCGAAGTCGCACTCCCCTTTCCACCCGCTCTTGAGGATAATGCCGGCGGCGAGAGCCTCGTTGATGGGGGCTTCGGTAGCCTCATCGCGATAACCACGCTTGGAGAGGGGCTCACCACTGGAGTCCAAAGAGATGGTGACCCGATTTTCGCTGATATGCACATTGAGGTAAAGGTCGGGATTGGAGATGCGGATAGAGGGACGCACGCCACAAGTGTCGACGAAATGATCGACGATAGCATCCTTCACGCGATAGGTCACGAACTTGGAGTGGGTGAAATCCTCGCTATTGACTGTGGCATCGATGGCGAAAGTGGTGGAGGGAGTCATATACTTCTCCCACTCGATCTCGCGGACCACATCATAGAGATCATCCGGATCGTAGGCGGTAAATTTTTCGATCGGCTTAAGAATTCTCAGGGCGGTGCGGCAACAAAGGTTGGCCTTGTAGAGCAGTTCGAGATCTCCCTCGAAGCTTACCATGCGTTTGCCGATCTCTACGTTCTCAGCACCTAATGATAAAAGTTCGTCGCGCAACACATCTTCAAGCCCTTGAAATGTCTTGGCCACCATTGTAAAAGTGTTTCCTTTGGTCGGAAATTGTGATTCCATTGTCGGATGGTCTTGTTTTTATGAGATAAGAAATTTTATGATTGAATTAATAATTACGGAGAGAGGAGAGAGAAGAAGGAGATAGAAAAAAGAAAAGTTACGTCATAGAGCGACAGAGGTGAATATCAGATCATCCGAAAGTGATCTGATCAATACCGGAGTTGCTTGCAGGTTCGGGAGAGTGTTGGACTTTGAGGTTTTTGTTTTCGCCGATGCTTTGAAGTTGAGTTTTAACGTAAGCGGGGCGATTGAGGGTCGGGTTTCGTTCGAGGAGAGCGATTACCTCCTGGTCGTCGAATTGAGAGGGTTTGAGCACGACATACTTGATGCGAGCAGCCTCTCGTTCTTGCTCTTTGACCTTTTCGATGCCATATACTTCGGCGATTTGGTCGGTTTCTTCACGTTCTTGATTGCGAGTATCGGCGGGTCGAGGCTTTGTCTCAGTGCCGGGGAAGATCAGCGGACCGGAGTCGTTGTTGCTGTCAGCTCCCTCGCTGATAGTCACATCGAAGCCGGATGCGAGCACCGTGATCTTCACTTTGTCGCCGAGCGAAGGATCGTCACCGATACCCCACTTCACGTCGATGCTGGCAGGAAGTTTGCTGGTGAATGAAGTGATCTCTTTAATTTCTTCGGCGCGTATAGCATTATCGGAGTCTTTAGCGCACATGACTTTAAAGAGAAGTCGCTTGGAGGTGTTGATATCGTGGCTTTTGAGCAGCGGCGAGTGGAGAGCATTTTGAATAGCCTCGGTGATACGGTTCGTACCCTCACCGATTGCTGTGGCTATAATGGCAGAACCGCTATCCTTAAGAGTGGTCTTGACATCCTGGAAGTCGACGTTGATATAGAGCGGCTCGGAGATAATTTCGGAGATGCTTCGCGCAGCGTTGGCGAGGGTTTCGTCAGCTTTGCTGAAGGCATTGTAGAAATTGAAATCCTTGTATAGTTCGATGATATTCTCATTGTTGATGATCAGGAGAGCATCTACATAATTTTTCATCTCCTTGGCTCCGGCGAGAGCCTTGATGATTTTCTTTTTACCTTCGAACATAAAGGGGACTGTGACGATGCCGATAGTCAGCACCCCGGCCTCTTTGGCGAGACGCGCCACGACGGGTCCGGCGCCGGTGCCGGTGCCGCCACCCATACCGGCAGTGATGAACACCATCTCCGTGCCGTCATCGAACAGGCGCTTGATCTCGTCGACCGAAGCCTCGGCACAAGCCTTTCCCACTTCGGGCACGTTGCCCGCTCCGCGGCCGTCGGTAATCTCCTTGCCTATCAAGATCTTGGTGGGCACGGGCGATAACTTGAGCGCCTGCTGGTCGGTGTTGCATACCACGAATTTGATAAGTGGTATGTTCTGGTTGTACATATAGTTCACGGTGTTGCAACCACCGCCACCCACGCCTATAACTTTGATAATGGCTTTTTCATTTTCGTCAACATCAAAATTAGTGCCGTCGGTTATATCGAGATTCATATCGTCGTCCATGATTCGAAATTTTTAGAATTTGAGAATAAGCTTAAGAGCAAATTGGTGGAGGGTACGAGGTGTAGACTATTCGAGCAGGTCGCTGTCATCACCCTCGGGGCTTGCGAAGATATTAGAGATCCGTTGTCTGGCTATTTTCCAGAATTTATTGCCCGATTTGCGAGACTGTTTTTCCGCTTCATTATCTTCAGCATAGGGTTCTTCGGGATCGGGCTCGTTGCCTTCGCCTGTGCGAGGCAGCTCTTGATGGTTGGGCAATTCGAGACATTCCACATCATCTTTTTTGGCAGCGGCATAAAGGATGCCGGTGACTTCGAGGAGTTCGTTGGTGGCCTTAGTGTCGCCCACGGTGATGTATGTGGGGAGTTTGCCACGGCTCACATTCAGTCCGGTCTGGCGTGCGATAAGGTCGATGATGCCATTGAGTTTGGAGCCGCCGCCGATGCAGACGATGCCGGCGGGGATATCGCTATCCTTCATGCCGGCATAGTTGATTTGCTCGATGATATTAGCCACGATCTCTTCGGCACGCTCCACGATGATATTGTTGACATCCGAAGTATTGATGCCGGAGAGGTTGAGCGAAGTGCCGCTATTACGAGCCATAGCGTTGCCCATAGTGACTTTGATATCCTCGGCACGCTCTTCGAGCACGCTGAGGCTTGTGATGTCGCGAGTGATATTTCTGCCACCGAGAGGGAGAGTGGCGAAATACTTGAGCGAACCATCTTTGAAGATCGAGACGGAAGTAGTCTCAGCGCCCATATCGACGAGCATACAACCGAGGCGTTTCTCCTCGTTGGTCAGGACGATGTCTGCCGAAGCGAGAGCCGTGACCTCATACCCCAGGATGCTGAGGTTGAGTTTCTCTTCGATGGTGCGAGAGAGATTTCGGCGCAAGTCGGGGCGGCATACGATCAGGTCGTAGACGGCGCGTATCTTATTTCCTACCGCCCCCTTGGGAGAGAGCGTTTCAGTGGTGCCGATATGATAAATGCGAGGGATGGCGCTGATCACGACGAGCGAGGAGTCAATGGCGGTGCCGGTGGCTTGATGGTGCAATTTCTGTATTATCTCATCAGTGATCTCTGTGTCATCGGGGAGATTTAGTTCCACCTCTGTGCGAATGCTGCGCATCGATCGGCCTGAGAGGCCGACGTAAACGCCGGTGATGACTCTCGGGGCTACTACCGCCTTGCTTTGGAGACGTTCGAGAACCCGACGGATCCGCATCGCGGTCTCCTCCAGGTTCTGGATTATGCCATATTTCACAGTCTCCACTCCCCTCTCCTGTTCGGTCGAGAGGATGTCGAGACGACCATCGCTGTGCATCTTACCCACAGCGGCTATCACTTTCGAGCTGCTCACTTCGATGGCAGCTACATATCTATCCTCATTCATATCTTGTCAGCCTGTTTGCTCTTTAGGTTTGCTTATTAACGGGTCAGCCTTGCGGCTTATGGTTGGATGCGCCTTGCGGCTTATCGGTTTTTTTCTTGTTGTGAGTCGTGTCGGCAGGGTTGTGGACAGTGCCATGCAGATCGCCCACATCAGCCAGCGTAGCCTCTTCGGGGTCGATCTCTTCGACATAGTCCTCGCCATGATTCAGCCGAGTCTTGTCGCGCCGTGTCGCCACGATCTGCCCACGATATTTCACCGAAATGGTGTCATATTCTTCCCACCCCTTGTAGGGGATCACATCGCGATAGAAGAGTGTCAATGCTCTCGACTTCTCATCCAGACGAGTGGTGTCACCGAAATTGATGACATGCCCCCGGATCTTGGGGATCAAGATGATGTTGTGAGCATTTTCGGCGTGAATCATACTCACTAAGTCGTGGAGCATCGGGTTCTTGTTGATATACGATACGATAGGGATCACCACCTTGGGGGAGAAATGCTTGTTGAAATTGCCGGTTACGACCGGTACATCGGTCATAAACTGGGCGCTTGAGGCAACATATTTCCCATCTTTATTGATATAATAGGAATCATTGCCGAAGAAGAGTCTCATCACGGGGATCATAGGGACAATCTCGATGATGAGTTCGCCGCGAGCAGACATCATGCAGTTGACACTTTCGAAGATGTTGTCGCGCGAGAGGTATCGTTCGATATCTGCGATATCGATCTGATGTTGAGGCATACCGACGATCTTGTGGGGGTAAGCGCGAAGGCGCTCGTTGACACCATGTCTTACTATTGAATCGACAACCGGGGTTGTTTCCACGTCGACCACAATGCCGGTGCAGAGATGCAGGCTTGCACGTTGGTTAGCCCACACCCCCATCACGGCGACGTAAGTCAGCAAAATCGCCAGGATGCTCCATTTCAATATTTTCTTGGCTATTACAGTCATAGGTATAGTCAAAGTGGGGCTCTGAGAGAGACTCAGCGCTCCAATAGGATTTGCTTGATATCGGGGAGAATTTTGTCGATATCAGCAGCACCTAATGTCATCAAAATTTCAAAGTTACTATTTTTTATCAGATCAAGCAAATCTTTTCTCTCGCAATATGCTTTTTGGTCACAATTTACCCGGTCGAGGATGGTGTGAGAGGATATGCCGGGGATGGGGAGTTCACGTGCGGGATAAATTTCGGGCATGATCACCTGGTCGGCGGCAGAGAGAGCATCGGCGAAAAGGGGGGCGAAGTCGCGGGTCCGAGTGTAGAGGTGAGGTTGGAATATCACGGAGAGTTTTTTGCCGGGATAGAGTTTTCTGACCGATTCGATAGATGCTTTGACCTCACCCGGGGAGTGGGCATAGTCGTCGATCAGGATGGTTTGGGATTTTGTTTCGGAGCCGTCGAGATATATCTCGAAGCGGCGCTTGGCGCCGAGGAAAGAGCCGAGACCTTTGGCGACTTGCTCGGGGGTGGCACCGACGGTGATGGCGGCGGCCGCGGCAGCCACGGCATTGTCGATGTTGATCTCCACCGGCACACCCGGAGAGAGATGCTCGATGTGGATCCCGTCAGGTCCCACCAGTGTGAAGGAGATGGTGCCCGCACCATAGGTGATATCCTCGGCATACCAATCTGCAGCGGGGTCGGTGGCGCTATATGTCATCACCTTGACATCATCCTTGACATCGGGCTTCATCTTCAAGCCGGTGTGTACTATCAGAGTGCCTCCGGGGCGGATCAGCGAGGTGAATATGCTGAAGGCTTCGAGATAATGTTCTTCGTCGCCATAGATGTCGAGATGGTCGGGATCGGTCGATGTGATTACGGCTATCGAGGGTGTGAGCTGATGGAATGAGCGGTCAAACTCGTCAGCTTCGATCACGCTGAATTCGGAGTTTTCTTGCAGCACGAGGTTACTGTCGATATTGCGGAGGATGCCACCGAGGAAGGCGGTGCACCCTAATGGGGTGTCGCGCAGGATATTGGCGATCATCGAAGATGTGGTGGTCTTGCCGTGGCTGCCGGCTACGCAGATGGCGTGAGTGTGGCGAGTGATGATGCCGAGCAGAGCGGCGCGTTTGATCACCTCAAAGCCATTTTGGCGGAAATAGGCGAGGATTGGATTGCTTTCGGGCACAGCGGGAGTGTATACCACCAGCGTAGTGTCCGGGTCGCGAAATTCGGAGGGTATTTCATCGGCTGAGGCGTCGAAGGTGAGGGTAGCCCCCTCGGCTTCGAGATGACGTGTCAAGTCGGAGGGTGTGCGGTCGTAGCCTGCCACCCGAGCGCCATGGCGCAGATAATACCTCACAAGGTTTGCCATGCCGATGCCTCCGGCACCCACGAAATAGATATTTTGTTTCATCTTTCTATCAGTTTTAAGACTTCATCGGCGATGCGTTCGTCGCTTTGTCGCATAGCCAATTTTGAAATTTCCTCCTTCATCTTATTGCGGAGATCGGAGTCGGCCAGGAGTTGTAGGGCCTCGTCGACAAGACGTTGTCTCGCCTCTGAGTCGGGCACGAGTATGGCGGCATTGCGGCGGGCGAGTGCTTGTGCATTTTTGGTCTGATGATCTTCGGCGACATTGGGTGAAGGGACGAGTATAGCAGCTTTACCGAGCAATTCGAGTTCGCTGATTGAACCGGCGCCGGCGCGCGAGATCACGATATCGGCAGCGGCATAGGCAGAAGCCATATCATTGATAAAGGGAGTCACCACTACCCCTTGCAGGCCTTTGGCGGCGGTCAGGGCGCGGTCGCCGAAATGCTTGCCGGTTTGCCATATCACTTGTGCACCGCTATCCACGAGGCGTTTGACACCGGCTTCGAGGCTCTCATTGATGGTCAGAGCGCCGAGCGAACCGCCGATGGCAAGTAGCGTCGGACGCTTCGGATTGAGCCCGAAGCCGGCACGCGACTGCTCCGGATCGGGATCCTTGTCGAGAAGATCCTTGCGCACCGGATTTCCCAATTTGATAATCTTGTCGGCGGGGAAGAAACACTCCATGCCGTCGTAAGCCACACAGATGCGGTCGGCACGCTTGGCGAGAAGCTTATTGGTGACCCCCGCATAAGAATTTTGCTCCTGGATCAGAGTGGGGACTCCGGCCCGTTGAGCAGCCTTGAGAGTCGGTCCGGAGCAATATCCACCGACGCCGATGGCGATGTCGGGTTGGAACTCCTTGACGATGCGGCGTGCCATAGTGAGGCTCTTGCCAAGTTTGATCAGCACGCTGAAATTCCGAAGGAGGTGACGACGATCGAAGCCTGCCACCGGGAGCCCCTTGATGGGATATCCAGCCGCTGGCACCTTCTCCATCTCCATGCGATTTTCCGCACCTACGAAGAGGATCTCGGCATCGACACGTCGCTTCAGAGCATTGGCTATCGACAGGGCAGGGAAGATATGGCCTCCTGTGCCGCCGCCACTTATCAGAATTCTATATTTTCGGTTCATTGTATTGAGCTATGTAGGTTAAAGTTCAAGAGAAAAATAGGGTAGTGGTCATTAGCCTTGTCGGCTGAAGTTAGCTGCCTGGATATCGTCGGGGAGGGCATTCTTCTCGGCGCGTATCTGTCGCGTATCGTCGGAATGTACGGCAAAACGAGCCACGGAGAGCATGATGCCGATAGCAGCTGACATCACGATGATTGAGGTGCCACCCTTGGAGATCAGGGGCAAAGGCTGGCCGGAGACGGGGAATAGCCCCGAGACGATAGCCATGTGGACCATGGCTTGGAACACGACCATCACGGCGCATCCCAAGATGAGGAATGCCGGGAATGCTCGCGAGCACTTATAGGCGATTCTGCCGGCACGCGCCAGGAGCAGAAGGTATAAGATCAGCAGGAATGCCCCCCCCACGAAGCCGGTATCTTCGATGATGATCGAATAGATGTAGTCGGAGAAGGCCAAAGGGAGTCGAGCACTCTCACGCGAATTGCCGGGACCTTGACCCAAGAGGCCGCCATTGGCTTGTGAGAATTTAGACATTATCACCTGGCGATTGTCGTCGGTGATCGAATCGCCGGGATGGACACCTCCAAGGAATCGTTTTACACGATTGATGTGAGTCTCGGAGCGGTCGCCCCCTTTTTCGGATCCTACATTGATTATGGCGCCACCATTGGTGGCTTGCTGCATCTCAAGCTCCTGACGCTCCACGACGCGGTCATATTCCGAATCATCGGGAGTGGCATATCGGAAGAGATAGAGGGCGCCGGCACCCACGCCATATACCAGAATCACGATACCGAATTTGCGCATCGGCACTCC
Source organism: Lepagella sp. (assembly GCA_051878555.1). Lineage (GTDB taxonomy): Bacteria > Bacteroidota > Bacteroidia > Bacteroidales > Muribaculaceae > Lepagella. Next base: position 25,562 of record JBJEKI010000069.1, on the reverse strand, counting down.
CCCTATCAGCATCATACAGAGGCTCACGCACATCAGCAAGATGGTGTTGGTAAGACCATTCTTCCAGAGGCATCCGGAGAATATCAACACCACAGCGGCAGCGACGATAATACCCTTGTTGGTGACACCGCCCGGGGTCTGGTTCTTACCGAATATAGAGGCTAAGAGACACACCACGGCGAGCTTCACGATTTCGGCAGGCTGGATGGTGGCTCCTCCCGGCAGGACGATGGCACGCTGTGCCCCATTGATCTCACTGCCGAAGAATGATGATACCAGCAGCAAGATCAGAGAAACTATGCCGAATGCCCAGGCGAATTTATTGATGATGGTATAGGGTGTCTTCTGGAGCCAAAGCACGATACCCAATCCGATCAGCAGGAACACACCATGACGGATCAGAGGCATATAGACATTCCCTCCGGTCACTTCCGTACTCGAAGCGCTGTAAAGCTCGATTACACTAATCACGAGGAACATGATATAGATGCCCCAGATATAGGGATCGGGACGTCCCTTGATCTTGTTCATCGCCTCTTTTTGTGCCGTTTCGGCTTTGAGGGCTTTTTGGAGTTCTTCTTCCCTCTTCTTCTTGTCGTTGCTGCTATCTTGGATCTCATCGGACTGAGAAGCATCGCGGATCTCTAATTCATCGTATTCGTTGGTCATTCCGGGGAGGTGTTTATGAGTAGGTTTGAGATAAAAACAATAGGGTAGTGGCTTATCACTTCAGGGTTATCCTTTAGTGATTATTCTTTAGGGCTTGGACTTCGGCTTTGAATTTTCTGCCTCGATCTTCATAGCTGGTAAAGAGGTCGAAGCTGGCACAGCAGGGAGAGAGGAGCACGGTATCCCCATGGTCGGCAAGTTCGGCACAAGCCTTGACAGCCTCGGAGATGGAGTGCGTATCGCGGATTGCAGCCACCTTTTCGCCGAAGAAGTCGAGGAGCTTGGCATTATCCTTGCCCATGCAGACGATGGCTTTGACCTTCTCGCGGACCAGCTCTTCGATCTCGGTGTAGTCATTACCCTTATCCTTGCCACCCAGGATCAGGATGGTGGGGCATGTCATACTCTCCAAGGCATACCAGGTGGAGTTGACATTAGTGGCTTTCGAGTCGTTGATATATCTGACGCCGTCGACATCCGCCACGAACTCGAGTCGATGTTCCACTGCTTCGAAATCTTCGAGAGCATGGCGGATAGTCTCCTTCTTTATGTTAAGCAGACTCGCCGAGAGGCCGGCAGCCATGGAGTTGTAGAGGTTGTGAAGCCCGGTGAGCGAGAGGCGATCGCGAGGGATCTCCCAGACCTCGGTCGGGGTGTTGAAATGCACGATGCCATCCTTGACGTATGCCATAGCACCCTCCTGCTCGAGTTCGCTGAAGGGCATCTTGATGGCTTCGCTCTGCACATGCTTGATCTGCTCGCTCACAATAGGATCGTCCATCCAATAGATGAAGTAATCTTCCGGTCCCTGGTTCTGCAAGATGCGGAATTTGGCGGCGATATAATTCTCCATCTTATGGTCGTAGCGGTCGAGATGGTCGGGGGTGATATTCATGATGATGGCAATCCCGGCTTTGAAGTCATACATATTCTCGAGTTGGAAGCTGGAGAGCTCGATGACATATATATCATGGTGTTCGCGAGCCACCTGAAGAGCCATGCTCTTGCCGACATTTCCTGCCAGTCCGACATTGAGTCCTGCCGCTTTGAGGATATGATAGGTCAGAAGGGTAGTGGTGGTCTTGCCGTTGCTGCCGGTGATGCACACCATCTTGGCGTCGGTGTAGCGGCCGGCAAACTCGATCTCGGAGATGACCGGAGTGCCCTTATCGGTGAATTTTTTGACTAATGGCGCGTATGGGGGAATGCCGGGGCTTTTCACCACCAAGTCGGCATCGAGCAGACGCTCTTCGGTGTGTTTACCCTGCTCGTAGGGGATCCCCTCCTCTTCGAGCATGGCTACATATTGAGGCTTGATCTCCCCCATATCGCTGAGGAACACCTCCATACCTTTGGTTTTGCCGAGGATGGCGGCACCGACGCCGCTCTCACCTCCACCCAGCACTACAAGTTTTTTCATAATTATTAGGGTCGATTATCTGATTTTTGTCGATTATCTGATTTTGAGAGTTACGAAAGTGATGGCAGCCAAGAGGATGCCGATGATCCAGAAGCGAGTCACGATCTTATTCTCGTGCATCGGGTTGGTGGGATGATTCCATTTCACCATAGCATTAGGGTCGGCAGCTTTCTGGAAGTGGTGATGGAGAGGTGTCATCTTGAAGATGCGCCTTCCTTCGCCATATTTTCGTTTGGTATATTTGAAGTAAGCCACCTGCATTATGACTGAGAGATCTTCGAGGAAGAATATCAGGCAGAGCAGAGGTATCAGCAGCTCCTTTCGGATCAAGATGGCGAACACGGCAATGATACCACCCAAGGTGAGGGAGCCGGTGTCACCCATAAAGACTTGCGCCGGGAATGAGTTATACCAGAGGAACCCGATCAGGGCGCCGATGAAAGCTCCGGCGAACACCACGAGTTCCTCCGATCCGGGGATATACATGATGTTCAGATAGCTTGAATATATGACATTACCGCCGAGATACGCCATAATCAGGAGGGCGGCGCCGATTATGGCGGAAGTGCCGGCGCAGAGGCCGTCGATGCCATCGGTGAGGTTTGCTCCGTTGCTCACGGCAGTCACAGCGAATACGACTACAAGCACGAAGACGAGCCAGCCGAGGGTCTCGGCGCTATTGCGGTCGGGTATCCAGGAGGTGAGCCACTGATAGTTGAAGTTATTGTTCTTGACGAACGGGATAGTGGTTTGGGGTGATTTGATCTCATCGGTGGAGTGGAGCACCTCGGTCACCGTCTCGTTGGCTACCACGGTCTGGCGTTCAAAGTTTTCACTCATCACGATCTGCGGCGAGAGCCACATGGTGAGACCTACCAATAGGCCGAGCCCCACTTGTCCGGTGACTTTATACTTACCCTTCAGACCATCCTTGTTATGGAATTTCAGTTTGCGATAATCATCGAGGAACCCGATCAATCCCATCCAGAGGGTGGCGACGACCATCAAGATCATATAGATGTTGGCGAGGTTGCCGATCAGCAGACAAGGTAGGAGAGTGGCGAGGATGATGATGACACCACCCATGGTGGGAGTGCCCTTCTTGCTGAGTTGCCCCTCGAGTCCGAGGTTGCGCACCTCTTCGCCGATCTGCATACGCTGGAGTCGACGGATGATCTTGTGACCGAAAACCAAAGCGATGATAAGAGCCAGGGCGAAAGCGAATCCGGCTCTGAAGGTGATGAAATATACGAGGTTACGCCCCGGCATATTCCAACCGTCGAATGTGTCTATCAGCCAATAAAACATATTTCAATATGGATTGAGATAGTTGAAAAAAGGAAGTAGTTAGGACCTGGCGGCGAGTTCGCGTTCCACCTCTTCGCGGTCGTCGAAGTGATGGCGGACACCCTTGACCTCCTGGTATGGTTCGTGCCCCTTGCCGGCGATGAGGATTACAGTGCCGGGAGCTGCCATGCGGACCGCAGTCTTGATGGCTTCGCGGCGGTCGGTGATGCAGATGGTGCGGCGGAGTTCATCTTCGGTGAGTCCGGCGCGCATATCGGCGATGATGTCATCGGGGTTCTCATCGCGGGGGTTGTCGCTGGTGAGCAGGAGCAGGTCGCTGCGGCAGGCAGCTTCGCGAGCCATCATCGGTCGCTTGCCATGGTCGCGATTGCCTCCGGCACCCACCACGGTCGTGATTTTGCCCTCTGCACCCACCACCTCGCGGATCGTGTCAAGCACATTGACCAGCGCATCGGGCGTGTGGGCATAGTCGACGATTGCTGTTACTCCATCTGCCGAACGGAAGGTCTGGAAACGCCCTGCCACCGGCACCAAGCGACTCATGTTGACCGCCACCTCTTCTCGCGGGAATCCGGTCAGGATCGCTGCCCCATAGACTGCTGTCAGGTTGTAGGCATTGAAGCGCCCGGTGAAGCCCACTTCGATCTCGTTGTTGTCAAGATCCAGAAGTGTGCCGTCAAGACGTGTCTCCAGTATCTTGCATCGGAAGTCAGCTTCGGCTCGCAGTGAGTAGGTATAGACCTTGGCACGAGTGTTCTGTGTCATATACATACCGACCTTGTCGTCGATATTGACTAATGCGAAGGCATCGTCGGGGAGAAGGTCGAAAAACATCTTCTTGGCGTTGATATAATTTTCGACAGTGCCATGATAGTCGAGGTGGTCGCGAGTCAGATTTGAGAAGATACCCCCTTTGAACTTCAGACCGGCGATACGGTGCTGCTGGGCGGCATGGCTTGACACCTCCATAAACGCGTAGTCGCAACCGGCTTCGACCATTTCGGCGAGGAGCTCGTTGAGTGTCAATGGGTCGGGGGTGGTATGAGTGGTGGGGATGGCACGATCCTGGATATAGTTGCAGACCGTGGAGAGAAGACCTGCTTTATACCCTTCGAGCTTCGCCATCTCATAGAGCAGGGTGGCTGTGGTGGTCTTGCCATTGGTGCCGGTGACGCCCACGAGTTTCAGCTTGGAAGATGGATGCCCATACCATGCTGATGCCAGCACGCCGAGGGCTTCGGCGGAGTTGGCTACTCTCACGTAGGTGATACCCTTCTCGAGAGTCGAGGGGAGGTCCTCACATACGATAGCCCCCACGTGAGTGCTCGCCACCACGGGGATGTATTTATGACCATCGGTGGTAACGCCCCTTACGGCTACGAATAGAGAGTCTTTCTCGACTTTGCGTGAGTCGCTATGCACACCTATTATGTTCTTGTCAGTTTCTCCGATCACTTCAAGAGGCTTGATATCCTCGAGAAGCTTTGATAGTTTGATCGTCATGGGTTTTATCTGTTTTTTCGTTGTTATTTCTTTATGGTTGATGCCCCCGATGGGAGTCGGGAGCATTTTATATCGGATTTATACGGACGGCTCGATCAGTTGGTGGAAAGATACAACAGGATAGAGCTGCCTCGCTTGATGGGTGTGCCGGGAGGTATCGACTGCGACGCCACCATCCCTTGGCCGCGAGTTTTGACATTAATGCCACACTTCTCGAGACGTGCTATTGCATCGCCGATGTCATACCCCACGACATTGGGCACGGTGCCTTGCGGGGTGTCGTTGGCAGGCTTTACTCTCTTCACCGTGGTGAGGTTGAGCGCACTTCCGGCAGCGCCAAGGTTTTGGGTCGATGCGCTGATTACAGGAGATGAGGGTGTCTTCTCGGCGGTGAAGGTAGAGGAATTATTGAGCATGCCGCGCGAATACATCTTAATAGCCATATTCTTGAGCACCTGGCCGGAGGTGCGGTTGGCGGAAGTCCCGGCGCTGGCGAGAATCAGCACGATGCAAGAATATTGGGGATTCTCGTAGGGGAAGAACCCGGCGAAAGCATAGCGGCGCTTGGCAGTGTTATAGACGCCATGCTCCACGGGGTAGGCGGTACCGGTTTTGCCGGCGATGTTGACGCGGTCGTCGCGCACAAGTCGGGCAGTGCCATGATCACCCCACACCACTTCGTGTATACACTCTCTCACCTTGCGGGCGGTTGCCGCCGAGCAGATGCTGTCGCGGATATAACTGATCTTCAGCACAGAGTCGCGACCATTCTCGTCGATAAGGCTTCTCACCAAGTGGGGACGCACATACTTGCCGTCGTTTGCGATGGCGTTATAGACAGAGAGGGTGAAGAGGGGTGGCAACTCGGTGTTATAGCCGTAAGCCTGACGCGCCAGGTCTAGGTGACGGGCGGTCATAGTGATGTTGTTGCCTTTGGAATCCTTGTCGACCAGTCGACGTATGCGGGGTGTCTTCTCAAAGGCGATGCCGGTATGCATCGGTTCGAAGAAACCTAATCCCGCCAGACGGTCGTACCACTTCTCGGGGTGCTCGGCATAGCCGCGGAATATCACGCGCGAGATACCGGTGTTCGACGACTGTTCGATCACCTGCTTCATCGTCTTGGGGCCACTGCCGTGAGGGTCGCTGGTGCGCATGAACGGACTGCAATCCACCATATCGTTGACACTCTTCACCAGCCCATCTTCGAAGGCGATCATCAGCGAGATGGGCTTCATCACAGAGCCCGGCTCGTAGGGTAGTACTGCCCTATTCATAGCCTCGCCGTAGGTGCCATCTTCGAGCAACTCGATGTTCGAGATAGCCTTAATCTCACCGGTCTTTACCTCCATCAGCACGGCTGTTCCCCACTCTGCATTAGACTCAATACAGATGCCCTTCAGCTCATCTTCGAGCATCTCCTGAAGGTCGATGTTGATGGTCGAATGTATGTCAAATCCTCTCACCGCCGGCACCGAAACCCAGTTGCCAATGCCGCGTGTCAAGGCTGTCTTCTTTGCCAATCCCGGCTTGCCATAGAGCAGCGAGTCAAGGTCTTTCTCCAAGCCGGAATAGCCGTGGATCTCTTTGGTCACTGAATCCTCATTCACACGGCCGATGCTCAGACAAGCCATTTCTCCATACGGATATAGACGTGTAGGCCTAACCACCTTGTAGAGTGGTTTGCATTTCTTGCCCAATGTCCGTAAGAAGGGGAAATTGCGGATCCTGTCGAAATCCTCATCCCCCTGCTTCTTCGCCAAGCGGAGTGCACGATTACGCTTTTCCGGGTCTTTCTCAAATTCCCTCTTCAGCCGAGTGTGCCACGAGTATTTATTGAAAGAATCAGTGGGCATCTGTTCCAGATTGGGTCGACGTGGATAATAGCGGTCGAGTGAGTCTGCAAGTGAGTCGACCGATGCCCAGGGGATCACCTTCATCTTCTTGATTTTGTCATGGCGAAGATCCAGCTTGATGTCATAGAGTGTGAGATTGCATGCCAAGATGCTACCATCGTCGGCAAGGATACTACCACGCTCAGGCTTGATGACTGTAGTTTTGGAGAGCTCTTTCTTCGCATAGTCGTTCCATTTTTTTGCATCAATCACCGTCGTTTGGAACACCTTGAACATGATCAGCAGACTCGTGAAGGCAAATCCGATGGTGATCAAACCATATCTGAAAAGAATGTTCGCTTTGTTGTTTTTCTTCTTTGCCATGACTCTACTGATTTTGATTATTGTTGTCGATTAGTTGGTAAGGTGGTTGTTCCTGAAATTCGAGAGGTAAGCCCTTCTCGCGAACCATTCTCTTCATTTCCGTCTCGCGTATGAGCGACATGTAGGCTGCCTTCTCATGCAGTTTGTCACTTTCGGCAATCTCCAGCTCTTTGGTGAGATTTTTTATCTCGACCATCTTGGTCTTGGTCTTGTAGCGAAGTCCCATCAGCGAGATTACTATGGCGATTATGATGACCAGCAGCCATGCGTTGCTCTTGAAGAACTCGATGGAGATAGTCCTTCCATAACGCATTTCATTCATCCAGGAGTAAGAATTTTTATCCTTTCTGCTCCCGCTTTTCTTCGTTGTCTTTCTTACAGCTGCTGCGCTCATTGTTTTAGTGGATTTAAGAGAGTGTAAAGTTATGGATTAATGGTTTATCCAATTACGGGTTTAATGATTCTTGTTGTCTTATTCTGTATTTTTTCAGCTATTCTCAGTTTTGCGGACCTCGATCTGGGGTTAGCCTCAACCTCAGCCTCTTTAGGCACGATAGGGGAGCGGTTGATAGCCTTCCACGGGGTGTCAAATCTGCCGAAGATGTCTTGAATTATCTCACCATTTACGTTTCCGCTCTTGATTATGTTCTTCACCATACGGTCTTCTATCGAGTGATAGGTAATAACAGCCAATATGCCGCCGGTGCGAAGCACACGCACCGCCTGCTCCAAGAGGCATCTCAGAGACTGCATCTCATCGTTGACCTCTATACGGAGGGCTTGAAACACCTGCGCCAAGTCCTTCTTTTCCGACTTGGGAGAAATATGCCTCTTTACTACTTCCACCAGCCGCCCGGTGGTAAGAATAGGCTCCTCATCGCGCGCTTTGACGATATTTGCCACAATCCAATTGATCCTCTTCAGGTCGGTGTATTTGTTAAAAATTCGTTCCAAATCCTCTCTGCTGTAAGTCGCCAAGATGTCTGCCGCTGTTATGCCTCCTGAACGGTTCATCCTCATATCCAAGGGGGCATCTGCACGGAAAGAAAAACCTCTCTCCGGATCGTCGAAATGATGGAACGACACGCCAAGGTCCGCTATTATGCCATCCACCTGCTCCACGCCGTAATATTGCATAAAATTGGTGACGAAGCGGAAGTCGGAATGTACAAATGTAAATCGAGGGTCGTCCGGGGCATTGGCGTATGCATCCATGTCTCGGTCGAACCCATATAGATGTCCCTTGTCGTTGAGATGCTCTAGGATCGCGCGTGAATGACCGCCACCACCGAAGGTGACATCGACATATATACCGTCAGGCTTGATATCAAGACCCGAGATACTCTCTTGTAGCAATGCAGGGATATGATAAACTTCCGATTCCATTATCACAACTCACAGTTAGAAAAAAGGGATTAGAATTTTCTTACAAGTATGTACAAAGTACATCTCGCAAATATGGCGTAAAGTTAATGAAAAAATCGCAAATAATTTACAAATCAAAACAAAATTATTTACAAAATTTTCAAAAACGTTTTTAAGATGAAAAAGGGCGATATAATACCCAAAAATTACAAATACAACTTCAAAAATTTTCATTTGATAATTTAGGGTAAAATAGTGCACATTATTCAATCTTGGTTAAACTTATCCTCTCTCCGTCCGCACCATAAAGAGTCATTACTTCGTCAGTTACAACACATTTGTATTTAACGCTATAAATCTCTTTACCGTAGTTTTTTTGAAGTTGGATCATCTTGTGTAACGTATCGAACGACCAAAAGCCGGAAAAATCCCCGGTTGAGTCGTATCCGTAGAGTTCTCCCGATTTTTCAAATGTAAATTGGCAGATGAGATCATCACTACGCCAGGTACCGACGATTTGTGCCGCTACTCCATCCGATTCGCCATCCTCCTCGTCGGAATCCCCGGCTCCGTAGTCGCCCCCTGTGTTGTCATCATTATCTTCGTCGTTCGAGTCATTTGAATTGTTACCTCCGGAGTTGGGGTTATTGTTAAATGGATCCCTCGGTCCACTTGGTGTCTCTATCGAAGGAGACTCCGGCGAATCATCCTTGTTGCACGACGACATACCCAATCCGATTATGACAGTCGACAATATGATGATCGGTAAGGTCAGTCCGCGGATTACAAGGTAGGGCAGAACATTAAACCGGAATCGAGATAACAACGAAACTACTATAGACCTAATCTTATAAAGAAACATCTCCAAAAAAATTTTGAATGCAAAATAACAAAAATTTCCAGTATCGTGCAAAAGATGTTATCTACAACCTTGCAATGCCCAATAAACCCGTTTTGACGTCAATTTTTACGACCAACCGATCACAAAATATTAAATTTTCAAATCTCAACGCCTTAATTAAGTAAAAAGTTGATATCAAAACGCTGAAAAAGAACACAATAGACACCGATCAAAATTAAATACAATTTTTTATCAAATAAACCAACGAAATCGGATTCTTTGTATTATGTTAAATAGGCTTGCAAATCAATATCTCTCTTGACTATCACCTCCTCTTATTCTTTATATTCTGCTTTAGCAACGTTGCCTTTAACATACTTGGGCTTCCGCTCCGGCTCACTTGCTGATGGCCTAGAGCGCATTCCTTAAATTATTAATTTTGCATGTTGTCTATTTTTCATTTTTATTCTTCCGATTTTTTCATTACCTTTGTAATTTGCGTGTGAGGGATATATTCCTCCACTTCTTAATCGAATGTATTAACAGATTCTGTTATGATAATATTTAATTGTCAGAATGTCGATCTGCCTTCGCTCGATTTCGATCGGGTCAGAAGATGGATATCCCTTGTAACATCTAACCATAGTTGTTCGGTGGGACGATTGTCATATATCTTCTGCGATGATGATTATATCTTGGATGTAAATCGGAAGTTTCTACAACATGACTATTATACCGATATCATAACGTTCGATTATACTTCGCGCAGTAGGGTAGCCGGAGATTTGGTGATCTCATTGGATACCGTTAAAACCAATGCCGTAATCAATAATCAGCCCTACGAGCGTGAACTCCATCGAGTGATAATACATGGTATCCTCCACCTATGTGGCATCAACGATAAGGGTCCCGGAGAGCGAGAAATCATGGAGAAAGAGGAGGATCAAGCCCTCGCCATTCTCGATAGTTTAGAGTAGATTATAATCTTTCTTCTCTCTTTTCAGTCTTACTCTTTTCAAGTAAATCACTCTGTTTTATAAAAAAAAACTACCATTATAGGAGATTATATAGATAATGAGATTCGATTTTGATGTCATTGTTGTCGGTGCCGGTCATGCCGGTTGCGAAGCCGCAGCCGCAGCAGCCCGTCTCGGTGCAACTACCCTACTCATAACTAAGGATATGAATAGGGTGGCACAAATGTCGTGCAATCCCGCTGTTGGAGGAATAGCCAAAGGACAGATTGTCAGAGAGATAGATGCCCTCGGAGGGTGGATGGGTATCGTAGCCGACGAGACTGCCATTCAATTCCGGATGCTCAACCGCTCCAAAGGTCCCGCCGTTTGGTCCCCACGTGTCCAGTCAGACCGCACGAAATATTGTGACCGTTGGCGCCAAGTACTCGACTCTATTGAGGGTTTATACCTCTTTCAAGATAATGTGGATCGACTGCTGATAAGTGAATCCGATCACTCTCTTCAAGGGGTAAAAACAGCCCTTGGATTTGAGTTTCATGCCTCCCAGGTGGTGCTCACTGCCGGCACTTTTCTCAATGGTTTGATGCACTTTGGCCCAACCAAAATCGAGGGTGGACGTATCTCTGAGGATTCTTCCAAGGGTTTGACTGAGCAACTCGTGAGACTTGGTTTTCATGCTGATAGGATGAAAACCGGTACTCCGGCACGCATCGATGGACGCACCATAGACTTCAGTTTGGCAGAAATCCAAGAAGGTGATAACCTACCCTTCGAGAAATTTTCCTTCCTTCCGGAGGTGAAAAGAAGCCTTTGTCAACGCCCCTGTTGGATCGTTCACACCAACCCCGAGGTACATAAAAAGATGGTTTCTCACCTCGACGAATCGCCTCTCTATAATGGCGATATCAAGAGTATCGGACCCCGTTATTGCCCCAGCATAGAGACAAAATTGGTGACCTTTGCCGACAAAGATAGTCACCAACTCTTCCTCGAACCGGAAGGTGAAACCACCCAAGAATACTATATCAACGGTTTCTCGAGTTCTATGCCATGGCGTGTTCAGGTAGAGGCTCTCCAATGCGTTCCGGCGCTTCGCGACGTCCAATTCTACCGTCCCGGTTATGCGATAGAGTACGACTTTTTCGAACCAACACAGCTCACTCATGACCTGCAGACCAAGCTCCTCCCGGGACTATATTTCGCAGGTCAGGTGAATGGTACAACCGGTTATGAGGAGGCTGCTGCCCAAGGTCTGATGGCAGGCATTAACGCTGCAAGAAGATCGCAAAACAAAGCCCCCATCATCTTGACGCGCGATCAGGCATATATCGGCGTGCTAATAGACGATCTCGTGACTAAAGGTGTCGACGAACCATATCGTATGTTTACCTCTCGCGCCGAATACCGTATTCTTCTTCGTCAGGATGACGCCGATGTTCGGTTGACTCCGCTCGGTCATGAGATCGGTTTGGCGTCTGACCATCGCTTTCAACTTCTTCAAGAGAAGATCCGTCAAAGAGATGAACTGATATCTTGGAGCGAGAACTTCAGGGTAAAAATAGGAGAAGAGATCAACAATTTCTTGATTGAAAAAGGCACTTCGCCATTGACAGCCTCCTGCCGATTGGGTGATCTCTTGCGACGTCCACAGCTTGACTTTGCGACCCTGATCCCGGCGATAAGACCCTTAGCGAAGAGGGTAGGGGAGATTGAAGAGGCGAGAAGAGAAGAAATTATAATGGCTGCAGAGATACTCATCAAATACGATGGATATATCAAACGAGAAAGAGATCTTGCAGACAAGCAAACGAGATTGGAGCACCTGCATATACCGGATCAATTTGATTATCTTTCCGTCACCACGATCTCGACGGAAGCTCGTCAAAAGTTAGATCGGATACGCCCCGACACTATAGGCCAAGCCTCGAGGATCCCCGGAGTCTCGCCGGCAGATATCAATGTGCTTCTCCTTTTGATAGGGAAGTAAAAGAAGCCGAAGATCATTAGCAGCTCTCGCGAAACAAACTTTATCCCTGCATTAGCTCAGGGGTGAGACAACAAATTGGATGGATAAAGCCCATGTTCCACGTGGAACAAGAGGGGTGCAAATCACCGCTGTTCTAAAGAGTTAGGTGGGAATGGGGAGCTTAAAACTAAAATAAAGTTAAACTAATAAATACAACTAAATTTTTTCTTATGGAAATTGAAGATCTCAAACTTAAGATCAGGGATATTCCTGATTTTCCCTCCAAGGGAATCATGTTCCGCGATCTTACTACTCTCCTCAAGGAAGGGGAAGCGTTGACCCTTATGAGTGATGCTCTCGTCGATATGTATAAGGATAAGGGTATCACTAAAGTGGTCGGCATCGAATCTCGCGGTTTCATCGGCGGTTCAATCATGGCCTACAAACTGGGTTGCGGTTTTGTGCCGGCTCGCAAACCGGGTAAACTCCCGTCCGTCACCATCAAGAAGGCGTATGCCAAAGAGTATGGTGTCGATACCATAGAACTTCATAGCGATGCTATCAACGAGAATGATGTTGTGCTCCTTCACGACGATTTGCTCGCTACCGGCGGCACGATGAGAGCATGCTATGATCTGGTAATGTCGATGAACCCGAAGAAAGTTTATGTCAACTTTGTTGTCGAATTGACAGCTCTCAATGGTCGCAACGCTCTCCCGGAGGGTTGCGAAGTTACCTCTCTTCTGAAATACTAAAATCCGTTTTAATCGCTGCCGCTCTACTTTTGATCTCGCTTTGATTACGCATATTGTGAGTGGCTATTTGTGCCGAGTTGATCGAATGTCGTGCGCAAGTTGATATCCTTTATACAAACGAATCTTTTCGATTTAATCGAAATCATCGCTTGTATAATGAAGATTAATTCCGATCAATTCGTAAAACGGTAAAAGGGATGTGCCATCGTGAGATGTCTCATCCCTTTTCTCTTTATCCTTCCCCGGATCTATGTCTCAATATTCATCATTTCTTTTCGTTATTATATTAAGAGCGCGCTCTAAACTTCTTTCTTATGATTGATAAAGTTCCCGATATTTGTTCTACACCTTCACCGATTGATGCCTCTTCCGCTTCTTCAGAGCTGGAAGGTGTGGGGCGTATGATCGATCAAATCGGTGGTTTCGAACTTGAGATCACTCCGGACCGAACTCGTGAGGATATTACACATAATCGACCCGGTAAGCAACTTCGGGAGAAGATTCTGAACCTCCCCGAGCAACCGGGTGTCTATATGTATCTCGATAGGCGAGGCAAGGTGATATATGTCGGCAAGGCGAAACGTCTCAAACGTCGTGTGTCAAGTTATTTCAATCGCATTCACGATATAACTCGCACTAATCTCTTGGTCCATAATATCGTTGACCTCCGTTTCATCGTCGTTCCCACCGAGGAGGAGGCGCTTCATCTCGAGAATGCGATGATCAAACGCTATCAGCCTCATTACAATGTGCTCCTCAAGGACGACAAATCCTTTCCCTGGATCGTAGTGACCAAGGAACTTTTTCCTCGGGTTTTCATGACTCGAGAGAGAGGTCTCGATGCAAAGTATTATGGGCCTTACAGCAATCAGCAGACTGCTCGTACACTCCTTGAACTTATACGAGACACCTATCCTCTGCGCTCTTGTCGACATTCGCTCGATGAGAGAAATATCGCTCGCAATAAATATCGTCTTTGTTTAGATTATCATATCGGCAAATGTGGAGGACCCTGCTGTGCCAAAATCAACCCCGAACAGTATGGCGAGATAATCCGCCGAGTGCGTCAGATCTTGAATGGCGAAACCATCGAATTGGAGAGAATGCTTCTCCAAGAGATGTCGCAACTTGCAGAGGTTTGGAAATTCGAGGAGGCGCAGGAATTCAAGGAGAAGTATGAGACTATCCGTCGTTACAATGCCAAGAGTGTGATCGGCGACTCGGCTGTGCCCGATGCCGGAGTCTTCGCATACGTTGAGAGTGATGACCGGGCATACGTCACTTTTATGCATCTACATCATGGGGCAGTGACTCGAAGTTTGAATCTCGAGTATAGCAAGCGGAGCAATGACTGTCGGCGCGAAGAGATCCTTTCCTCGGCGATAGGAGAGGTGATGGAACGCTTCGACTATCGCCCTCAAGATTTGATAGTACCCTTCCTGCCGGATGTAGAGTTCGAGGGTGTGAATTTCATTGTGCCGCAACGGGGTGAGAAACGCAAAACTCTGGAGATTGTCGAGAAGAATGCCGGACAATATATGAAAGATCGTGAGCGGGAGGTAGAGGCCCTCAATCCCGACCGAAGTGTCGACCGACTGATGGAACGGATGAAGAGTGATTTCCGGTTGGAGGCAGAGCCTCGTCATATCGAGTGTTTTGACAATAGTAATATCCAAGGCACGAATCCGGTGGCGAGTTGTGTGGTGTTCAGAGATGGCAAACCGGCACGTCGCGACTACCGACATTTCAATATCAAGACAGTGGTGGGAGCCAACGACTTTGCCTCGATGAAGGAGGTGTTGCATCGTCGCTATACGCGCATGATGGCGGAGGGTGAAGAATTGCCGCAGCTGGTAGTGGTGGATGGTGGCAAGGGGCAGTTGAGTGCAGCCGTCGAAGCCTTTGAGGAGATGGGCATTCATGGGGTAGTGGCTTTGGTGGGTATTGCCAAGCGACTTGAAGAGATTTACTTTCCGGGCGAC
This sequence comes from Lepagella sp., assembly GCA_051878555.1. GTDB lineage: Bacteria > Bacteroidota > Bacteroidia > Bacteroidales > Muribaculaceae > Lepagella. Next base: position 10,557 of record JBJEKI010000069.1, on the reverse strand, counting down.
ACATTGCCTCTCTATCTTGACAAGACCTCACCTTCGTTGAGAGTGATCCAGGCACTACGCGACGAGGCACACCGCTTCGGCATCACACATCATCGCAATCGTCGTAGTAAATCACAGATAGTCAGCGAATTAGATAATATCAAAGGGGTTGGACCCGCCACGGCGGCGACATTAATGCGTCATTTCAAGAGCCTTAAACGCCTGAAAGAGGCGGAGTTAGCCGAGTTAGAGAAGGTGGTGGGCAAGTCGAAAGCAGCGCTGATAGTCCAAGCGTTTAGTGATTTATCGCAATAAACTGCGTGTATTTGCTGAAAATTTTATAAATTTGCTACTCCGAAAAAAGCAAATGAAAAAAATACAGGAATTTCTACGTCCCGAGCTCGACCGGATGAACCAGATCATAGTCGAGACCCTGAAGACATCAAACCGATTTATGGATGATGTAGTGACCCGTTATCTTCAGGTCAAGGGTAAGCAGATCCGACCGACACTTGTGATACTGAGTGCTCGCATGTTTGGCGAGGTTACCCCGGAGGTGCTCTATGCCGGGGCGGCATTGGAGATGCTTCATAATGCATCATTGATCCATGATGATATAGTCGACGAGACGCCAATGAGGCGTGGTGTCGAGACGATCAATGCCGCGATGGGCAATCATGTGGCAGTGTTGGTCGGCGACTTTTTTGTATCTAACGCATTGGCGGCTGGTATCCGCAGTGGCAATATACGAGTGATTAAAGCTCTTTCCGACTTAGGCAAGGAGTTGTGTCTCGGTGAGATCGATCAGATGACCAACGCCGAACTTCATAAGCATGAAGAGGCGGGATATTACAGCATGATCAAGCAGAAGACAGCCTCCCTCTTTATGAACTGCGTGAGACTTGGTGCCGATCTGGCAGGAGCCAACGAGGAAGCTTGCGGGCGATTGGTGCGTTATGCCGAATTGCTTGGTATGTGTTTCCAGATTAAGGATGACATCTTCGACTACTTCGACGATCCGAAGATCGGCAAGCCTACGGGCAATGATCTTCGCGAAGGGAAGGTGACACTGCCTCTGTTGTATGCTCTGCGCACGGCTCCGGCAGAAGAGGGGGATCAGATGCGTGCTCTCTTGGAGGCTGACAATCGCGATCGCACCTCGATCGACACGCTTATCGACTTCGCCAAGCGCAGAGGTGGCATAGAATATGCCTACGAGCGCATGCGAGCCATGCAGAGCGAGGCTAAGGAGATCCTTGATACATTTGTCGACAGTGAGCCCAAACGCGCCTTCAGCGAGATTTTTGACTATATCATAGCTCGCGATATGTAAGAAGGCGTTCCCGAGATGTCGTTTACTCTCAGGGATGTGTTGCTTATTTTAATCAGAAAGAAATGTTGAGACGGTGTATGATAGAGGGTGTGGCGGAGGCCGGCTGTGACGAGGCGGGCCGTGGCTGTCTCTGTGGCCCGGTGAGTTGTGCCGCCGTGATTCTACCGCCCGACTTCGAATCTGACGAACTTAATGACTCCAAGCAGTTGACAGCTGCCAAACGCGAGCAACTTCGCATCAAGATCGAGCGTGAGGCTCTGGCGTGGGCTGTTGTGATGGTCGATGCCCAAGAGATCGATCGTATTAACATCCTCAACGCCTCGATCGTCGGTATGCAGCGTGCCTTGGATGCTCTGTCGATTCGCCCCGAACATATACTGGTGGATGGCAACAAATTTCGCCCCTATCTTGACCCGCAGCGCATGATCGATATCCCTCATCACACGGTGGTGAAGGGTGATGCCACGTTTATGTCGATAGCTGCTGCTTCGATCCTTGCCAAGACCCATCGCGACCAACTGATGAGGGAATATGCCGAGCAATACCCCGGCTACGGCTGGGAGGATAACATGGGCTATCCCACCAAAGCCCACTACGAGGGCATCCGCTGCCAAGGCATAACCCCCCTCCACCGAAAATCATTCAAACTCTACAAATAAGGAACGCGCTCTAAGGAACGCGCTCTAAATTACAGTTGTTTCAGAAGCTCGCTGACTTGGTTGGTTAGGCGGTCGCTGTTGAATGTTTCTTCCCAGCGGGTTAGGGCTTTTTCTCCCTTTGGGGCTACTTTGTCGGGTTGGGAGATCTCTTGGGCTATGATTTGGGAGTATTCCGTTGCTAATTTATCTTCCGGCTCCCCTTTGCTGGGGCGGAGCAGTATGCCGGTTTCAGGGGTGACAAGTTCCCGGACTTGACCCACATCTGTCGATATCACCGGTATGCCATAACTCATAGCCTCGCCGATACACACCGGCACACCCTCTCTGCAACTCATTAAGATGAACCAATCCGGGGGCGTTGTGGCATATAGCTTCTGAATCTCTTGATTGTCCACGACTCCATGCAATATCACCTTCAAGTTGGGACTTGTAAGGTTCGCAACGGCAGTCTTCATGCTATGCATCAGCGTGCCGGCGCCCATCACATGCCATACTATCTGCTTGTCGGGGAGAAGCCGGGATAACGCATCCAAGGTCTTAAGTATCAGCAGTGGCTGCTTGATGCTCTCGAGACGTATGGCACTGGCAAAGGTGATCGTATCTATTCCGGCTGATTGGCTCAAAGCCTGCCGGGCGGCTTCTCTATTTTGGCGTGACAGTGGAGTATGGGTGCGGGTCGATCCAAGATATATCGTAACAAAACGATCGCGATGACGAGGATAGCGTTGCGACAAATACTCCCGCCCCTCTTCGGAAATACAAATTACTTTGTAGATATTCTCTAACAAAAGATCGCGCAGACTCTGCGACCTGAACACCACCGGCTCGATGTCGAAGAGGTCATAACTGTGGGCACGAGTCACAACCTTCCACCCCTCCTTGCCTGCCAGATGTGCCATACCGTAAGAGGTTTCCAGTGTCCAGAGACTGAAAAATATTGTATCATCGGGGGTCATGTTATGCTTTCGAGTCACCCTCTTGATGATGCGCGAAGTGACAACGGTATTAATGGCAGTCAGCACCCCTTTGCCCCATTGTCGCCATCCATGCGGCTCGCGGCGCATCCTCCATATCGTTTTCAACACAAAGGGATGAAAGAGATAGAATATGCGGCGAAACTTCGAGTGGAGCAGAGGATCCGATGCCATCGAGCGGTCGACACTTACCCCGGGAGGCAGAGACTCCTCATAACGATGGCGACAAGGCTTGGGGTCGGTGGGGAGCAACACCACCTCATCTGCCCATTTCAGCATGCTCCGCAGTTGGGGGTCGACGAATGATTTCTCGGTATACTCGTCGCCCGGGTAGCCCTGGGTGGAGAATAGAATCCGTTTCTTTTGTTTCATAACGCGTCGATAATCTTGCGGGCGAGACGCTGAGTGAATGGAGAAGACATCAGCCACATATAGATGCGAGTCTTGAGGGTGGGGGTGATGTCATATTGCTTGATAAATCTTGCCACGACCTCGCGATTCGAGCGGCTGTGGCATCTGAAGGCGAGGGAGGCGAGATACTCTATCTTGCGGCTATTGAACTCGCGGACCTCCTCGCCCGAGACGTTGAAATGGCGTTGCAACATCAGCGACTGCCTCACCACCCGGCGAGCATACTCGAACATACGGTCCGGATCCTGACGGTGAGACACCGAGTCATGGCCGATGCTATAATGGAGGGTGATCTGCGGGAGTATCACGACGCGGCCGGCATGAGCCATAGCGAGGATAATCTGCATATCCTCGCAGGCGAACTCACGGTCGACACAGAGCGAGGGGTGTCGGTCGGCGAAATCGATGATCATATCGCGGCTATAGAGGGCGGTGCAGAGATGGACCAAGCGTCGCTGAGTCACGATGTCTGTCAGGAGAGTGCCGGGAGGATAGAACTCCACGCCGCGTGGGGGGAGAGCATTATCTTGGCGCGACAGGGCGCCGGTCTGAGAGTCGCGACACATCCAGTCGGTGGCTACCATCGACACGTCGCTATACTCACGCACCACGTCGAGCTGGCTCTGCAACTTAGTGTCGTCGACCCAGACATCATCGCCGGCACAATCAGCTATCCACCGACCTCGCGCCCGGCGGATGCAATCAAAATAATTATCTACGACACCCAGATTGCGAGGGCGCCGTAGATAACATATCTTGTCGGGAAATCTGCGTGCATAGTCCTGGCATATATCGCCGGTGGCATCGGTCGATGCGTCATCACCGATCAGGATCTCATACTCGGCATTAAGCCTCTGTGACAAGATCGAATCGAGAGTGCGAGCGATGCTATCCTCTTGATTATATGTTACGACTATGACTGAGATTTCTACCATTTACACTTCTTATTTATGTCGGCGGGAATGGCATCCTTGTGTACGCCTACACCCAGAGTCTTCTCCAAGAAGAAGGGCATCGACACATAGAGATAGCCATCATAGATCTGGTTGGTATCCCAAGAATTTTTCACCTTGTAATACTTGTTGCCCTCCTGGTCGGTGGCAGTGCCTACGATTACCATACCATGGTCGTCGGTGGTCTCGAAGTTGTCGAAAGTCTTCTGACGAGACTCTTGTGATACGACTTTCTCCTTGATGGGACCTTTGATATCGAACTTGGCATCGGCGCGATCCTTGTCGGAGAGCTTCACCCAGCGGCTGAGTTCAGTGTCGGTCATATCCTTGGTGTCCTTATCGTCAGGGAGGAGGGCATAGCCCTTAGTCCACTTGAATCCACCTTCCGATACATCGGCAGCCCACATCACGGTCCAGCCCTTGTCGAGAGCATTGTCGACGATGCGTTGCATCTCCTCCATAGGCACGTTCATGCTCTCGGTCCATGCCCAATTGTCGGGGATCTCGAGGATGAACTTCTCATAGAAGGGATGGTGAGTATAGCTGGTGATATTCACGAAATTCTCCGGTTCGAGCCCCATCTCTTTCGCCCAAGCCTGCGGGGTATAGGTTTTGCCCTTATAAGAAAAAGTCTCGGGGAGGGGGCCAAGATAAGCGTCGAGGATGCCGATGAAGCCGGCGAGCCAGGCATCGGTGAGTTTACTGTTCTTCTGACCGCGATTCAAGACGGCGCGGAGATATGCCTCCAGAGCCTCAGCCAACTCATAGTGGGAATGCTTCGCTTCGCCATAGTTCAGACCGGTGTATGCCTCCTCGGGCATCGCACCATACTGCATAGTCATGTTGAGCACATCGCCCCAAGATCCGCCCTGCGCGAAGGTGATGTTGCCATTCATGCGCATAAACTTCTTCGCCTTGTCGATATAGGCATGGCGCACGATGAACATCTCTGAGATATCCAATTCCGGGCCACCCTTGCGGAGGACATTATCCTCTAATGTCGACACGCCGGAGAATGCCCAGCAAGTACCCGACTTGTTCTGATCCTTGACCGAGCCGGTCTTATTGATCTTCACATCGGTGAAGGTGAACCCGGTGGAATCGGGGTTGACTATTTCCGGCTCGGCGGCGGGAGCCATACGATCCGTAGCAAAGAGAGAGGCGGCAATCATCGTTCCGACTGCCAAGATAGATAATCTTTTCATGTGTAGTTTATGGTATTAATAATTATTTTACACTTTTTACACGAAACTTGGTGCAATATTAACGAAAAATTGGCATATTGGCAAAAAAGTAAGGAAAATATGCGCGAATACTTGTAAGAATAACGATAAAATCCTTAAATTTGCAGTCCAAGAGCGCGTTCCTTAAATTTTTTGGGTCGCTCTAAAGAAGACCCATCTTCGAAATGGTTGAAAAATAACATAAAGTCAGAATAATCAATTCATCAATTTAAAAAATATATATTTTTATGGGAGGTTTTTTTGGCGTGATCGCTAATCGTCCGATAGTCAATGATTTATTTTATGGCACGGACTATCATTCGCATCTTGGCACAAGATGTGGAGGTATGGTGACCTACGATGGAGAGAATGGCTTCAATCGCTCCATCCACAGTTTAAGCCGCAGTTATTTTCGTCCGAAATTTGAAGATGAGTTAGACTCATTCCGAGGGAACTCGGGAGTCGGGTCGATCAGTGACACGGATCCTCAGCCGATTATTGTCAATTCACATCTTGGCAAGTATGCCGTAGTGACCGTGGCGCGTGTCAACAATGCTCGAGATATCGCGTCGAGCCTTTTGGAGCAAGGTATGCACTTCAGCGAGATGTCAGCCAATAAGATTAATCAGACCGAACTGGTGGCGCTCCTGATCAACATGGGTCGGGATTATGTCGATGGCATCAACCGGGTGTATAGCCGCGTAGAGGGGTCCTGCTCGATGTTGGTACTCACCGAAGATGGCATCATAGCGGCGCGCGACTATTTGGGTCGCACTCCTATCGTCATAGGTAAGGGTAAGGATGGATATGCCTTGGCGAGCGAGACGAGTTCCTTCCCCAATCTGGGTTACGAATATGTTAGAGATGTTATGCCGGGGGAGATCGTCAAGGTCAAGGCCGATGGCATCGAAGTGCTTCAAGAGGGTGCAAAGCGCGAGCAAATCTGCTCCTTCTTGTGGGTATATTATGGATTTCCGGCCTCCGACTACAATGGCATCAACACTGAATATGTGAGAGAGGCGGCAGGTCGCGCCTTAGGCCGTGACGACAAGACCGAAGCGGACTTGGTGTGCGGTATTCCCGACTCCGGAGTCGGTTTTGCGCTGGGTTATGCCGAGGGTAGTGGCATCCCCTATCGCCGGGCAGTGCTGAAATACACACCGACATGGCCACGCAGCTTCACACCTACCACTCAAGATCGACGAGCCTTGGTGGCGAAGATGAAATTGATCACCAATCGGGCGATGCTCCAAGACCGCGATGTAGTGTTCTGCGACGACTCCATAGTGCGCGGCACACAGCTTAGCGACAACGTCAATGTCTTCTTCGATCGAGGAGCCCGCTCGGTGCATGCACGCATCTCCTGCCCGCCCTTGGTGTATGGATGTCCCTACATCTCCTTCACCAACTCCGAGAGCGATATGGAATTGATCACCCGTCGCGTCATCGGCGACTTGGAGGGAGACCCCTCGGCGCGTCTTGAGCAGTATGCCACCACCGGCACTCCCGAATATCAGCGCATGGTCGATGAGATAGCCCGCCGATTGGGGCTTACCTCGCTGAAATTCTGCAAGATAGAAGATCTTATCGAGAGTATCGGACTCCCCAAGGAGAGGATCTGCACCTACTGCTTCGACGGCTGTGGCAAGATGCCCTGCCAGGCGTGGAAAGAGGATCACGGATGCGCATGCAAATACTCTAAAAAATAATTGTTAAGAAAAGATTGTTTTTTAGAGAAAAAATGTCTACATTTGTATGCTTTATTTGAACAAAAAATAGTATGTATTATATGTATCTTTGACAGATACACGTTCTTTATGTTTTATTTGTGTATATGTTGACCGTAAAAGAAATTACCGAATTAAGGAAAAACGGGGATTTAAGCCGTGCCTATAAGGAGTGCTCCCTGCTGTTAAAGTCGAATCCGGATGACAAGTTTGCACGGATCTCGATGGCTTATTGTTTGAAGGGGTTGATGGAATTGGCATCCGATCAAATGGATGTTCCCGAGTTATGCAGGTTGATCAGAGAATATGCAGAATTGCATCTTGAGGCTGTCGACGAGCATGAGATGAACAACAAGATCTCATGGGTGGTTCGCGGCTTTGTGATGAAGTATGCAGAGGATGAAAGATTGAACACCGCCATGATCGACAGGATCTTTGACGCTGTGATGAGTGTTGACTTCCTGACTCCCCATCGTTACTATTCCGTATTGCTTGATGCCTTCCTGAAGGTAAAGGAGGTAAACGGGAATGTGTGGCAAGGATTGGCGCAGATGGTGGAATGGTGGGGCTTGGAGAATCTTCTTGAGGAGGACTTCAAGAAGGTTCTTTTGGCCAATGGTCATTGGATGATTTCCCTTGCCGAGCGAGTACTCAGTGCCTACGTCAAGGTGTTGCTGATCATGATCGCCAAGGGCGAGCATGTGCAGGAGGCAGTGGCATTTGCCGACAATCTTGTACAGTTCGTGGCAGATCATCCCGACATCAAGAATCTCAATTACTATCGTGCCAAGATCTATAAGGCACTCGGCATGATGGGCGAGGCTCGTACAGCCGCTCGCGAGTTCGTGAAGCAGCGTCCCAAGGAGTTCTGGTCCTGGTCGATGCTCGCCGAGCTCCTCGACGACGACAAGGCGAAGCTCTCTTGCTATTGCAAGGCATTGACATGCCCCTCCGACCCCTCTTTCTTGGTCAAGGTGAAGGCTGCTGCCGGCGTGCTGATGTATTATTTCGGCAATTACCCCGAGGCTCGTCACGAATTTGATGACATCATCGCCATCCACACCAAGAAGGGATGGAACATTCCACAGAATGTCGAGGAGATCACCCACCAGCAGTGGTATCAGTCGACTGTAGCGGCAGCCAACAATGTTCCCTTCTATCGCGCTCACTGCGACTTGGCTGAAGATTTCTTCTATGGCGATATCCCGGAGGTGGGCGTCCTCATCTCGCATATCAACCATCAGAAGCAGGTATGCGGCTTTGTCACCGAAGATCGTCGCAATGGATATTTCTCCATCAAGAAGAGCAAGGAGACTTTCGTCGAAAATCAGATTTATTCCGTGCGTTTCAACGGCGATATCCCGGTGGGTAAGCCTGCCTCATTCTGCACCATCAAGCGTGTGGTGGACTTTGCTCCCTACGCCGGCAAGCTCTTCCGCAAGGAGACACTCGAGGTGACACTCCGTCTCGGCCAGCAGTTCACCTTCGTAGGCGATGTCTATATCGACGCCAAGATGCTCCCGGTAGACTTCCGTTCGGGCGATGTCTTTGAGGTGATCTCTGTCCCCTATTACAATATCAAGCGCGACCAGTGGAGCTGGCGTGCTGTCCAACTCAAACGCCCTGAGTAATCGAACTCAATAGAACATAAGAGCGCACTCCCCGAAGGATGCGCTCTTTTTTATTTGCTATCTTATTTGATCCTCTTATCGACGCAAGGGGATCTTCTCATATCTTGCCACTATGACTATGTAGAGCATCAGCATGGCCACTCTTATCATATATGTGCCCCACATCGGGAGGACTCGCTCTGCCCCAATCCCGATACCGTAAAGCAGCATCGTGAGCAGCGTATAGAGCGCCAATCGCTTCACCGGATAGGGAATCGGATAATAATGTCGCCCTACGAAATAGGAGATTACCATCACCGAGAAATAACTGCCTAAGGCTGCCCATGCCGAACCGAGATAACCATTCGGGATGCCGATGGCACGCACCAACCAGATATTGAGCACCAACATCAGCACAAAGCATATCAGCGAGAGATACATACCCCACTCAGTGCGGTCGGTGAGCTTATACCACAAAGAGAGGTTGAAGAAGACTCCGAAACAGAGCTCGGCGATCATCATAATCGGCACGACCTGAAGCCCGGGCCAGTAGGCCGGCGAGACGAAATGCTTCAAGATAGGAAGGAAATACATCACTCCCAAGAAGATGAAGAAGCCGAAGATAACGAAAAATTTCATGGCATCGCAATAAGCCAGCTTCTTATCGTCGCCTCCCTCCTTGGCGCGTGCGAAGATGAAGGGCTCGTAGGCATAGCGGAAGGCCTGGGTAAACATCACCATCACGATGGCGATCTTGATGTTGGCACCATATATGCCCACCATCGAGCGTGCCGCCTCCTCCTCCCCCTTGAATAGATAGGGGATGATGATCTGTCCCATGTTCTGGCTCAAGATGCCGGCGACTCCCAAGATGAGGAGCGGCCAGCTATAGCGGAGCATCTGTCGCAACAGCGAGCCGCTGAAGCGATAACGACGCCCCGTGAGCTGAGGCAGCAGACAGAGCAACACCACCAACGAGGAGATGATGTTGGCGACAAAAATCCAGCCGATGCCGAAGGCTGCCCCTCCCATCGGAGTGTAGAACCACCCGATCAGCCACTCGGCATGATCAGCCATCCATGGACACACCAGGAGGAAGAAAATGTTGAGACCGATGTTGAGTGCCACATTCAGCAACTTGATGCCGGCAAATCGGAATGCCCGCTTCTTATAGCGAAGATAGGCAAAGGGGAGATTGGAGAAAGCGTCGATAGCCACCGTTACTCCCAATAGCCAAATATAGAGCGAATGTTGAGGCAAGAGCATCACCTCCGAGATCGGTGACAAAAGCAGCGTGAGGAGGATGATGAACGCCAATGATGTCGAGCCCACCGAGATCAACGATGTGGTGTAGACTTGCTCCGGATCTTCCTCCTTGTTGGCGAAACGGAAGAAGCCGGTCTCCATACCATAATTGAGCACCACGAGAGCCACCGCCGTGAAGCTGTAGAGGTAACTCACGATGCCATATTCTTGTGTCGGGAAGAGATAGACATATAGGGGAACGAGACACCAGTTGAGGAATCTCCCCAAGATGCTGCTGAGACCATATACGGCGGTCTCTTTGACCAATGTTTTAATACCCGCCATAATTATTTGTTATCGGATTATTAAGAACGTTAAGAGCGCGTTCCTTAAATTTTTGGGGTCGTAGGGGCGGATATTTTTGAGCAGATTTTGAAAGTCAA
>JBJEKI010000068.1:0-13202 GCA_051878555.1 Lepagella sp. | reverse complement strand
GACTCAAGGCTACGACCTCTACGGCCCAAAAAATTTAAGGAACGCGCTCTTAAGGCGAATCAAGCCCTCTATTATTGCCTCGAGCCTTGGATGATATGTGGTGTCAATCTCTTTTTCCTTATCTCCGGATGGTTTGGCATCCGTCTTTCCCTCCGTTCGCTGGTGAAGCTGGTCGTCACAACAGCTTTTTTCATCGCTGTCAGCCTCCTGACTCTCTTTCTCTTCGGTGCTGACATCCCCGCCGGAGCTTTTACCAACTTATTCTTTTTCCCGGTGAGCCGTGGCAGGTTTTGGTTTATCATGGTCTATATGGCGCTGATGCTTGTGGCTCCGCTTCTCAATGAGGGTATACGTCATCTCCCGCTACGGTCGCTGTCCATCCTGGTGCTGACTCTTTTCCTCTTCAGTTGCTATGGTTGCTGGTATGGTAATAATTATGTCAGTTTCAATGGCTACACCATCATGCAGGCGATTTTCCTCTATGTCTTGGCGGCATGGCTCCGCCTTATCTCCGGTCGATTGGAGCGTGTGCCCCGCTATGTCTGGCTTGCCTCGTTTGTCGGCTTGATTGCGTTGGATTGTGTCATCGGCTATTTCACACGATTCAGTGAACTTTTCGATTACAATGCCCCCTTGGTGGTGTTGGCATCGGTGTCGTTATTTCTCTATTTCAGCCGCATCTGTTTCCGCAATGGTGTGGTCAATGCCATCGCCAAAGCCTCATTCGGCTGCTACCTACTCCAGGATGGATATGCCGGCAGACAACTGCTATATCCCGCCATCCGCCGCCTCTACCTCCACCTTTTCGACATCTACGCCACACCAACGGCAGTCATCCTGACCACCCTCGCCATAATAGCCTCTGTAATAGCTATCTGGATAGCCTCAATCCTCCTAACTCCCATAGCCAACCGACTTGCTACCCAATTCGCCACCATCGCCGAGCGGTTATGGCGCCGTCTTGGCTATTAGGCGCTTTAGTGCGAAGTCTAAGATGGCATCTTTACCTGCTGCTAATTCCTCCTCGGTGCAGTGCACTTCACATCCTTCGCTCGGGTCGATGCCCATCTCAGTGGTCTCGCCGTGAGGCCCTAAGATCGGCGAGGCTGAAAAGCGTATCGCCCATCCGTTGGGCAACTCCGATGTGAAGGGCAATCCCCCTCCTCCTCCGGTCCTCGCACCGATTATCTCCACCTGCGGCAGACTCTTCATCATCGCTACAAAATTGTTCGCCGCCGAGTAGCAACTCCGATTCGTTAACACCACTATCGGCTTCCCCAAATAATTTACCCGATAATCCGGACATGGATCATAATAAAAGGCGTAGGGCTTCGAAAATTCATCCTTCCCCGGACCCGTCTTGTGGATGATATATCCACCACACCGACGCTCGTCGATGAATCGCGATACAAATGTCGGAACATTGTCCAACAATCCGCCTCCATTATCACGAATGTCGATAATCAGCCCCTTGGTAGGCTTCAAGATCGCCAACACATAATCCAAATTCAACTCCCCGACAGGCGTCGAGAAAGTAGGGTAGTAGATATAGCCTATCGAGTCCTTGGTCATGATGCCATAACGCATCCCCGACGTCTGCAACCCTCCGAATCCCAAATAATGCTCATCCAGGGTTCGCTTGTTGAAATCCTGTGGATAGTCACTCCACCATTTCTTGTAATAACTCGTGTTGAAATCCGAGATTAGGTTCACATGCCCATCTTTCAGATTCTCCAATAAGTCGGAGAGTATGAAGAAGAGATCGATCTCCGTGGTCTTCGGTGTGATCTTGGCGCGATATTCCCGGCACAATGCATCCCAATCCACACCCTTCTCCTCGAAATAACAATAATGCGACCCCACGATATCTGCCAGCGCATCGAAATTGCCGTAGATATCATGCGGATCCTTGCCATAATCAGGCTGGTCGATACATGAAGTGACCGTCGCCACAATCATGGCAACTAATATGACGATGCCCCCCATTCGGAGAGCTCTTTCCCTGTATTTTTGCATATTTTATTCTTTGAAATCCTCAAAAGATCCTTTTGATACGCTCAAAAGCCTCTTTTGTTTGCGAATATAACACATTTTCACTAATTTTGCGCTCATTATTTAACAATTCCGTTCATATTAATCGACTTGTTTACCATTTTTAACACCAATTACCCATTATGAATCTATCTCGTCAGTTGGAGTTCAAGCCTAAGTTAATCTCAGAACTCAAGGCTTACAATCTCAAGAAGTTTAAGGAGGATCTCATCGCCGGCGTAGTGGTCGGCATCGTAGCTCTACCTCTCGCCATCGCCTTCGGTATCGCCAGCGGCGTCACCCCCACCATCGGTCTAATCACCGCCATCATCGGCGGCTTCCTCGTCTCTGCCCTCGGCGGCAACAGCGTCCAAATCGGAGGTCCCACCGGCGCTTTCATCGTTATCATCTACAACATCATAAGCAATTACGGCCTCACCGGACTCGCCATCGCCACTTTCATGGCCGGTGTCATACTCGTGCTCCTCGGCCTCTTCAAACTCGGTACGATCATCAAGTTCATACCATATCCCATCGTGGTCGGCTTCACCAGCGGTATCGCACTGACCATCTTCTCCACACAGATCGTCGACCTCTTCGGCTTGCAGATCGATAAGGTCCCCTCCGACTTCATCGGCAAGTGGGTGGCTTATTTCTCCCACTTCGACACGATGTCACTCTCCACACTCCTCGTCGGAGTTGTCACCATCCTGATCATCGCCTTCACTCCGCGTGTCAATAAGAAATTGCCCGGTGCTCTGATCGCCATCATCATCATGACCCTGGCGGTATACATCCTCAATCGATTCTGCGGCATCACCGGCATCGAGACCATCGGCGACCGATTCGGCGCCCTCTCCCACGACATCCCACGTCCTCACGAGATCGGCGTCAATATGAACTCCATCAACCTCCTCCTCCCCTCAGCCTTCACCATTGCCATCCTCGGTTCTATCGAGTCGCTCCTCTCTGCCACCGTCGCCGACGGTGCCACCGGTAATAAAACCCGCAGCAACACCGAGCTTATAGGCCAGGGCATCGCCAATATCGTCGTGCCTTTCTTCGGAGGTATCCCCGTCACCGGTGCCATCGCACGTACCATGACCAATATCACCAACGGCGGCCGAACTCCCGTGGCCGGTATCATCCATGCTGTCGTACTCCTCCTCATTTTCCTCTTCTTGATGCCTCTGATCAATTATGTCCCTATGGCTTGCCTCGCCGGTGTCCTCGTTGTCGTGGCTTATAACATGAGCGGTTGGCGTACTGTCAGGGGTATCCTAAAAAATCCTAAATCAGATATCGCTGTCCTCGCCACTACCTTCCTCCTCACCGTAATATTCGACCTCACCATCGCCATCGAGATCGGTATGCTCCTCGCCGCTCTCCTATTCATCCGTCGTGTCACTGAGAATACATCCATCCGAGTATTCAGCAACCAAATCGATGTCTCCGACGGCACTGAAGTCCTCCATAAGGAGATCCTGAACGTTGCAGACGGCGTCGAAATATATGAGATCAATGGCCCATTCTTCTTCGGCGTCGCAAATAAGTTCGACGAGATGATGCTCAATATGGGCGACAAACCCGTGGTCCGCATCCTCCGTATGCGACATGTGCCTTTCATCGACTCCACCGGCATCCACAACCTTGAGACTCTTATCGAGTCTTCACGTCGTGAAGGTATACATGTCGTTCTCTCAGGCGTTATCCCTTCTGTAAGAGAAGTCCTCGAACATGCCAATATCCAAAAACTCATAGGCGATGACCATATCTGCGACCATATCTCCAAGGCGGTAACACTCGCCAACTCTCTGGTCAAGGATCAAAACAATCTCCGCCAGATCAGCTGGTAGAGATACCCCTATATTACTGCGGCTTTTTTTGCCGTTAGTGCAGATTTTTACACCTCGTTTTAATGCTATCCAAATTTTTTTCACTCTAAGACTAATATTTTTTGAAAAAAATTTGGATAGCATTATTCCTTGTGTTAATTTTGAAAAAAATCGTGTCCCCTCTCCTTTGACACCCATTTTTGTGAGTATTTAAAACCTATTTCTAATATAATTGAAAGCATGGAAGAAGTGATCAAGACCACGTGCCTACACGACCGTCACGTTGATCTCGGCGCATTAATGTCGCCATTCGCGGGCTATGATATGCCCATTCAGTACAAAGGTATCACCGAAGAGCATAACGCTGTTCGCCATAACGTCGGTGTCTTCGACGTTAGCCACATGGGCGAAGTCCGCGTTAAGGGAGCTGATGCCGAAAAGTTCGTCAACCATATCTTCGTCAATGATGTCACCGGTGCCCCGGATGGCCAGATTTTCTACGGCATGATGTGCTATGAAAATGGCGGTACTGTCGACGACCTCCTCGTCTATAAGGTCAACGATAATGAGTTCTTCCTCGTTATCAACGCCTCCAACATAGATAAGGATGTCGCTTGGATCATGCAGAACACCACCGGATTCGATGTCCAAGTCACCGACGAAAGCCTCTATTACGGCGAACTCGCTATCCAAGGCCCCAACGCCGAGGATACTATCGCTCGACTCTTCGGCCTCCCCGTTCAGGAAATCGCATTCTACAATTTCAAGACTCTCCACGTCGAGGGCGAGGATATCATCGTCAGCCGCACCGGTTACACCGGCGAGGATGGCTTCGAGATCTATGCCAGCCATGAGTTTACTATCCGCGCTTGGGATAAACTTATGGAGGCCGGCGTACAGCCTTGTGGCCTCGGTTGCCGCGATACGCTCCGATTCGAGGTGGGGCTCCCCCTCTATGGCGACGAACTCTCCGAAACTATATCACCCATCGAGGCAAGCCTTAGCATGTTTGTCAAACTCGACAAACCCGAGTTCATCGGCAAGGAGGCTCTCGCCGCTCAGAAGGCTAACGGCGTGACTCGACGCATCGTCGGCCTCCAACTCGAAGGAAACGCTATCCCTCGCCACGGCTATCCCGTCGAAGTTAATGGCGTCCAAGTCGGAGAAATCACTACCGGATATCGATCCATATCTACCGGCCTCAGCGTCGCTATGGCTATGATCAATAAGCCTTACGACAAACTCGGCACCGAAGTCGAAGTCCGTATACGTAAGAAAACTTTCCCCGCCAAGGTGGTCAAGAAACGTTTCTACGACAAAAACTACAAAAAATAATCATTCTATAGTCTAATCTCAAAACATCTAATCTAATACATTATGGCAATTTTTAAAGATGATGTCCGCTATGCGGAATCTCACGAGTGGGTGAAACTCGAAGGCGATGTAGCCACTATCGGTATCTCTGATTATGCTCAGCACGCTCTCGGCGATATCGTGTATGTCGATATGCCCGAAGTCGGCGACGAAATGGCTGCCGGCGATGTCTTCGGTGCTGTGGAGTCTGTTAAGGCCGCTTCCGACCTTATCTGCCCCGTTTCCGGCGAAGTCGTTGAAATCAACGAGGCGCTCGAAGATGCTCCCGAAAGCATCAACGCCGACGCTTTCGCTAACTGGATTATCAAAGTTAAAGTTTCTGACCCCTCTGAAGTAGACGCTCTCCTCGACGTCGCTGCTTATACTCAACTTTGCGAAAATGAGTAACCGCTTTATCCCCCATACCCCGGAGGATATCAAACACATGCTCGACAGAATTGGTGTCAATTCTGTCGAGGATCTCTATGCAGATGTCCCCGCTGATGTCATCTTCAAGAATGACTATGAGTTGCCCCTCGGCCTCTCTGAAATCGAACTCCGCCAGTGGTTCCAGGACCTCGGCGCAAAGAACCGTAACCTCGTCGTGTTCGGCGGCCAGGGTGCTTACGACCATTACGCTCCCTCGGTGATCCCTCACCTCCTCGAACGCTCCGAGTTCTATACCGCTTATACTCCCTATCAGCCCGAGATCTCTCAGGGCACACTCCAGTATATCTTCGAGTATCAGTCGATGATCTCCGAACTCACCGGTCTCGAGGCTACCAACGCTTCGATGTATGATGGCGCTACTGCCACTGCCGAGGCTGCTTTCATGATGGTGGCTTCCGCTCGCAAGCGCAATTGCGTCCTCATCTCTCAGACCATCGCGCCTCGCGTGCTCTCCGTCGTCGAAACTTATACTCGTTTCCATGGCGTCGAACTCCGCGTCATTCCTGAGGTTGACGGCGTAACCGATCTTAACGCCCTCCGCGAGATGATCACTTCGCCCGATGTGGCAGGTGTCATCCTCCCGCAACCTAATAAATATGGTATCGTCGAGGATTTCACCGGCGTAGCCGAACTTATCCATCAGAACAAGGCGCTCTTCGCCATCAATGCCGACCCCTCGACACTCGCCGTGCTCCGCTCTCCCGCTGAGTGGGGCGCCGATATCGCTTGCGGCGACGGCCAGTCGCTCGGTATGCCTCTCCAGTTCGGTGGCCCTTACCTCGGTTATATGTCTTGCACTAAGGCGCAACTCCGAAAAATGCCGGGGCGCGTCGTAGGTGCTACCGTCGATGCCGCCGGACATCGTTGCTTCGTCCTCACTCTCCAAGCACGCGAACAACATATCCGCCGCGAGAAGGCTACCAGCAATATCTGCTCCAACCAGAGCCTTATGGCGCTCTACGCCACCATATATCTCGCTCTGATGGGCAAGAAGGGTCTCGCTGAAGTCAACCGACTCTCTGCCGACGGCGCTCATTATCTATATCGCCGCCTCGTAGAGTCCGGTAAGTTTACCCCCGCTTTCGATAAGCCTTTCCTCAAGGAGTTCACCCTCGCTACTTCTCTCGATATCGATAAGGTGAACAAGAAACTCGCCGACCATGGCATCATGGGCGGTATCAACCTCGGTAATGGCCTCGTGGCTTTCGCTGTGACTGAAAAACGTACCAAAGAGGAGATCGATCGCCTCGTTAACTTAATGATGGAGGACTGATAACATGAAGAAGTATGATAAACTGATTTTTGAGATCTCTAACCCCGGTCGTGTCGGATTCCAGCTCCCCGCCAACCAATTCGATACCGATGGCCTCGCCTCTATCCCCGCAAATCTTCGCCGCGTCGAGGAGCCCCTCCTCCCCGAAGTCAGCGAGGTCGACGTGGTCAGACATTACACCAATCTCTCTAACAAAAACTTCGGCGTCGACACCGGTTTCTATCCCCTCGGTAGTTGCACCATGAAGTATAACCCCAAAATCAATGAGGAGATCGCCGCTATGCCGGAGTTCGCTGCTATCCACCCCCTGCAGCACCCCGACACCATCCAGGGCGCTCTCGAACTCTATTATAACCTCCAGAAGGCACTCGCCAATATCGCCGGACTCGCTGAGTTTACACTCAACCCTTACGCCGGTGCTCATGGTGAACTCACCGGTCTGATGGTGATGCGCCAGTATCACATCTCGCGTGGTGACACCAAGCGCACTCGCGTCATCGTCCCCAACACCGCTCACGGCACTAACCCCGCTTCCGCTATGGTCGCCGGTCTCGAAGTCGTCGAGGTGAAGTCCAAACCGGATGGCACTGTCGATGTCGAGGACCTCAAGCCCCTGCTCGATGACACCATCGCAGGTATCATGATGACCAACCCCAACACTGTCGGTATGTTCGAGACTGAGATCCTCGAGATTGCCGATCTCGTTCACAAGGCAGGTGGTCTCCTCTATTATGATGGTGCCAACCTCAACCCCCTCCTCGGCAAGGTGCGTCCCGGCGATATGGGATTCGATATCATGCATATCAATCTCCATAAGACCTTCTCGACTCCCCACGGTGGCGGCGGCCCAGGCTCCGGCCCTATCGGTGTCGCTCCCGCTCTGGTCCAGTTCCTCCCCAATCCTCGCGTCCGCAAGGCTGAGGATGGTTCGTTCTATGTCGATGCTGATGAACATAGCCTCGGCTCAATCTCTACTTTCTTCGGCAATTTCGGCGTGATGATGAGGGCTTACGCTTATATCCTCTCTCTCGGCCGCGATAATATCCGCAATGTCGGCCCCATGGCTACCCTTAATGCCAACTATATTAAGGAGTCGCTCAAGGATCTCTATAAGCTCCCCATCGCCGGCGTTTGCAAACATGAGTTCGTGTTCGACGGCCTCGCCGATAAGTCGACAGGCGTTACTACTCTCAATATCGCCAAGCGTCTCCTCGACTTCGGTTTCCACGCTCCGACCATCTATTTCCCGCTCCTTTTCCATGAGTCGATGATGATCGAACCCACCGAAACTGAAAGCCTTGAGACTCTTGATGAGTTCATCGAGGTGATGCGCCGTGTCGCCAAGGAGGCTGCCGAGAATCCCGAACTCGTGAAGTCTGCTCCGGTCACTACCGAGATCTCTCACCCCGATGAGACTTCCGCTGCCAAGAATCCTATCCTCCGTTATCGCGATATCATCAAGTAGTTATGGCTCAATTTGATCTTATCGTGATCGGTGCCGGCCCCGGTGGTTACGAAACTGCTCTTCTTGCCGCTGAACGCGGCAAGAAGGTGCTCCTCGTCAATGGCGGCCGCCTCGGCGGTACTTGCCTTAATGCCGGCTGTATCCCCACCAAGTGTATGGTTCGGGATGCTGCCATCGTCTCTATGATGAAGGATCCGGAGGAGTTTGGCGTCGCCAATGTCTCTTTCGATGTAGATTTCAGCCGCGTCGTGGATCGCCGCAATAAGGTGGTCGCTACCCTCCGTGAGGGTATCGATGCTCTCCTCAAACGCGCCAAAGTCACCGTCGTCGAGGGCTTTGCATCTTTCGTAGATGCCTCTTCCATCCGCGTCAATGAGGAGGTCTTCACTGCCTCGGATATCATCATCGCCACAGGATCGGAGTCGAAGTCTATCCCCGTGCCCGGCGCCGACGAGAAGTGGGTGCTCGATTCCACAGATATCCTCGCCATCGATTATATCCCGCAGAGCCTCACCATCGTCGGTGGGGGCGTCATCGGACTGGAGTTTGCTTCGGTCTTCAACGCTTTCGGCTCTGAAGTCACTGTCGTGGAGTTCCTCAAGAATATCGCTCCGACTTTCGATTCCGATATCTCCAAGCGCCTCAAACAGTCTCTCTCCAAGCGCGGCGTGAAGGTGCTCACCGGTGCTGCCGTGAAGCGTATAGAGAAGAATGAGGAGGGGCAGATCGTCACCTGGTTCGACCTCAAGGGCAAGGAGGATTCCGTCGTTTCTTCCGATATCTTAATGGCTGTAGGCCGTCGTCCCAATGTCGATGGTCTCAACCTCGAGGCTGCCGGCGTGGAGTTCTCTCCCCGTGGCATCCCTGTAGATGATATGATGCGCACCAATGTGCCCCATATCTATGCCATCGGCGATGTCAACGCCCGTATGATGCTCGCTCATGTCGCTTCTTATCAAGGTAAGCGTGCCCTCAATGCCATCGATGGTGTCAGCGATGATATCCGCTTCGATGTCATCCCTGCGGCTCTCTTTACCGACCCCGAGTGCGGTATGGTCGGCATCACCGAAGATGCCGCCAAGGAGAAGGGCATCGAGATCAAGGTGGGTAAGAGTTTCTATCGTGCCAATGGCAAGGCTCTCGCCGGTGGCGAGTCCGACGGCCTCTGCAAACTCATCTTCGAGGCTGCCACCGATCGCCTTATCGGTGCTCATATCATGGGCGCTGAAGCCGCGATTCTCGCCCAGCAGTGCGCCGATTTTATCACTCTCGGTGCTACGCGCCAAGCCATCTCCGATACCGTCTTCGGGCATCCAACGCTCTCCGAGGTCGTGCTCGCAGCAGTTAACTCAGTCCATTAATCAAACAGAATCTTACTAATAGATCCTGATTGATAAGTTTTATGCACTAATATATCCTATAAAAAGAACACCCCGGCAGCTCTCTCCGAGCCCCGGGGTGTTCTTCGTTTTATAATTCTGTGCCGACTTTCTTTTTGCCGATCTTTTGCCGATATTTTGCCGACATTCTTCCGACATTTTGCCGACATTCATTCTGTCGACATTCTATGCTTGTGTTCGGCTTTGCTATCCTAATAGATAGGGATTGCTCCGGCGCTCCACGCCTATCGTCGTCTCCGGCCCATGCCCCGGATGCACATGCGTCTCTTCCGGCAGAACCATCAGCCTCTCGATGATCGATCTGATCAACTGATGATGATTCCCTCCCGGCAGGTCGGTCCTCCCTATCGAACCGGCAAACAAGGCATCACCCACGAGCACATTACCCCTCTTGCGGTCATAGAGTGAGATCCCGCCCGGTGAATGTCCCGGAGTGTGGATCACCTCCAATTCCTCGTGGCCCACAGCGATCTTGTCGCCATCTGCCAAGGGCCCATAGTTTTCCACATTCGCTATCTTCTCCATCACCCCAAACATCTGTGCCTGCATCTCGATGCGCTCTCCCAAGATCGCATCATCCGGATGCGCATACACCGGCACGTTATATTCCTCCACAATAAAGCGGTTGCCCGCCACATGGTCGATGTGAAGATGGGTATTGATCACCTTCGTAATCTTCAGCCCATACTTCTCCACTGCCTTCTTGATAGCGGCCTCTTCATATCTGTTCACCATCCCCGGGTCCACCACCACACACTCCCGAGTGGCAGCATCATACACCAAATAAGTGTTAATCCCAAAGAAAGAAAACCCAAATTTCAATATCTCCATAAGTAGTATTTTTTAGTTCAGTGAGTGAGCTTCAGCTCCCCTTTGAAGTTGTGAGTAGCCAATTCCTATCTCCTAATTCCTAATTCCTAATTCCTAATTGTATACACGATCTTTTTCCCCTTGAAGAAGTCTTCGTCGAAGTAGTTGCTGACTTCCACCACCTCCGAGCGGTCGCGAAGCCGCTTCAACTCTTCCCCAAGCTCCCCACCCTTCAGAGTGATCAGCCCGTTGGGCAACGCATTCCGCTGCTCGTCGCTGATGTTCTTCCGACAGATCTTCAGCAAGTCTTCCTGAGGCATCACCGCGCGACTCACCACGAAGTCAAATCGCTCTTTACATTCCGCCACATCACCATGCTGAAAGGTGACATTCGTCAGCCCACACGCCGCCGCTACCTCTTGCGCTACACGCACCTTCTTCCCAGTACGATCCACCAAATGAAAGTGCACCTTGGGAAACATCACTGCCAATGGTATACCCGGAAAGCCTCCCCCGGTGCCGAAGTCCAACACCCGACTCCCCGAAGTGAAGTAAATGAACTTCGCTATCGCCAAGGAGTGCAGGATATGCTTCTCTTCCAAGTTGTCGATATCCTTACGTGAGATCACATTGATCTTGCTGTTCCATTCCGGATATTCACGCTTCATGATCTCATACTGCTCACGCTGATGGTCGCTTAGTTCTCGAAAGTATTTCTCTATCTTTTCTAACATATCTTTTCTTTTTTAAGGAACGCGCTCTTAGGAACACGCTCTGAAGCAGAATCATTTTCCTGCTCCAAAATTTCAAAGCCTAAAGTTACAAATTTGTTTTGATATTTTTTTGCCATCCGAGCCTTTTTTTGTACCTTTGCACCTATATCGGTAGGGTAGTGCCTCCTTTTTTCGGCTCTCATCCCTCCTTTACATCATTTCGTAATCTATAATTTATTATCTTATATGGATATTGAAGGAACCATCATTTTAGACCTTCCCCTCCAGGAAGGTGTCTCCAAGCAAGGCAATGCTTGGAAGAAAAAGGAGTGGGTGCTCGAAACTCAAGGCATGTACCCCAGAAAGGTGAAATTTCATGTTTTCGGCGAAAATCGTGTGCGCGACCTCCAGTTTGAAGTCGGCAAAGCTTATCGAATTTCTGTCGATCTCGAGAGCCGCGAGTTCAACGGCCGTTGGTATACCGACGTTAGTGCTTACGCCGCTACGCCCATCGACCTCTCAGCTCCCGCAGCTCCCGCTCCTATGGGTGGCGTAGCCCCGGCTGCTACCCAGCCCGCCGCCCCGGCATACGGTCAGCCTGCCGCTCCCGCCGTAGCTACTCCCGACTTCGCCCAGGATCCCCTCGGCGGTGCCGACAACAATGGTGATGACCTCCCATTCTAATAGGCAATATTCTATAATAATTTTTTATACAGAATTAGGGCTGTATAGCGATGTGAATCACTATACAGCCCGCTCTGTTTATATCTAATTCATCTAATTTATCTAATTTATCTAATTTATCTAATTTATATCTCCTCTTATACCCATCCTCGTCGTTCCTCCTATCCCCTCGTCGCGGATTGGTTCTGTGTGCGAGCTTTAGCTCGCCCTTGCGTCATCCCCTCGTCGCGGATTGGTTCTGTGTGCGAGCTTTAGCTCGCCCCTGCGTCATCCCCTCGCCGCGGATTGGTTCTGTGTGCGAGCTTTAGCTCGCCCTTGCGTCATCCCCTCGCCGCGGATTGGTTCTGTGTGCGAGCTTTAGCTCGCCTTATTTATCTATTGGTGATACTAGCCACGCCGCTCGTCTCGCGCTTGTAGAGATTGCCGATGTTGCTGTTGATTTTCGCCGCACCGCTCGCGGTCACTTCCCCTGTGCCGGCTCTCAGCCCTGACGCTGAGACTTGTGCTGAGCCCGATGCATGATACTCGGCCTTCTTCGCACTCCCCTTTATATCTATATACGCCGCACCGCTCACTTCGACATCAAGATCGGTCGTGGTGATTGTCGAGGTCACTTTCGCTGCTCCCGAACATTCAATCTCTACCTCCGGTGCCTTAATCGTGCCGCTCATCATCGCCGAACCGCTATTCTTGATAGATACATCCTCTTTCGCTGTTATATTCCCATTGAATCGGGCTGCTCCCGAACCGCGTATGTCCAACTCTTTGACACACACCTGGTTTACGTTGAACTTGGCAGCTCCCGACTGCGCTACGGTCAGATCTCGGTTGCTCTGTGTGATGCTCCCCGATGTGAAGGTGCTCGAACCCGACATACCGATATATTCCAGAGATGGAGCAGTCACATACACCTCGATCAGGTAGGAGGCATTTCTCACTTTCTTCGGATCTTCCTTGGTGTATAACTGTATTGTCTCCCCAACCTGCTTGAAGCAGAAAATCCGTGACCCGGCTTCGTTATATTTCACTTTTACATCATATTTCGATGCCTGTGTATACTTCACCTTAATTATCGATGAACTCTCTATCCGCTCAAATGCACTTACTTTATACACTTTCTGTGTCAGCGTCTCGGCGTTGACTCCCATCACTGTGGCTATTGCCACCACCATTACCATCAAAATGCGT
>JBJEKI010000067.1:0-13319 GCA_051878555.1 Lepagella sp. | reverse complement strand
TGCTCAAAAATATCCGCCCCTACGACCCCAAAAATTTAAGGAACGCGCTCTTAGACCATCAGTTAGACCATCAGTGTCCTTTTTATCTATTTTTTTGTTGGAATATTTGGAAATTATAAAATATTATATTAAATTTGTAATTATTACAGATTTGATATAAATGTAGCTTGACCGTTGTTCGTTATGGATATTCATTGCGATAAGGATAATATTATCACGCTTCTCGCTGATAAATTGATAGATAAGGGGATTAAGCCCACGCCGCAGCGTCTGGCGGTATTTGAGTATGTGTGGCAACATCACGACCATCCCGACGCTGCTACCATCCGCGATGGGCTCATCGACAGATTTCCGACTCTTTCGCTCACCACAATCTATTCCACCCTCAAGTCGCTCACCGAAGTGGGACTCCTTAAGGAGGTCAAGATAGACCCGGTGAATATCCGTTATGACCTGGCTGAAGCTCGTGACCATGGGCATTTCCGTTGTGTCAAGTGTGGTAGAATCATCGATTTTCCCCTCCCGATGAAAGCTGATATACCAATGCTCCATTCCATGAAGATCACCAGCTATGATATCTATATTGGGGGTATTTGCGATCAGTGCCTTGACCAGAATCAGCAAGTGTGAAAATATCGACGGCGGATGTGAACAATTTCGATTTACAAATACTTATAATATTAACCTACTAAATTTCTAAAAACGATGAAAAGTTTAAAAGGTACAAAGACTGAGAAGAACCTCATGGAGGCTTTCTCCGGTGAGTCACAAGCACGCAACAAGTATTCTTACTATGCTTCCAAGGCTCGTAAGGATGGCTATGAGCAAATCGCTGCCCTCTTCGAGGAGACTGCCAACAATGAGAAGGAGCACGCCAAACTCTGGTTCAAGTATCTCCATGACGGTGGAATTCCTGACACTATGACCAACCTCAAGGATGCTGCCGAAGGCGAGAACTATGAGTGGACTGACATGTACGATCGTATGGCCAAAGAGGCTGAGGAAGAGGGCTTCGACGAACTCGCTTTCCGCTTCCGCGCTGTAGGTGCCATCGAGCGTCACCACGAAGAGCGCTATCGCCGTCTCCTCCAAAATATCGAGGAGGGCATCGTATTCTCTCGCGATGACGACCGTATCTGGATCTGCCGCAACTGCGGTCATATCGTAGTCGGCAAGAAGGCTCCCGAGATGTGCCCTGTTTGCGCTCACCCCAAGAGCTTCTTCGAACTAAAAGCAGAAAATTTCTAATCCTATACCCGAACCCTTAAAAGAAAGGAGAATGTGATGGACTTAACCGTGTTATACAACCTCTCGTATGGCCTCTATGTCGTAGGCGCCATGGAGGGCGAAAGACCTGTCGGATGTGTCATCAACACCTGCTTCCAGGTCACCAACGAAGATCCCAAAGTGGTGATCTCTCTGAATAAAAATAATTATACTCTCGAAGTGATCAAACAGACCGGTAAGTTCTCACTCTCGATCTTATCGGAAGATTCTGATCCGGCAGTCATCGGCAAGTTCGGCTTCTTCTCGAGCCGCGACACCGATAAGTATGCCGACTTCGGTTACGACACTCTCGACGGTATGCCTATCGTGAAGGGTAAGTTCGCCGGACGTCTCGTGGCTGAAGCTATCGAGTTCGTCGATTGCGGCACTCACGTGCTCGTGGTCGGACGCCTCTGCGACACCCTCAAGGGTGAAGGCACTCCCATGACCTACGCCTATTATCACAAGGTGATTAAGGGAAAGGCTCCCAAGAGTGCGCCCACCTATCGCCCCGAAGAGGATGCCAAACCCGAAGAGACTGCTACCTCGACCAAGCGCCGTTTCGTATGCGATGTCTGCGGATATGTCGCCACAGTCGATGGCGACCTCCCCGAAGACTACCGCTGCCCGGTATGCAAAGTCGATCGCTCTCACTTCCATGAGCAAAAGTAAGTTTCTACATTCCGATATAATTCTCTTTAAAGCCTTGACCTAACGTCAAGGCTTTTTTTATGTTCGAAATTGCACATACCATACTTTACAATATGCAACAAACTAATAAATATTAATAAATATTAACTAAAATTAACAAAAACGGGGGTGAAATGCAAATTTGTGTATAACTTTGTGGCTGTGGTATCATCACTAAGAGCGCGTTCCTTAAATTTTTAGAGTGCTATTATCGGATAGGAACGCGCTCTGAAGAATCTCATCTATGTCAGAATTTGTTCAATTTTATAAATTTGAACATTAATACATTGATTTCTAAGGGGATATTCCCCTTTACGAACCTATATTTGCATATTATATGATCAATAAAAAGAACATCAGTATTTATGAAAAGACTCTACTCTATGGTTGCCATGATGC
Source organism: Lepagella sp. (assembly GCA_051878555.1). Taxonomy (GTDB): domain Bacteria; phylum Bacteroidota; class Bacteroidia; order Bacteroidales; family Muribaculaceae; genus Lepagella. The sequence goes on along the minus strand of JBJEKI010000067.1, from coordinate 10,964 downwards.
TCTTTACCGCATCGTGGCTCAGTGCGCAGTCGGCCTCCGACTTGCAGTTTGTTTACATTGATGACAATGGTCAGGAGGTCGGTGTAGTTGCCGACAATGCCATCGTCAACGTCAGCAAGGTAGTCGAACCTGTCTACGATTTCGACGACCCCTACATCTCGAGCGGATTGGCTGTGAAGAACATTGCTGCCAATGGTCGCCGTGTGCAGCTCGCATACGATATCACAGCTCTCCCCAACGGTCGCCACGACCTGTGCTTCTTCGGAGCCTGTGTCTCCGACAATACGACCGGGTCGTTCACCTATCCTCGTCTTAGCAGCAAGGGCAACATCATCGGACTCAATGCTCTTAAGGCCGGTTCGCTAACTTCGCTCAAGGCTGAATGGTATTGCACCGCTGCCGGCACTGCCACCATAGTATATAAGGCTAACGTTTGCACCGCCACCGGCGAAGCTGAAGATGGCGTCAACGCTACTTATCAAGTGGCTGCCGAGGGCCCCACCGTGACTGTCAATTACATCTACGACCCCAGTGGAGTCGAGAAGATTACTATCGACAATCCGGTCAAGACCATATATTACAATATGGAAGGCTGTCGCGTCGACAACCCCGAGTCGGGCTTATTTATCATGCACACCACTTACACCAATGGTAAAGTTACTGTCAAGAAAGTAATTCTCTAAATACATAACAGATCAAAAATCCTTACACTACCATGAAAGTAAGCAACTTGATGTTGCTCCTGGGCAGTTGCGTGATATCCGCTACGGCTCAGGCGGCAGACACACCCAAATTCATCCTTCAAAAAAATACCGACCTTTCGATCGTTCACACCATCAGCGACAACGGCAAATGGGCTATTGTCAAGGGTGCCACCACCGCTCAACGCAGAAGCAGCGTGATCCGCATCGTTAATGTCGAAACTAAAGGCGAAAGCGTGGTCAAAACCGCCGGACAGACCGACGAGCAGGCCATGGGCGTTTATGTAGTCAATGATATCACCGACGATGGTAACATGGCGGTCGGCGGCTACAACGGCTCTCTCACCGACGATGGCTCTTTCTTGGGCATCCCCGGTATCTTCAATGTCTCCTCCAAGACTTGGACTAAACTTAATTGCCCCGATCAGGTGGAATGTGGCTATGTCAATTGTGTCACTCCCGACGGCAAGTATGCCGTAGGTTTCGGCGAGGATAATGCCCTCAACGTGTATAACTCCAATTCTTGTGGCATTATGTGGGATCTCACCACCAAGAGCCCGATCACTCTCAATGGCCTGCCCACTATGCCTCAGGACTACACTTCACATCAGGAGACCTACACTCAGATCTCTGCCGATGGCCGCTACATCATCATCTATGGAAATCAGAGCATCCAGCCTACTGCCTTCATCTACGACCGCACCAACGAGAGTTATGTGCAGTTCGGCAAGGGTGGCACCAATGCTCCCGCCGGCTATCTCATGATGGAGGGCGCCCCGGTCATCAGCCCTAACGGTAAATATGTAGCCGGCACCATCCGCGACGTCAATGACAATCTATTTGTCGTAATCTACAACACTGAGACCGGGACTTATACCAGCCGTGACAGCGTAGAGGAATATGACTTGCGCGTCGGTCATGTCGATGATAATGGCTTGGTATATGCCTCTTCTCCCGCCAACACTCCCTTGCGCGAATGGCAAGTGCTCAGCGAGAGCATCTGGTATCCATTCTCCCTTATCTGCAAGCAGCGTTATAGCCTCGACTTCACAAGAGTCACCGGTTTCGACAATACCGGTACGCTTTGGGCTGCTTCTGCCGATGGTATGGTGCTCGGTTCGATGGTTTCTCCCCAAGGTGAAAGCTACATCGCATCTATGCCCGAGGATCTCAGCACTGCCTGTCAGAACATCGACCTCTTGCAGAGCTTTGCTGTGACTCCCGCTCAAGGTTCGCAGTTCCACTGGTTGAGCACCATCACTCTCCGCTTCAATCAGGTTATCTCGGTGCTCGGTGACTCCAACTCTGCGGTCCTTCGCGACCAGGATGGTAAAACCGTGCGCAATTCCATGGGATTTGCCCTTACTGCCGGCGACAACCATTCGCTCATCATCACCTTCCGCGAAACAGCCATGGAAGAGGGTAAGACATATACCGTCGAGATCCCCGAGGGATCTATCTGCTTGGCTGCCAACAATGAAAAGAAAAATCTCCCCATCACTCTCTCTTATGTCGGTCGAGATGAGCGTCCCGTTGAGGTGAAATCCATATTCCCCGAGGATAATGCCGAGATCGCTCGCATCGACAATTCTACCGAGTTCCCCGTGCTCACTTTTACTTCCAATGTGATGGCATCGGAGACTGCCGAGGCTTCTCTCTATGAGGTTACCGAAGATGGCGACAGCAAGGTGGCAAGCCTCCAAGTCGCTGTCAATCCTTCCGACACCAAGGTGGTGGGTCTCCTCCCGGCTGCCACGCAATATCTATATGCCGGCGCTCAGTATAAGGTGGTACTCGCCCCGGGTTCGCTCACCGATATCTCGGGTTCTGCCAAGACCGGCAATGAGGAGATCGTGATCAACTATACCGGTACTTACGAACGCCCCATCAGCACCGACAATGCTACCCTCTTCAGCGAGGATTTCAACAATATCGCACAGGCGCTCCTCAGCTTGATTCGCTATGAAGGCGACCACAATGTGCCCACCGAGGATATGGTGGCTTTGGCTTTCGATGCCGACAACCAGCCCTGGAATTTCTCTACTCGCGAGACTTTGCAGTCTACCGATTATTTCGCTTCCTCTACCTCGATGTATACACCCGCCGGCCAGAGCGATGACTGGATGGTTATCCCTCAACTCGAGATCCCCGATGCTTTCTGTACGCTCAGCTTCGACGCTCAGAAGTATCTCGCATCTAAGGATGATCACCTCAAGATCGTAATCTGGGAATGTAATGAGAATTTCAATGTCCTCACTTCTTCCACTATCGAACGTATGAAGAGCGAGGGTGATGTCTATGACTACGCTCTTACTATCGGTGCTACCGAAAATGGTGTTGAGGGTGAATGGGATCACTACGCTATCGACCTCGCCAAGTATGACGGCAAGAAGATATATATCGGCTTCTGGAACAATAACTACGACCAGAGCATGATCCATGTCGATAATATCGTCGTGATGCGCAACCTCAAGTATCTGATCTCTCTTACCAACAAGGCTGCTGTGGTCAATAAGGATGATATCGCCATCGCCGGTAAGCTTACCATTAACTCTGAAGTCGACACATATTCGAGCGTCGAACTCACTCTTAATGATGCTGACGGCAAGGTCATCGATACTTTCGCTCAGTCAGGCCTTTCTCTCTCCAAGAATGATGCCGTTAACTTCGAGTTTGCCAATAAGCTTCCCCTCTTGGTAGGTGAAGTCAACAACTTCAGCATCAGTGTAAAACTCGACGACTATACCGATGTGACCAAGTCGTCAATCCGGAACTTGACTTTCGAACCGGTGAAGCGTGTCGTACTTGAGGAGTACACCGGCACTACCTGTCCCAACTGTCCTCAAGGCATCATAGCTATCGAGAATCTCGAAAACATGTTTGGCGATCGCTTTATCCCGATTTCGATTCATACCTACACGGGCGACCCCTATAGCAACAGCGCTCTTGAGGCTTACAGCAGCTCGCTCGGGCTTATGGCTGCTCCTTCAGGCATGATTCAACGCAATGGATGGATATTATCCCCGCTCGCCACTGACGACGACGGATATATCATCTTCTCCAATGGCTTCGGCCTCTGGCAGGATATGGTGGCTAAGGAACTCAACAATCCGACATACATCGACCTCAGCGTGCCCACTGTCACCTTCGATGAAGATACTCGAGACATCACTCTCAGCATCCAACTTCAGTCGGCGCTGAACATGAAGAATCAATATCTCAACGTCTTCCCCGTGGCTCTCGAAGATGGCCTGATCAATTCGCAAGAAAATAATTTCTATATCTACGATGACCCGGCTCTCGGCGAATGGGGTTTGAATGGTATTTATGGTTATGCCACTGCCTATAACGTGACTCACAATGATGTGGTGCGTGCTTATTGGGGAAGCATCTATGGCAGCAATATCGGATTCCCGCAGAAGTTGACTGCCGGCGATAAGTATATCCAAGATTTAATCCTCTCTTATCCGGAAAATGTAGAGGTGCAAGAGAATGGCAAGATTGTGCTCATGGTGTTCGATGGCAACACCGGCTCGATGCTCAATGCCGTGACCGTGCCCTTCACACGTTTCAATGACTCTGGCATCCTCGACATCTCTTCAGAAGCCGCTGCTGCGAAGATCTCTCGCTCCGGTAATATGGTGACTGCACAAGCCGCAGGCAACGTTACCATCACACTCTATCTCTCCAACGGAGCGATGATCGCTTCGGCTCGTGGCGTCGACACTGTGTCGGTAGATGCCGGTGATTACCATGGCGTGGTTATCGTCAAAGTCGCTACTGCCCGCGGTGTGACTACTCAAAAGATTATTCTCTAAATTTTTCGCCGGGGGTAGCCGATACGATTGTATCGGCTACCCCCGACACAATTACTAACCTATTTATTACAACCTTATGAAGGAACTATTTACCTCATCTTTTCAAAGCCTGCGTAGGTCGTGGGTTTTGATCGCTTTGTCGGTGATGTTGTCGTTCTCGGCTTCTGCACAAATTGAGTGGCAGGATCTCGAACTCAATGTCCACTACAACGAAGCAAACATCTACGGCGATACTGCCGATTATAAGTTTACTCCGGAGAGCAGCGGTGTGCTTACCGTATGGTCGCAAGATCAAGTGATGCACGTCTATTCCGCTCTCAATGAAGATGGATCTGATGTCGATTACAATTCGCAGATCAGCCAGTTCGCTTACGCCAGCTTTACTCACGATGGCGTTACCTTCTCCAAGAAGACTACATCGAGTGTCACCGCCGGCCATACCTATTACCTCGCTTCCGGCAAGGGCTTCAGCCGTGACAAAGTCTTTATGGCTGTGATGGATTCCGAAGTCTCCGAACTTACTCTGGTCAATGTCTCGCAGCCTGTCGGCGAAATGTATAATATTACCGATGCTCGCGATGGCCAGGTGGAACTCGAGTTCAACCTCCCCGCCGTGGCCGCTGACTGGGCGACCCTTACTGTCGGTACTCACACCGCCCAGATCGAAACTCGCAATGATGTCAATACCGGCAAAATCGTATATGCCCTCAAACCGACACTCACCGAATGGATGGAAGCCGGTTATTTCGAACCGGGCGAGAAGATGACCCTCAACGTCACAGGCCTTCATGCCTCTGCCAACGAACAACTTATCTATGGTACTGATGGTTCTCTCGAACTCGAATGGACCACTCCTGCCAAACCTCACTATCACTTGTCGACCACCGGCATCACCGAGTTCCTATCTTACTGGCTCCCCGGTGACGAACGTGGTATTGCAGTCCTCGAATTTGATTACGATCTTATGACTAAGGAGGATGGTCAGACTGCCTCTTGTATTATTCAGATCGGTAGCGCCGAACTGGGCGATGCTTACGAAGAGAGAATTGACCCCGACAAGATCTCTGTCGATGGCAAGAAACTTTATATCGATTTCACCGGCAAACTCCGCTCTTACGAGACTATGGGTCTCACCAAGAAGTGGGGTAGCCTTACCATCAAAGTTGGTGATATCCTGATGGCTGACGGTACTTGCAGTTTCAACGCTTCACAGGGTAATTATGGTTCTGTGACTTTCGGACTCCCTTATACGGAATATCGCAGCGATATACAGGCTGAGTTTACCCCGGCTGATGGTGAAACTCTTACCGACAATTTCTTCAAGGTCTATTTCTCCGACAAGAAAGCTCTCACTTTCGGTGGCGTGCGTGTAAGCTATCAGACTCTGGATGATATCAAGTATCAGGTAGATATCACCGAGGGTATCACTTCTGAAGAGGTAGGCCAAGCAGGTATCGAATACACCATCCCTCTGACCGATGAAATAGTGGCCGGTAAGAATATCCGCATCTCTTTCATTGACCAAGTTTCCGCCGATGGCTATACTCATGATTTCAATGTTAAGTACAACCCCGGTCCCGAACTTACCGACGACCTCCTGCCCGTAGCTGCTTCTGTCAAGAATGGCGATGTCGTTGCGGCTTGCCAGAATATCACTCTCACTTTCGACAGCGAGGTGGCTATCAACACTGTTGATGCTCCCGAGACTAAGGTTATGTTCAGCGACCTTACCAATGGCAAGACCATCCCCGCCACTATCGCCGTTTCTGCCGACAATGCCAAGAAGGTGGTGATCACTCCCTCTGTTGCTCTCACCGATGCTCACAAGTATAATGTATATGTCAACTATTATGTAGTGGTGAATCAAGAATATATCGACCAAAATGCTAAGTATGGTCGCTATATGCCCGGCTATGAAGTGAACTTCACTCTCAGCAAGCTCTACGACAACTATGATTTCGCCACTGATCCTATCGTCGGTGCGACTGTCAGCGAACTCAGCCGTATACATTGCTACACCAAGGAGGGTGCCGATGCATATTATGAAGCCATCACTCCTACTCGCGATCCGGATGTCCAGGTCTATGTGAACAATGAAGCAGGACAGAAGGTGACCAACTGCTCGATCAGCGACGATGTGCCTGATGGATTTGTAATAGTTCTCGATGAGCCTATCACTGAGTCCGGTAAGTATACTGTCGTGCTCCCTGCAGGCGTTTACAACACAGGCGAAGGCTATGGTATGCTACCTCAAGAAGTTGAAGTGCGTCTCTCTTATACCGTGCTTAGCGCTCCCGAAGAGGTGATCTCTATCACTGCTGTTGAGCCGACAAACGAAAGCACCGTCGCTTCGCTCAAGGAAATCAAGGTTGAGTTCAGCGAGCCCGTTTATGGCGATGATGTTACAATCTCTATCAACAATAAGACTGCATACACTTCTTACAACGCTACTCTCTCCATCGATCCTTCCGATCGCACCAAGGGGGTAATCCAAGTTGAGGAGGAGATCATCGAAGAGGGTAGTTACACTATTTACATCCCCAATGGTGTAGTAGGTGACGAAACCTGGTATGACAATGATGCTCAGACCGGCAAGTGCAATACTTACGCCGTATTCTATTTCTCGATCAATAGCAACCCCGGTGGCGGCGTTAGCGACCAATGGACTACTGACCCCGCCAATGGCAGCACCATCACTTTGCTCCACGAAATCCACGTCTGGAACAGCACTGTCGAATATCTCAACTGCGGTGCCGGCAAGTGTGTGCTCTATCGTGATGGCGTTGAACTCGAAAGAATCGCTGACGCTACTTACGATTGGGATTGCGATAACAATGAGCTGATGATGTTCACTTCGGTAGAATATACTGAAGATGGCGTTTACACTCTCGAAGTGCCCGAAGGTTTCTTCCAAGATGATAGTGGCGACAATCTCCCCGCAGTGACATTTACTTGGTATCTCGGCGTCAGCGGCATCAACGCTCTCTTCGCCGATGGCATCAACCTCGATGTTTATTCTCTCGATGGTCGTCTCGTTATGAAGAATGTCAACAAGAACGATGTTATGGACCTCGACCCCGGTATCTATGTGATCGGTGGTAAGAAAGTCTATATTCGCAAATAATTGGATAAAAAAGGGCTGCCCGCGGACAGGCAGCCCTTTTTATGGTTGATAATTAGTTGAGTACATTCCGAGGAATGTACTCTTTTTTTATTTCTCCCAGAATAAGAAGTAGTCGTTCAGGAAGTGCTTATATGCCTTTTCCCATCTTGCTCTGAGATCCTGGTATTCTTCATTGGTCTTTACCCAGGATTGGGGTGGATACCACTCGATGCCGCTGCGCTTCTGCTTGGGGCCAAGCTCTATGCCCTGGAAGTAGTCTGCCGGTAAGCCGGAATTTATTCCCCACATAGCTCCCGACACGAAGAGCTTGTTGAAGCGGTCGTCGCCGGCGGCGAGCCATCCATAGTCGGAGTGGAAACGCTTCATATTGCCGAGGGTGACTTTGCCATCTTTCTCTTCATATTTCAGCAGATAGGTGGCTGTGCCAAGCGAGAGGTTGTCTCCGAAGAGACGCAGCATAATGTTTGCCATCAGGGCGTTGATGCCTCCATCTTTCTCTCCCGGAAGCACGGTAATGTTCGCCAACTTCAGATCGCCTCCCTGCAATAAGAGGTATTTTTCTCCATCCTGCTCGATCATTCCGTCGATGGTCATCGGTACGTAGAACATGTTGCAGGTGCTTCCTCCCGAGGTGTTGCGCTTCTCGGTTTTTACATATTGTTTCTCCGGATCGATCATCAGTGTCAGGTAGCCATATTTCTTACCCAGCGGAGTGTCGATATCTTTCTTCGAACTCATCTCAAGATATATCGGAATATTCTCTACTATGTTTGCCTCTTCGGAGTAGGCGTCGGTAAATGCCGAACCGGTGGTGTAGAAACGGTAGAGGAAGTCTCCCTCCCATGCGCCGTCGGGTGTCGGCTTCACATCATCTTTCTTGATGAAGTTGGCTGTCACGGTCATATCTTCGAACACTGTGAATGTGCCGGGAGTGAGTGTGTAGCTACGCGCCGGAGCATCCCATGATGAGAATTTCCAATCTTCGGCGGCTGTGGCTGTGGCGCTAACCTCCTTGCCGTAGGCGGCCTTGCCACCTCCCGACACACTGCCTCCCTCCGGCGGATTAGCTGCAACTTTCACCGTGTAGAGCGGGGAGGGTATATACTTCGGTCCGCGAGGATCACCCGGCTCCGGTAGCCTCGGCTTTCTCGGGTCTCTGATATAAGGTGGTCTCCAAGGTTCGGTCGGTATATCATTCCAGTTGCTGTTCTCTTCATCGCTCTTGCCGAACACTACTGAGAAGGAGCCGTCGGCGCGCATGATCCCTCGGATCGTACGCTTGTTGTAGGTAGCCTCGGCGTAGGCATAGCCATTCTTTACCTCGTTGAGCGATAACTCATACCCCGTCTTGTTAGGTATGGCTATCACTACATCGCCATTGTTGTTGATCACCTTGGTATTATGGTCCACCACCGCCAGACCATTATATGTGAAGTGTGGATAGCTCATGCTGTGGCTGTTGAAATTGCCTCGGCTGTTGTCGAGGGTTCTTACACCGTTCATCTCCCGGTCGATGATTATAAGTCCTATGCCGAATGTGCCGGAGGAGTTGGTGATGAAGGCATGTCCATTCACGAAGTCTGTCCCTTCGCTGTCGGCAAATTCTCCCAATACTCGCCCGCCGGCGTCGACATAGCGCAGGGGCTCATTGCGTTGAGAGATCCTCGCTATCCCATCTTTCATCGGACCGAACACCGACTCGTCTATTTCCTGATTAAACCATTTATATTGTGGCGAAATGGTGAAGTTGCCGGTCACATCGATCATGCCGACCTTACATTCCGATCCCTCTTGTACGCATACCCAGGCATGGCCTTCGGAGAAGTCGGCTACATGGTTATATTTGCATGGGATCACAATCTTACCCTTTGAGTCTATATAGCCCCATTTGCCATCCATGTAGACGGCGCGGCGATTGTCGCGTAGATGGCGCACTTCATAGGTCGAAACCGGACGGTTCATCGTGCCGGTGCGGGTCAATTCGGGATAGATCTTATCGCCGTTGATATCGATGTAATATGCTGTCGAATTGTATTTGGCATCGAATGTCTTGACCATGCTAACACCATCCACGAAGTCTTCGACCTTGGCAAATGATTTGTCTAATTCCTTCACGCGCCCGTCGGCATAGAGAATGCGATGTCCGTTCTGAGTCTTCACTACGGCGGCGCCGCCGCTGAAGATGGGTCGGTTGCGATTCGCAGTCTTCCCTATGTCGGAATAGAGCAATTCCCCCGTCTCGGCGTCGTAAAACGACCAATTTCCCATATATTCAATGCCAAATACCCCCTCCGAGACTTCAGTCACAAGATTGCAGAGTGAGTAGTAACTGATGTCGGGGTTGATCTTCACAAAGCGGGTGGTGTCTGTGAGATAGGGCTGGATAAATTGGTCAGGAATCTTTATCTCCGGGGTAGAGGTGGTGGAATTCCCCTGATTCGAGGCAATCAGACTGCCGCTGACACCCTTCTGTTCCGTTTTATTATCGCTCTTCTTATCGCTCTTTTGATCCTTGGTATTGGTGACTTTGTCCAATGCCTTGTTCACCTTCTCTAATCCCTTGGAGAGTTTCTTGAGAAACTGTGCCTCGGCGGGTGGAGAATACATCAAAGCCGACAGACCCAGCAGCACCACTGCCGTGCCTATCCGAAGTTTAATTCCGCTCTTCATAGATGTTATGCTTTTAATGGTTAAAATTTTCGCTTAAGTCATATTTTCAAGTTGAAAAACAAGTATTGCAGGTGAAACACAAAAGGTTACACCATCCATCCACAAAGATAATACAAAAATCCGAAACAACAATCCCCCTCTCTTCCTTTTTTTATCTTGAGAAAGCGCTCTTAGGTCGTTGGAACAGACGTGTTTGCCGGGGTAGTTCTCTTCGGAGTTGTAAAAAATATTGGTTGGAATTTTGTTGGTGGCTTCTTTTGTTGTAACTTTACGGAGTAAAACGGAATTAAGCATCTATTGGCTATGGAAAAGAAGTTGAGGAAGTGCCCCCTTGGCATGCAGGATTTTCAGGAAATCATTAAAGGAGATTTCCTCTATGTCGACAAAACTCGCCAGGTCTATGAGTTGACTCATAGAGTTGGTAAGTATGTCTTTTTAAGTCGTCCTCGTCGTTTCGGCAAGACACTTCTTACCTCAACCCTCCATTATTATTTCGAAGGTCGCAAAGACCTGTTCAATGGCCTGGCGATAGAGTCGCTTGAGACAGAGTGGACACAATACCCTGTGCTCCACTTTGATATGAGCACCGCCAGGAGTCTTAGAGCGCGTTCCTTAAATTTTTTGGGCCGTAGAGGTCGTAGCCTTGAGTCG
>JBJEKI010000066.1:0-13449 GCA_051878555.1 Lepagella sp. | reverse complement strand
CGACTCAAGGCTACGACCTCTACGGCCCAAAAAATTTAAGGAACGCGCTCTAAACGTGCGCCTTACACCTGACATACACTCCCGCGTGGCATATCTTGCAAAAAAGCAGGTATTTCAATCAATTCTTTCATACGCACTGCCGTTGAAAAGCAGATTGCCACCATGCTTTGTTTGGGATGTTTTTGGGGCCGGTGTTGGCTGTTTCGATTTTTTTTTGTAAATTTGTATGCTAAAACATAGGTTTCGAAATGAATATTGACGAAATTAACAACATTGCCGACGAGCAGGAAGGCGCTCAGTCGGAAGCGAAGAAATATCAAGCAGACAACATTCAGGTGCTCGAGGGCTTGGAAGCCGTGCGCAAGCGCCCCTCGATGTATATCGGCGACACCTCCGTGCGTGGTCTCCATCACCTTGTATATGAGGTGGTTGACAACTCTATCGACGAGGCTCTTGCCGGCTATGCCAACAAGATTTTTGTCACCATCGAGGCAGACAACTCGATTCGCGTCGAGGATAATGGCCGAGGCATCCCGGTAGACATGCACGAGAAGATGCATAAGCCGGCGCTCGAAGTCGTGCTGACCGTGCTCCATGCCGGCGGCAAATTCGACAAGGGATCTTACAAGGTGTCCGGCGGTCTGCATGGTGTCGGCGTAAGTTGCGTCAACGCCCTTTCAGACTATCTCCGCGCCGAGATCCACCGCGACGGCAAGATCCACATGCAGGAATATGCCTACGGCAAGCCCACCAGCGAGCTGAAAGTGATCGGTGAAACCGACCACACCGGCACCACCATCATCTTCCACCCTGATGCCACCATCTTCAGCGAGACCGTCTACGACTATAACACGCTTGCCAACCGTCTCCGCGACTTGGCATTCCTCAACGCCGGTATAACGCTGACTCTCACCGACCTCCGCAACCTCGACGAGGAGGGCACTCCTCATCAAGAAGTGTTCCACAGCGACGAGGGTCTAAAGGAATTTGTGAAATATATCGATGCCGGCAAAGAGCCACTGATCGAAGATATCATCCATCTCAACACCGAGCGCAACGGTGTGCCCATCGAAGTGGCATTGACCTACAACACCGACTTCAACGAGAATATCTACTCCTACGTCAACAATATCAACACGATCGAAGGTGGTACACACCTCACCGGTTTCCGTCGCGGCTTGACCATGACACTGAAGAAATATGCCGACGACAACCACATGCTCGATAAGTTGAAGATTGAGCTCTCGAAAGAGGACTTCCGCGACGGTCTGACCGCCGTGATCTCTGTCAAGGTGGCAGAGCCTCAGTTCGAGGGTCAGACGAAGACCAAGCTTGGCAACAACGAGGTGATGGGTGTGGTGCAAACCGCTGTAAGCGAGGCGCTTCGCAACTATCTCGAAGAGCATCCAAAGCAGGCGAAGGTGATCGTCGACAAGGTGGTATTGGCAGCGCAAGCGCGTCATGCCGCTCAGAGTGCGCGACTCCGCGTGCAGAACAAGTCGCCATTTGCCGGCGCCGGACTTCCCGGCAAGCTTGCCCCCTGCAAGAGCCGCGATGCCGCTGAATGTGAACTCTTCCTGGTCGAGGGTGACTCCGCAGGCGGTTCGGCAAAGGTGGGTCGTAACCCGATCTATCAAGCCATCTTGCCGCTGCGCGGTAAGATCCTCAACGTCGAGAAGGCGCAAGACCATAAGGTGCTCTCAAGCGACGAAATCGTCAACATATACAAGGCACTCGGCGTGACCATCGGCACGGAAGAGGACTCCAAAGAGCCCAATATGAGCAAGCTTCGCTATCACAAGATCGTGATTATGACCGATGCCGATGTCGATGGAGCCCACATCGCCACGCTGCTGATGACCTTCTTCTATCGTCGCATGCGGCCGATCATCGACAATGGTTACCTCTATATCGCCACTCCCCCACTCTACAAGTGCACCACCAAGGGCAAGAACAAGGTGGAAGAATATGCTTGGAACGACCAGCATGTGCAGCGATTCGTAGATGAGAAATGCCAAGGTGACCGCAATAAGCTCGTGTTGCAACGCTACAAAGGTCTTGGCGAGATGAGCGCGAGTCAGCTCTGGGAGACTACAATGGACCCGGAGAACCGTCTCCTCAAGCAGGTAACCTTGCAGAATGCCGCAGAGGCGGATCGCACCTTCTCCGTGTTGATGGGCGAGAATGTAGCACCGAGACGCGAATTTATCGAGACTCACGCCACCTACGCCAACATCGATGCTTAGCAAAGAAGACTTAAATACTGTTCTCATAGCGAGGCGTGTCGTAGTAAAATATGGCACGCCTCAACCTTACTAAGTGGCACGTCTCAACCTTACTAACAACCATAAAACCATGAAGTTCAAACAAATCCTGTCATTCATTCTATTGATGATTGCAGTCGAATTCACAGCGACTGCGCAAGATGCCGTAGCGTATGCACAGTCGAGCCCGGCACCTTCAGGCAATCCGCTTACTCGCATAGCACGCAAGAAATTGATAAACATGGATATGCCCCTGGTAGAGTTTACTCTTAAGGGGGGAGAATTCCCGAACTTTGAATTTGTATATCCTCCTGAGGGATGTGTCGGAATATCCATCATTGACAATGAATATGTAGAGGGTCGATTGGTGGTGAGCCGTATGAACGATACCATCTACGACAGCGGCAACTATGTCAGCAAGACCTCCGGCATCCGCCTCAAAGTACGAGGCAACACCTCCAACTATGCCGGCAGTGGTAAAAAAGCCTCCAAGCCCGGATATAAGATCAAACTGTCTAAGAAAGGCAAACTCATTGATTATAACAATGTTGGAAAATCAAAAGATTGGGTACTAAAAGCAGTCTCTTTATATAATCCCGGATTTGCATACGAGATCGGGCAACTCATAGCCGAAGGTTGGCAACCGAAATATCAAATGGTAAACGTCGTTATCAACAATGCTTATTTCGGCGTATACTATCTGATTGAAGCAGTGACAGGCGACAGTGATCGACTGGATATCGATGACACCGGCTATGTAATTGAAAACGATGCTTATTGGTGGAAACCGGATGAGGTGTATTTTCAGTCAAAACATATTCACTCATCTATGGGATGGACTTTCAAAGAGCCTGATACTGATGATTTTGGAGATATGACCATGATCAACATACAATGGGCTATTGCTGTGCTCGAAAATGCCCTAATGACCAACGATGATGTATCAAAATATCTTGATCTCAGATCTTTTGCATCATGGTTGTTGGTCCAAGATTTAATAGGCATACCGGATCCGGCAGGATGTAATATGCTCGTCGTTAAAGATGACTTCGATGTCGATGATCCTTTTTCTTCCAAGATAAAAATGGGACCATTATGGGATTTGGATTCCGCTCCATTAACCGACAACAACGACTTTGCAAGAATACACTATACACGTATTTTCTATTATCCCTATCTGCTCGCTCGCGAAGACTTCTATCAAGTATATATAGATCTTTGGAACGAACACCTGCCGACACTCTATCGAGAATATAAGAGAGCTATCAATAAGATGCTTAAGAGGAATCCGGCATACCAAGAGGCTCGCACATTTGAGCATGAATACAACAACGCCAACTATTATCCCAACTTCAAGGATGAGGTAAAACTCAGACAAGAATGGTTCTATAGTCGTCTACGCACCATGAACTATCTGATCAACGGCACATACGAATTGCCGGAATCGCCGGAAGAACCGGGTAGTATCTTCGATCGCCCCGATCCGGAAGGCGACCACACCTTGTCAGACAAGGATGGAGGCGTCATGAAATACGACCTAATGGGCAATCCGGTAAAAGACAACGCCCGGGGTATCACAATCACCCGCACCTCCGAAAACTCTGAAAAGCAAGTCTCCCTCCAATAACACGATACTCGCTTTCACCTTCACCGGGTGGAATATATTTCTATAAAAAAAGGGCTTTGGATTGTTTTTTTGTTCAATCTGAAGCCCTTTTTGATACTAACCGGCAGGGTATTTACGTTTTAATGTTATGCGCAACCATCGAAAAGTGACACTTTGCCTCCTCATTTCTTCGCTCTGCCTGCTCATCGGAGCTTGCAGCACGAAGAAGAATACTGCGGCCTCACGTCAGTGGCATGCCTTCAACACGCGCTATAATGTCTACTTTAATGGCAAGACCCATTATGACGAGCAACTCAAAACCATGGAGGCCTCCTATCAAGATGACTACACACGCAGCATGCTGATCCATCCCGCCGAAGCGAGAGCCGACAAGAACCGTCCTCAGCCCACCGGCGACTTCAAGCGCACCATCGAGAAGATGCAGAAATCGATCCAACTGCACTCCATCAAGAAAAAGCCTGCCAAGAAGGGGTCATCAGCCAAAGATAAGGCTTTTCGCGCCCGCGAAGAGTTCAACCCCTTCCTCCATAACGCCTGGATCACGATGGGCAAGGCACAATATAATAATGGCGACTTCACCGGCGCCGCCGCCACCTTCTTCTATATCTCCAAGCACTTCAAATGGCTTCCCAAGATAGTAACCGAGGCTCGACTCCGCATGGCACTCTCCTACCTCGCCCTCGACTGGAACTACGAGGCGGAAAATGCCCTCCACCTTGTCAAAGAGAAAGACCTTCTCGACAAAAACCTCAAGAACCTGTATAGACTCGCCTGGAGCGACTACTATATGCGCACCAAACAGGAAGAAAAGGCTGTGCCTCACATCCGGGAGGCGGTGAAATATGCCCATGGAAGTCAGAAAAATCGTCTCTGCTTCATGCTCGGCGAAGCATACTCCCGTCTCGGCAAGAAGCATGATGCATACTTGGCTTACAAGAAGGCAGGAAGCGGCATCTCTACCGACTATCGCGCCAAATTCAACGCCCGCATCAAGCGCTCGGAAGTGTTCGAAGGCACCAACATCAAGGGGGAAGTGAGATCACTCAAATCGATGACCCGCTATGCCCGTAATGCCGAATTCCTCGACCAGATATATTACGCCATTGGCAACCTCTACCTATCGGTCAAAGACACAACCTCGGCTATCGACAACTACAAACTCGCCATCGAGAAATCCACCCGCAACGGCATCGACAAGGCATTGGCACAACTCGCCTTAGGCGCTCTCTACTTCGACCTCGGCGAATATGTCAAGGCACAGCCATGCTACTCCGGCGCCGTGCCGCAACTCCCCGAGACATACCCCGACTATAAGAAGATAAAACGTCGCAGCGACGTGCTCGACGAGATGGCTCTATATGCAGGCAATGTCGAACTCCAAGACTCCCTGCTCACCCTCTCCAAATTGACCCCCGAAGAGCAACGCAAAGTGGCTGAACGACTCGCCAAAGAACTCATAGAGAAAGAGAAAAAAGAGGCTGAAGATGCCAAACGCGAGCAATACCTCGCCGAGCAAGAGGGTAAAGGGGCTGAAAACATCAAGAAAAACGAAGGCACCACCCCGATGATCTCCAATGGTGACAAGTCATGGTATTTCTACAACACCATGACCAAGAACCAGGGTAAGAACGAGTTCCAACGCCGCTGGGGTGCCCGCAAGCTCGAAGATGACTGGCGCCGTCGCAACAAGACATCCTACTCCGCTGAAGAGCCGACAGAGGATGCCGATGCTCTCGCCACCGACTCCCTGCCGGGCGACTCCACACTCACCGACGAACAGCGCAAAGAGATAGCAGAAAGAGAGAAGGCGGAAAATGACCCCCACAAGCCGGAATACTATCTCAAGCAGATCCCCAAGACTCCCGAAGAGATTCAGACTGCCAACGATGTGATCCAGGAGGGCCTCTATAATATGGGTCTTATCTTGAAAGATAAATTGGAAGACTTCGGTGCCTCACGCCGTACTTTCGGTCAACTTCTCGACCGCTATCCCGACAATGAATATCGCCTCGAAGTCTACTACAATATGTATCTGATGGCTGTGAGACGTGGCGAAACCGCCCAAGCCGAGATATGGCGACAGAAGATCCTTACCGACTTCGCCGACTCCCCCTACGGCAAGGCGATGACCGACCCCAACTACTTCGAAAACCTGCGCCGTATGCACGACGTGCAGGAAGAGATGTATCAGCAGGCATACGATGCTTATCTCAACGATCAGAACACAACCGTGCATCAGCTCACTGCCAAGATGGAGCAAGACTTCCCCCTCTCGAAGATCATGCCCAAGTTTATCTTCATCGACGCCCTCTCTTATCTCACTGAGAATAACAAAGATAAGTTCCAGTCACAGCTCACGGCACTGCTCGACCGCTATCCCGACACCGACATGACCGACATGGCTGGTAGCATCCTCAAGGGGCTGAAGGCGGGACGCGAGCCGCATGCCGGGCTCTCCAACTCGCGTGGCATGATATGGAGCATGCGTCTATCCAACGACACTACCCTCTCCGCCTCCGACGGTCAGCCCCTCAACTTCGAGCGCGATCCCAATGCTCCCCACTACCTCGTGCTGGCATTCCCTCGCGACTCCGTGAGCGCTAATCAGTTGCTCTATGATGTAGCACGCTTCAACTTCTCTTCTTTTGTCGTCAGCGACTTCGACCTCGAGCCGATGAGCTTCGGAAATGTCGGGCTCCTGATCATCAAAGGATTCGCCAACACTCGCCATGTTGAACACTATCGCAAAGTCATGGCTGAAAAGGAGTTCACACTCCCCGATGGCGTGCGGCCCATCATGATCAGCAAGAGCAACTTCGAACTTTTGCTGCGCGAAGGACGTTCATTAGAAGAATACTTCCGTTTCGAAGAGAACAAAACCATCGAAGAAACCGAAGCCAAAGCCTTGGAAGAAACCGCCGAAGCAGAGCCCGAGGGAGCCGCCGAAGCAGTAGAACCGACCGAGTCGGAAGAGAAAACCGAGGCTGAAGAGTCTACCGAGAAATCCGAAGCAATAGAGCCCGCGGAAACCGCCGAAACAGTAGAACCGACCGAGTCGGAAGAGAAAACCGAGGCTGAAGAGCCTACAGAATAATACCCTATCACTATGGACAAGATACTATGGGCTGATGATGAGATCGATCTCCTCAAGCCTCACATCCTATTCCTCAAAGCCAAAGGCTACGACCTGACCACAGTCTCCAACGGCAGGGATGCACTCGATGCGCTCGATCACGACGCATACTCTTTGGTGCTCCTCGACGAGAACATGCCCGGCATATCAGGCCTCGAAACACTCGACCTGATTAATGCCCGACATCCCGACGTACCTGTAGTGATGATCACAAAGTCGGAAGAGGAAAACATCATGGATCAAGCTATCGGCAACCGTATCGCCGACTATCTCATCAAGCCGGTCAACCCCAACCAGATCCTCCTCTCCATCAAGAAGAATCTGCATAGCCGTGAGATCACCAATGTCACAGCCTCTACCGACTATCAGCAGGAATTTGTCAAAATCTCTCAAGATATCAATATGGCGAGCACGATCCAAGACTGGATGGAGATATATCGCGGACTCGTGAGATGGGAACTGAAGCTCTCCGAAACGGCAAGTCCCATGGAGGAGATGCTCTTGATGCAGAAACGCGATGCCAACTCCAATTTCTGCAAATTCGTGAAGCGAAACTATGCCGATTGGTTGGCAGAGGAAGATCACCCGCTGATGAGCCATGAAATCTTCCGCAAGCGAGTATTCCCCCTCTTGGATCAGGGTGAGAAGGTCTGCATGATGGTAATCGACAACTTCCGCCTCGACCAGTGGAGAGTCGTGCAGCCACTTCTGTCGGAATATTTCAACGTCTCCGAAGAACTCTACACCACCATTCTCCCCACCTCCACTCAATATGCCCGCAATGCCATCTTCGCCGGGCTGATGCCCTACGACATCGCCGGAATGTATCCCCAATATTGGGTGGAAGAGGATGAAGATGAGGGGCTTAACGTGCATGAAGAAGAGCTCATACGCACCCAGCTCGAGCGATTCCGTCGCAAAGAGAATTTCCAATATACCAAGCTCAATGACTCCCCGGCAGGTGAGAAATTCCTGCAGCGACTCAACGCCACCCGCGACCTGCCTCTCCAAGTCGTGGTAATCAACTTCATTGACATGCTCTCGCATGCACGCACCGAGTCGAAGATGATCCGCGAATTGGCAAGCAACGATGCCGCCTATCGCTCGATCACCGAGTCTTGGTTCCGTCACTCCTCGGCTCTCGACATATTCCGTCGCCTCTCCGAATTGGGCTACAAAGTGATCGTTACCACCGACCATGGCACCATCCGCGTCGACAATCCCATCAAGGTGATCGGCGACCGCAACACCAATACCAACCTTCGCTACAAATGTGGCAAGAATCTGAGTTACAACACCAAGCAAGTTTTCGAAATACGCAATCCCCGCAAATTCGGACTTCCGGCGCCCAACATCTCGAGTGCCTATATCTTTGCGATGAACGAAGACTTCTTCTCCTATCCCAACAACTACAACTACTATGTGCAATACTACACCGGCACCTTCCAGCATGGGGGTATTTCCCTGCAAGAGATGCTGGTGCCCTTGGTCACGATGACCCCCAAAGGATGACCAATATCGACACCGGTAGCTACGATCGGTTCACAGCGGTTTGAAACGTCTGCTCTACATATTAATCCTTCTTTCGGTGGTAAGCATCGTGTTGCATGCTATGACGCCGGAGATGCGTCGCTCGTATGAGGCATTCGAACAGCGTGCCGAATCGGGTGATGCCGAGGCGCTCTATCGCCTCGCCTTGATTTTGGAGAAAGGTTATGACACCATCCCGGCAGACACTCTCCGTGCCATCTCGCTCCTCCGTCGGTCTGCCTCTCTACGCTATGCTCCGGCTTGCAATTATCTCGGCTATCTATATCAGCGAGGCGACATGATCGAAGCCAACCTCGACTCCGCTATCCACTATATCAGGATAGCCACCGCAGCCGGAGATGCTCGCGCCGATCACAATCTCGCCTATCTGCTGATGAATGATAGTGCCGCCACAGCCATCCTCGCCCCTCATAATGATAAAGATGCGATCGACTCTTTGGCATTGCATCATCTTCGGCGCGCCTCCGATGCCGGACTTCCTGCCGCCATGACCCTGCTTGCCGACTGTTATGCCGCCGGCCATCTCGTCGATAAAGACACCCTGCAAGCCCTTGACTTATATCATCGCGCCATCAGCCGAGACTTCGGCGATGCTCGCCTGCGACTCCTCAACATGATGTGGGATAAATGGCGTGTCCTCCCCTCCTACGAGCTCTTCGACACAGCCGTGGGATATTGGGAAGAGGGTGAAAGCTTTATTGCCACCACCCTAATTATTCAACTCACATCGCGAATCAATCCGATGACACTCCTCTCCATGCCTGAGATCGGCGACACTATAGCCACACAGAAGGGAGAGATAGAAAGAGAAAAATTGGGACGCGCATACGCCATACTCGGCTACGCCTACTCTCGTGGCGAGGGGGTGAAATATGACTATCAACTTGCCAACCGGTTTATGGCGTACGCAGCCATCTTAGGCGATCCGGCGGCTTGCAGCATCATGGCGGAGACCCTTGAGATATTTCCCGACGCCCTTCAGCAGATGGCAGATTCCCTCCCCGAGAGCCTGCAAATCGACCGACTCCGAGCCCAAGGCCGTCGCTCCGGCATCGACACCGCCGAAAAGGCACTCCAAATCCTCAGCAGCAGATAGCTTCTATGCAGAGTCCCAAAACAGCGCGTCTGATAGGTATTCAATGAGGCGATAGCCGAGGGTCAGCTCGGTAGTGCCGGCGTATATTTCCTCGAGGCGGTCTACTGCCGAGCAAAGCACATCAGCGTGCTGAGACAGTTCGGCATCTTGACGTATATAGTCCTTGATCGCCTCCCTGTTTTCGATGATGAGGGGAAGGATCACATACTCCATGAAATTGCGAGAGTGTTGCGGAT
The DNA here is from genome assembly GCA_051878555.1 of Lepagella sp. Lineage (GTDB taxonomy): Bacteria > Bacteroidota > Bacteroidia > Bacteroidales > Muribaculaceae > Lepagella. The sequence continues at coordinate 3,542 of JBJEKI010000066.1, read as the reverse complement.
CCGTAAGAGTCATGTGGAACTCACGCGCAGTTATAGAAGTTGGGGTTCCGGTATCAGTATTGACTAATTTATAAGTCATTATAAAGTGACAATTATCTTCCGAAAGGAGCGAACGTATAACATTGGCAAAGAATAGGCGATCTTTGAGCTTTGAGTTCTCTAATGAAATATCCCAACCGTTGATCACTATACACATTCTATTATCATCAATCTTTGATATGATTAACGCAGTATTATAAGGATTTGTAAGCGTCGAAGATTTCAATGGACCATATTCTTCAATCCCCGGTCGATATTGTCTCAAATTGACGTCAAGAGCAGAGTCAACACCCTTTTGTATAACTCCCGGGAAAGCATTTCGGATCACTCTTTCGATGGATATCTCACTATCTTCAATACCTTCTTCATAATAATACTCCTTGGAATTGAGCACAGGTATACCAATTAACAATTGGAAAAAATCGGATAGTGATGGCATCAACGATGCCATATCACCTTTCCATGCCGAACTTTCCCATTGTATTGTAATCGGAGATTGTTCGATTTCTAATGTTGATTTGTTGAAAGAGTAAGTAATTGGTCTTAGATCCTTATAAATGTAGTCAACAGGGTCATAACTGCTTAAATGAACGACTTTTGCTTTCTCTAATTGGGGAAATGGTGAGAGATGACCCTCTCGATAAAAACTAATATGGAATTTTGACCATAATGGGTCTTTAATATCGGAGCCGGATCTTATAAATCCGCAACTTCTGTATGTAAACCCGTATTGATCAGAACATTTACCTTTGAAAAAGCTATAGGATGGAGGGGATTTGTATTCAAAAATCAAGGGCATCTCGATCTCTTTATTTATCCATGATAAAGGACTGGGACATTTTACTTTGACTTTGATTTGATAATCTGTCAAATATGCCAAATTATAGTTTGAATTATTTTCGATGCCCACCCTCATGGTAATTTTTGAATCTGTTAAATCAAAGAAATCAACAAACTGATATCTTGTAAGATACTTTAAGAAATGTCTTTGCGCCTGGCTGTCATCACTGTGCATCTTACAATCTTGTAAAAAACATTGATGGTCGTCATCATTCTCATAACCTTCCCAATAGTGTTGAGTCCAGTAAAATTGTTCGGAAGATTCACTTGTAAAGTGTTTGCCTATATACTTTTGCCATTCATTAAAATCAAAGTCCGGGGAGGGAGATTCCGTGGGAGACTCTATGTGTTTTATCTCAACATCATCGTGACAAGAGGTTATTAGAACCATCATAATTGCCAACACTAAGAGCGCGTTCATTAAATATTTGGTGATCTTCATAATGAATTAATTTTTGAAAAATTCTACTTGAATTATTCCCGATTAGTGGAAACCAAAAAATGTCATCATTACCACTCTATTGACAAAGTTCAAGTATATTTGTGTCACATGTAACACAGCAACAAACACATATGGAAGTAGCTGATTTACAGCCACTCAGTGCAATAAGACAATGAAACAAGTCCAAGGAGCGATGTCATTTTTGACAAAAATAACTCAATTTTTCTACTTTTCAAAACAAATTTTGCACTTTGGCACGATTTTTGCTGTTTTTTCTGTAGAAAGGAGTCACATAGTGTGATTCCTATAATATAAAATTTTAATAAAATGTCAGAAATTTCAAATGACACTAGTATGATGGGGCTAAACAAGATTGCCATTGTATGCAATAGCCCGGTAAATCAGTCCAAAAAATTAAATTCGAATCCACCGGATTATAACGCATTTGCTACAGCTAAGGCTTGTGGGTTTAATGTTGTAATGTATCCGGGATCCGATGTCGAGCCAAATGAGTGGATCGAGTATATGGATAAGGCTCTGTTTCATTGTAAAAAACTAGGAATCAAACTCATCAGCAATTCACCGATTCTTAATTATACCGGTAAGAATAGAACGGATTGGCCCGAAGCATTTATCCAACATTACATCCCGACCAAGGGTCCAAAAGAGAACTTAACTCCAAAAGAAAAGGAGTTTCAAGATGCTCTTATCGCACTTGTCGGCTGGCAAGTCAAAGATGAGCCCTTGTATTACGATTGGACTAAAGATTACCCTTACTATTACAAGAAATTTGCAAATGGAAAATCCAGCATAATTCTACCGAATGAAGTAACACCGGATGATCTGGAGTTATTAGGGAAAGAGACAGAACCCAAACTTTTGAAATTTGATTGTGGAAAAATCCTTGATAATTACGGGGCAATAAAAGGAATAGATCCGAATCGCCTGTTGTTTTGCAACCTTGCTGTTGATAACGATTCAAAATGGATTGGGCATAATAGCACATACGAAGAATACCTGGATGAATATATCGCTACATTCAGACCGCCGTTGTTATCTTTCGATTATTATCCTATCGATACTGATAAGTCAACAAAGAAACCTCATTTACATAAGGATACATTTTTTGACAATCTGCTGATGTTTGCTAATAAGTCTAAACAATACAATATCCCATTTTGGGCATATTGTCTATGCTTGGAGCATAGCACAGGAGAGGAAGGTCGTGATTATCCCTATCCTACGGAAGGTATGATGAGATTCGAAGCATTCTCAGCTTTAGCCTTTGGAGCCCAAGGCATAGTCTATTGGCAATATCGGTTGGATGATCTCAATTCAGGGACTTCGAGTAGCCAATCGTCACAATCCCGTCCTACTTTGAGTGGAGGAACTCAATCAGGAAGTGCCGACACCATTGGAAGTAAAACATTAATGGAGACGGGAAAGGGCGTACCTGTATTTGGGGATAATGTTACCACGAGTGTATGGCAAAGTATCCGGAACATCAATCGTGACATAATCAAGTATAACGATGTTTTCTTCAATTGCAAATTTATCAAGCATCAATTTTTAGAGGATAATATTGAACACAATATGAACGGAGAGGCAGGAGGAATTGATAAAATCAAAATATCAGGCCCCGGGTTTCTGATGACACATATTGAGACTCCCGATCCGGAATACAAATTCAGCGATGGTGAACCGTTTATTCACGAATATATTGTGATCGTGAACTTAGATCCGCTCAACAGTCAAGATTTTCAATGGAAGGAAGTACAAAATGAAACCACTTCACATGAAGGTCTAAACGATATGGTTACTGAATTTAATGAAAACGATGATAACTACGATGGCTATAGTGATGGTGACTACAAAGATGCACCACAAGAGACCGAGAACGAATGGAAAAGTGAAACTATTGAGCCGGGAGGTTGGAAAATCATCGAAATCTAAGCAACCCTAAATTTTGACAAAAAATCACTAAGCCGCCGAAGTACATCTCCGGATGTCACTTCGGCGGCGTTTTTGTATTGTAGCAGAGACTTCGGATCATCAGCAAGTAAGATTGGGTCAATGCCATTGGGTTTTCGAAGAGGTAGTAGTCAGCTCGGTAGTGCCGGCGTAGTTACCAGCGTAGATCTCTTCGGAATTGTAAAAAATATGGGGTGGAATTTTGTTGGTGGCTTCTTTTGTTGTAACTTTACGGAGTAAAACGGAATTA
>JBJEKI010000065.1:0-13511 GCA_051878555.1 Lepagella sp. | reverse complement strand
ATGTCGTTTTTTTATGCCATCATCTCTGAAATATCATACTTGCGAAACTTAAATTTCTGAGGATTAAAAGGATCACTATTTACAATGAGTATATAATACTTACCTTTGTTAACTATGTGAGATATAAGCACACCTACACCCTCTGCTTTCAGTTGATTTATACATCCGATGTGGGTATCCATTATTTTGTTATTTTGGGGACTAATATAGGTACCCAAAACATTACAATTGTAGAAAATATCGTTATATTTGACTACCTCCTTATTTATCTTTTGGATGCTATACCAAATTGAAGTTTTCTTACCATTATAGTCAATAGGTGTCAGTTCTTTGTAGTCTGAAGGCAACATAATATCAACATCGATCTTGCCACCGGGAGTCTGGTTATTCGGCCAACCATTTACAATAGAAGAACCATTACTGTTATTCTCTTCGTCCTTGGGTGTTGATGCAACTTCCAATCGATATTTCCAATAAATAATCCCTTGAGCCCCATAGGCAAGTGATGAAAAGACGTAAAATCTTAACATACTTTCTGTTGGGAATGGATATACACGTCCGCCTGTATCGTGCTTATAACATAGACAGTATGTCCAGAAGGTCTTATTAGACCGTCTTGCCTCATTTGCAAAAGTTGCAAGAGTACTATAGAATGTATCCCAATGTACTCTAAAGGAAGTAACCTCACCTTCTGAATTTATGATGCAATCAATTGGATAATAGTCATAACATAGGATAGATGGATTGAATACTTCGTTGAAATGTCTTAAGTATTGTGCATACGATGGTTGTTTACCAATCCATATATGCTCGTAGCTAACAGCCAAATTCATAAAAACTAAGTTATTCCCATCAGCGGCTTTAATATCCTTAAAGTTTTGGATAAGTGGAGAATCATGTTCTTGTGCACTGCTGTCTGACTCAATTGAATCGTGCCAATCTAAGTATTGCGGCTCGTCTTTAACTTGCCATCCTCCAAGTGCGGGATGGTTCACAAATTGACTAACAAAAGACACCGGCCAGTCTTTAGCGTATGGTGCAACACCTTTCACCTTGCTATTAAATTGCAAAATGGGAGAGTTGCTTATCAAAATTAATCCGGTTTGCTGACAGTAATCCAACGCATCTTTCGTATATGAGATCCATTGATCTGGGTCTACATCAGATCCCGGATACATAACTGCGTTAAACCCACAAGCCTTTGCCGTCTCAAAATCGGCTAAAGTCGGCATGTTTTGATTAGCCTTTTTCCCTTGGTTAATCACATTCCTACAAATTAATGCAATACCATTTACATTTTTTAAATGTTTCATAAGAATAAAATTTATTAAAATGAATATTAAATTTAGAATAGCGCATAATTGTTCTATTCACTTAGTAAACAAAACAAGTTGGGGTTTTGTTCAAATTTTTTTATTTTTTTCAAAAAAACGGGAAATAATAGTTAGAGCGCGTTCCTTAAAATATCTAAACTCTGCATCCGCTTGTAATAGCACAACTACTTGTTTCATAAAGAAAGAGAGCCTCCGCTCGATGCGGGGCTCTCTTTTTATCACGGATTATTTATTTTTTTGGGGATTATTTGCGGCGGATCTTTAGGGTGGCTTTGCTGCCGTCGGCGTAGGTGGCCACAACTACGTAAAGACCCGATTCGAGGTCGGTGATGTCGGCGCTTGCCTTGGCTGTGTTGATCAGGCAGATGCCGGCTGTGTTGTAGAGTTGCAATGATGTTGCCTCGGCGGCTGTCACCTTATTGTCTTGGTAGAGAATGCCTCTCTTGGCGGCAATGGTCTCAACCTTCGAGGGTGTGCCGGAACCAACGATAACCTCACAATCTACAGACTTGCCGCTCTTCTCTTCGCAGAAGGTCAATGTGGTTGTGCCATCGGTGATGCCGGTCATTGTCACAACATAGACATTATCCTCACCCTCGACCTTGTCGATTGATAGATACTCTTCGTTGGCAACAGAAGCTTTGCCCTCAGTGGGAAGGCTTGAGCATACCACTACAGGGAGCTCTATGGTCTCATTCACATCGACATTGATTGGGGCGGTTTCAGTCATTATCAGTTTGACACCTTCGAAATAGAGGACAGGAAGGCCTTCACCCTCCTTCCAGGGAGAGTCGCTGCTGTCGCCGTATGCATAACCGATGCCGGTGAGGAAATCCTTATTGAGGTCGGCAAGACTCTTGACAGCACCTTCCGGCTTGGAGGCATCGTCACCTTGAGCATCTTGCGCCAAGATCTTGGTGCCCTCAACTACATAGCAATTTTCGATACCCTTCTCGCTATAGCCTGCCATACCAAAATCGTCGGCTACAGCACCGATTATGGCTCTGACTCCATATATCTTACCGGTAGAATTGTTAGGATCATCGACATTGATATCGACATTAGCCACACAACCCTTCACGATCTTCGTTTCAACGCCACTCCAATCGGTAGCGATGGTGCCGATGATGCCGGCAGCACTGTAAAATGGCTCGGAATAGTCTTCATATTCAGGACTTGTAGCGGAGATGACACCCTTGGCTTCGCAGTTGGCGATGGTGATACGAGCCGACGAACCGGCGATACCTCCGATGTCATTCTTGGCTGTAATATCGACATTGGTGCGGCAATTCAAAATTTGGCTGTCGGAAGAATAGCCACCGGCATCTCCGGCGATACCACCTACAGTGCCGCGTACATTAGCCTTGAAGTTGGCAACACAATTTTCAATCTTCGAAGTATTCTTGAGGATACCGGCAATACCACCGACTTGACAAGCCTCTTCACTTGTTGCCTCTACATTATCGACAGTAGAGTTGGTGACACTCGAAGAGAGTGAGAGATCGCCGACGATACCACCCAAGCAGGAGGCATAGATCGACTCCCATTGCAAGTCGGAATAATAGATATGCACATTGTCGATATCGGTATACATCGCCGAGCCGACGAGTGTGCCGAGAGACGATGCATTCTCTGTACCATTCACCTCTGTGTCTACCATAATCAAGTTCTTGATATAGGCATGTTGCGAAGAAGTACCCTCAGCCTTGGCGAAGAGACCGCAACCGCCATCATTGTCAGCATTCACGGTCAGGCCATAGATGTAATGATTGTTGCCATCAAATCCACCATTGAGCACAACGGGAGTCCAGTCGACATCGCTGAGGTCGAGATCCTTGTCAAGCACGAAATAAGAGGAAGAATTGGCTGAAATCTGCTGAAAATCTCCGGCGCTTGCGATATGATAGGGATCCTCCTTCGTGCCGGAACCACCGGCAAACTTCTCGAGGGGAAGATGATAATAATCCACTCTGAAAGTATTAGCCTTGGTATTGTGGAAAGCTACGAAGAGCATCGGGTCAGTGTCAATATTGAGGATCGAGCCGTTGGAATAGCCGCCATCCTCATCATTGCCGATGAACTCCTTGATTACCGTACCATCATCATGAGCGACACAAAGTTTGGTGTCGACGATGCTCGAGTTCTCTCTCTTCACCTTGGCGATGTAGATATAGTCAAAATCATCGTCAGTGTCGAAGAGGTTCTTCTTCACATAGTCATTATAGTTGATTGGGTTATAGAGCTGACCATTGGGACCGAGGCTAAACTTGACAAAACGGTCGAAGGTAAGGTCTTGGTTGAGCCAAGCCGACATAGCGATCACATTACCCTCCTTGTCGCTTTCAGCCTCGCCGATACCTACTAAATATTTATATCCACCCTCGCACTCGATGCGATCGAGACTTGAAGAGATGTTCTTACCCTCAACCAATGCGGGGAGGATACCCACCTTTTCAGCAGATTGAAGGTTGACAAATTCAAATGCTTGAGAGCCATCTTCAGTAGTGGTTAGGAAAGCAATCTGCTCATCTTCGCCCGGAATCGATGAGAGTTGCATCCAGCTGCCCACCTTGTCGTAGATATGTTTCACTACTTCACCCGACTCGTCGTAAGCATCGAAAGAATAGTCGTAAGAATCACTTGCCACATCATAGTCATAATGTGTTACGATCACATTAACTTGATCATCGAGTGAAAAGAAACCCTTGGTAAAGTCCTTGTTAGAGAAGAGGCCCACACCATGCATAGAGGGCATCACGCCGGTAGTCTCGAGTGGAATGTTGATGTCTACCACCTTCTCATAGCTCTGATTATAGACCTCAGCGATAAATGAGTTATCCTCGCTGTAGGTCATATCGCCTGTCATATAGTCGTAAGACTCTACGTATGGCTTGGCATAGTGAGCAAGCATGTAGTAGAAACTGCCATCGAGATATTCCATATCGAAGAGCTGGCCATCAGTGTAATAAGTCGTCTCTTCATCAACGATAAAGGTATGTTCCACCACAGGGAGGATGGTGTCGTCGGCGTAGGTCGACTTGCGAAGGATGTCGATTTGTAGGACTCTGACCACTTCTCCATCGATCTCGCCATTGTCGTAATGAGCCAAGGCGAAACGTTCCTTTTTATCCCAAGTGCTGTTGCCGGCACTTACGAGCATACCGGTCTCGTAGCCCTCATATTTCACCACCTCATAGCCGGTGTTGTCATATACGGCGATGTCGCCGGTGGCTACACCCGGGGAGAGGATACGGTGGATGAATACCGTCACTTCGAAGGTGTTGGTGTTGCGATCGAAGAATGACTTGGTGATCTGACCATAAGGCTGAATCACATTGACCGAGACATCATCGGGGATAGAGATTGAGATCTCGCCCTGCTTCTGATGCTTACCATCGTAGATGGTAATCTCGGAGCCGCCATAATAATAAGGATTCGAAGGGCTGGCGGTCAGTGTTTGCTCATAAAACCAATCCGAGCCGTCGGGGCCAATCAGAGTGCCCCAGCTCTGGATGCCGGTAGCGGTGGCATCGGGAGATGCCGGCGCGGCAAGAGGAGCAGAGAGCGACGGACGAGAGATCAGCCCATCGGCATTCTGCTCGATTCTCGGGCTTAACGCTGAGAAGGGGTGTGACACCTCTCCACGCAATTTCTCCATCTTCGATTGAGGCATAGCCACTCCCGCTGTGGCGGAAATGCCGAGACCTGCAATCAAAAATGCAGACAAGAATAGTCTAAGTTTTTTCATACGATTCTATATTTGAATTATAACTGTTTCTTACTATCCGCAAATTAGCCTTTGCAATTTTCCATCAATAATTACAAAAGTACAATTTTTTTATTAATTATCAAACCAAAAAGCGACAGATCTCTAAAAAATCTATCACTTTCCTATCATTCTGATTAAATCTATTGAAATATTCGTTCTGATTATCGTGGAGTGATGGTAAATGTGATGGAGCCTCGAGCCGAAGGGGTATCTTTATCTTCATTCCATCGAGCTTGGAGGGCAGCCTTCTCGCACGCCTTTCTGATCGATCCGGAGGGATCTTGTCCTGAGACGAGGCGAGTGCTTGTGGATCCGGGCACAACCCTGCCATTGGCATCGACCGACAAGTTAACTCTCACCACCACCTTGTTTTGAAGGGCTACCGAAGGCTTGGGACACCCCTTGAAGGTACGTCCCGACACATTGCCGGACACACCGACACCGGCGCCTCCGGCGCCCGACGAACCGGTTTTGCCCGATTCGGTGCCATTGTTGGGAGCAAATTTGTTGGCAACTTTCGACGTCACCTTCTTCTTCTCTTCATCGCTCACCGGGGGAGTCGTGGCTTTCACGTTGCTCTCCTTGGGCTGTGTGATCGGTTTTTCGATCTGTGGAGCCGGCTTGGTGTTCTTGTCGGGCACCACCAGTTTGGTGTTCTCCTGCTCGCTCTCGGCGGGAGTGCCCTGTAGGGCGGGAGCAGGCTCATCATGCTCTGTGGCGTTCACCTCACCGAGATCTTCGAGAATCTCCGGCTCGACGAACAATTCTTCAGTCTGTATCTGTGGTTCATTCTCTGCATGAGCGAGTTGCATCTTGTCGAACGATAGATAGCCGAAGATGAGGATGAGCATAATGAGGAGTGCCACCAAGAGGGTGACCACAGCCGCTATGATCTTATCGCTTCTATATTCTTGCATCGTCAGCGAAATTGAGTTAGAAAGTGATTATTCCGGATCGCGCACACGAGTGGAGAGCACCATCCTCAACTTATTGCGGGCGGCGACATCGAGCACTCTCACCACCTTGCCATAGTCCACCACCGAGTCGGCATAGAGGGCAATGGCGCGGGTTGAGTCGAGCGCCTGAATATTGCGCAATTCGACCTCAAGCTGGGCAAGTTCGATCTTGCGAGGGATGCTGAGCACCTGAGTCGAATCGTTACGATCCGCCACAAGGAAAAGCTCATTGTCGGCATTGATATATACCTCGGTAATAGGCTTGGTGGAGGTCTGCTCGCTGCTCTGAGGGAGGTTGACATCGATCGCACTCGGGAAGATGATGGTCGAAGTCACCATAAAGAAGATGAGCAGGAGGAATATCACATCGGTCATCGACGACATCGAGAAGGTGTCGAGCGATTGGAAATTACGTTTTAGTGCCATCCTTTAGATTGATTATAAGGAGGTTAATTATAAGTATAGAAATGGCCTGACAGGGGGTTAAGCCGGCTCGTTGAGCAGATCCATAAACTCCATGGTCTTGGTCTCGAGGGAGTTCATCATCCTATTGATGCGCGCCACGAGATAGTTGTAAGCGAAGAGAGCGATCACACCGACCACCAGACCGGCGACGGTGGTGACCAGCGCCTGATATATACCATTAGAGAGTACGGTGATATTGGCAGCCGTGCCGGCGTTGGCGAGAGAATAGAAGGCATCAATCATACCAATCACCGTGCCGAGGAATCCCAACATCGGTGCACCGGCGGCAGTCGTAGAGAGCCAGGGGAGACCCTTGCCGAGATTGGAGATCTCGATGTTACCCTCATTCTCGATAGCCACGAGCACATCGTTCATGCTGCGGCCGATGCGCGAGAGTCCCTTGTCGATAAGGCGGGCGTATGGTGTATTGGTCTTCTTGCAGAGATTGCGAGCAGACTCAATATCGGCATCATGGACATAATCACGGATTCGCTTCATGAAAGAGTGATCCTCCTTCGAAGCACGAGCGATCACGATGCAACGCTCGGTGAAAACATAGATCGCCGCCAGCAGTAAGATGGCAATGGGAATCATAATATAGCCGCCATCCATCACGAGCGACCAAAAGGATAATTTAGTCATGACCTTGTTATTTAGGGTTACGGGTTAGAGGTTACGGGTTAGAGGTTAGAGAGGGAGTAGGTGTGCCAAGGTGATGGCACACCAGTGTATCATTTCAGGCAATCGAGGTAAAGCCGAATCGTCTTCTCGATGCCGAGATAGAGTGCGTCAGAGATAATGGCATGTCCGATGCTGACCTCGTCGAGCAGGGGTAGCGACTCTTTGAAATATCGGAGGTTGGTGAGGTTGAGATCATGTCCGGCATTGAGGCCGATGCCGAGTTTGAGCGCCTCTTCGGAAGCCTTAACGAATGGGGCAACGGCGGCATCTCGATTGGTGGCGTAATTGTCGGCGTAAGGCTTGGTGTAAAGTTCGACACGGTCGGCGCCGATAGATGCGGCAGCCTTTACCTGCTCGACTTCAGCATTTACGAAGATGGAGACGCGTATGCCGGCACCACGCAGGCGTGCCACCACCTCGGCGAGGAACTCACGATTAGCCACGACATTCCATCCGGCAGAGCTGGTGAGGGCATCCGGGGCATCAGGCACCAGAGTGACCTGCGCCGGCGACGCCTTGATCACGAGCTCCATAAACTCGGGGGTGGGATACCCCTCGATGTTGAACTCGGTCGAGACGATCTGCGACAGCAAGTCGACATCGCGACGAGTGATATGACGCTCGTCGGGACGAGGATGCACGGTGATGCCCTGAGCGCCGAATCGCTCACAGTCGATCGCGAAGCGCTCTACATCGGGCACATTTTCGCCACGCGCATTGCGCAGGGTGGCTACTTTATTGATATTGACACTCAGTCTTGTCATAGTAAAAAATTTTTCGGCACGAAATTTGTAGTAATAAATACAAGGGAGGGGATTTGTCGCGTTATATAATAGAGATCTGCCTTCACAGATCAGGATTATGGCGGGTGTGCCACCCCGGTTGCGACCTCCAAACCCTTTGGGAAACAAAATTACAAAATTTTTTACAATAGTAAAAGAGAAAAGCGTATGACAGCAAGAGAAGCCCTATCGGCAGTAACAAAAATTGATGTAGATATGCCCCAAAAGCATGTCGAGAGCAGTTTACCCTTGCTCGACGTGCTGCCTCGACTCTTGGAGGCTCCCGGCAGGGAGTTGGGAGTGATGGAGGATGGTAATTTAATCGGGAAGATCGACCAGACGTCGCTGCTTGAGGCGTTGGGTCGTCAGATTACGCCTCGCGATGACAGCAGTCTGATCGAAGTGGAGTGCGATCCGGAGCAGTATAGCGCCTCTCGATTGGCACATGCCGTGGAGGATGCCGATGTCCATTTGGTGGACTTGCTGAGCCATCCGACACCCGATGGCCATATTAGAGTGACTCTGCGCATCCGGTGTGAGGATGCCGAGGGAGCGGCGAATAGCCTGCGCCGATATGGCTATGAGGTGGTCGATGTCTATCAGCAGCCCAACCTCGATCACACCGCCTCCTACGAACGCATACTCGCCGTCAGAGCCCTCATCAATGTGTAACCCCAACAAGTATAACCCTAACCCCAACCCCATCCATGATAGCATTGTATGGAAATAGCAAGCAAGGTGACAATCTTGCCAAACTTGGCAGACTCTTTGACATGATCGAAGAGCGAGGCAAGGAAATAATCATCCATCATCGTTTTGCCGAGTATCTCACGGAGCATCAACTGTGGCGGCCGAGCATGAAGTCGGCACGAGTTCTTCCGGCAGAGGTCACGATGCTGATCAGCCTCGGCGGCGACGGCACATTCCTGCGCACGGCAGCATGGGCGAAGGGTCGAGAGATTCCGGTGATGGGTATCAACACCGGCCATTTAGGCTTCCTCGCCGGGTTCGCCCTCTCTCGATTTGACGAAATCGAGAGGGCGCTTGATGGCGCTTACGACATCTCCCCACGCATCACACTGCAAGTCGAGTCGACAGAACTCCCGGATGATTTCGACTCATACGCTCTGAACGAGATCTCGGTGGTGAAGGGCGATACGACCTCGATGGTGGATATTCAGGCATATCTCAACGGCACATATTTGGCGAACTACCTGGCAGACGGTGTGGTGGTGTCTACCCCCACGGGAAGCACAGCCTACAATCTGTCGTGTGGCGGACCAATCCTGCAACCGGGCATCGGAGATATGGTAATCACCCCGATTGCTCCCCATTCGCTCACGTTGCGGCCGCTTGTGCTCGGTGAGGATTCGATATTGAGATTGGAGGTGAGCACACGTGGCAGCGAGTGTCATATCGGTGTGGATGGCAAGACATTTGCCGTGCCCAATGGCACGGTGCTAATCATCACCAAGTCGAAGCGGCGTGTCTATGTGGCGCAACCCAAGGGCACAGACTTCATCGGCGTGCTACGCGACAAACTCCGCTGGGGCCAGAGATAACACCGAAGCCGGTACCCTATCAGTAACTTGAGAATATACAAAGCAAGTAGAGGGTGGATCTAATAGTGAGATAGATCCACCCTCTACTTATATCGTAGCGTCTGATTCTCTTATTTCTTAGGCTCAGCGGCGGGAGCTTGAGCAGGCTTCTGTGCGGGAGCATTGACGGGAGCCTCAGCCTTGGGAGCCGGAGCTGCCTTCTGAGCGGGCGCGTTAACTGGTGCCGGAGCTGCACTGGCAGGAGTCGGAGCTTCTGTCGTGGTGATGCTCGATACGTTCACCGGTGTCTTTACGCAGAATGCTGCACAGATCGAGAGCACACAGATCACTATAGCGAGAGTCCATGTAGCCTTCTCGATAAAATCAGTTGTCTTACGATAACCCAAGTATTGGTTACCACTGGAATAGTCGGAGGCAAGACCGCCACCTTTGGATTTCTGGATAAGCACCGCACCTATCAGTACGATACTTGCGATAACGATGATAATGCTAAAAAAGATATACATATCTTAAAAAATATTAATTTCTGTTATAATCGATCTATTAAGAACTGAAAATCGAATCATAAGTTGGCAGATTTCTGATTTTCTATCAATTTCTTAAGAAATCGCATTTGGTATGCAAAGTAAATACTTTTTTTTGGATTATTCAAACTTAATTCTTGAATAATTTCCAAAGCTTTCTGATAGTTATGGTTTTTTACCATCAATTTGAATAGAGCTTCGGAGAGTTGAGGGGAGTCAGAGGGGGTCGCCGGGGTGGTCGTATGTGATGCGGGTTGAGGGGGTTGAGGGATGGATTTTGCGGCACGTTTTGGAGTCTTCGGGGGCACAGCACTAAGGAACGCATCAATAGCATTGGCTGTTTGATCCGGCATTGCGGAGTCCTCATCGTCGTGGAGATCATCGGGATTGTCATCGATCATAGAAGCATAGTCGATGGCAGGGGTTGCGATGATAGCCTCAGCTTCGGTGGGCTGATTGGCACTATTCGGGGCAAAATGGTCGATAAAAGAAGATATGGTATCTTCGGTGGAGAGCTGAGGAGGGAGCAGATCGGGATAGAAGTTGGCGAACTCTTCCGGGTCGATGCCGAGGATGGCGCGGAGAGCATCATGGTCGCCGACATTTGCGGCGATGATTCGAGCCAACTCGAGGCGTCGTTCGCCGGTGGCTTCCGCCAATCCATCGATGGCGGGGATGATGAAGTAGGGGGATTCGTTCATAAGCGGGAGAGTTACCAATTGCCGAAAGTGGCGTTAAATATCAGGTTGACGATCTCTTCGCTGATCTGCTGGCAGAGGTCGTCTTGCACATCAGTGAGCATCAGCGAGGCATCGAATTGGCGATAGGCGGAGAATGACTGGTCGATGTTGTTGGCGGGATTCTTCGCGTCGGTATATTTGACTCTCACGGTGATGGTGAGGCGAGTCTCGGTGGCGTAAGCATCCGTGCCGACCGACTGCGGAGAAAGTGAATAGCCGGTGATTTCACCCTCGAGACGGAGGTCGGCATTATTGGAATCGACCTCTTGAAGACGAGTATTGCGAGTCACATAGTTGAGGAGTTCATTCTCAAATGTCTGCTGAAGAGGGGGATATACCAGGGCTGCACGGATAGGGAAACTTCCGATATCCACCGTCTTATAGATGTCATAGTTGATAGACGATCCGTTGAGCGTGTAGCGAGGCACACAGTCGGAGCAGAGAGCCATCAACAAGATGGAGCACGCGATCAGAATAGCCTTAGATTTCATACTCCTGGATTTTACGATAGAGTGTACGGATGGATATATCGAGATCTTTGGCAGTCTTGCGCTTATTGCCGTTGTTGCGGTTGAGCGCCTCAATGATGATGTTTTTTTCGTTGACATCACGCAACTTGGGCTGCGAGATGTCGATCACATCATTATAGTTGGCTAAAGAGGAAACATGGCTTATCGGAGAG
Source organism: Lepagella sp. (assembly GCA_051878555.1). Lineage (GTDB taxonomy): Bacteria > Bacteroidota > Bacteroidia > Bacteroidales > Muribaculaceae > Lepagella. Next base: position 2,016 of record JBJEKI010000065.1, on the reverse strand, counting down.
AACGAGTCATTCTCGGATGAGATGTCGACTTTTCCCGAATTAAGTTTCTGTTTTAGTTCTTCCACATCATTTTTGAGCGAGAGGATGAGTTGCCACATCATCTTACGTTCGGTTTCGGAATCCATAGGGCCATGGTTAGAGGCAACAGCCGGAGTGGCGAGGCCGCTATGATCGATGGGGAGATAGTCCATAACATGGTCGCGGGAGATACGTTCGCCGGCATGAAAGAGGGCTAACTGTTCGACCATATTTTTGAGCTGACGCACATTTCCGGGCCAGCGATACAGGGCGATAGTATGGAGAGCATCTTCGGAGAATGAGATCTCATCGGTCATATATTTGCGCGAGAAGTCGGAGGCAAATTTGCGAGCGAGCAGAGAGATATCTTCGCCGCCACGATCATGAAGGTTGGGCACCTGGATAGAAATCGTGGAGAGACGATAGTATAAGTCTTCGCGAAATTTATGGCGCTTTACAGCATCCAAGAGATCGACATTGGTAGCAGCCACGATACGCACATCGGTGGTCTGCACTACTGACGAACCGACCTTAAGGAACTCTCCCGATTCGAGGACGCGAAGCAAGCGTGCCTGCGTGGTGAGGGGCAGCTCAGCCACTTCGTCGAGGAAGAGCGTACCGCCGTTGGCCTCTTCGAAATATCCCTTACGAGCCGAAATCGCACCGGTGAACGATCCCTTCTCATGGCCGAAAAGCTCTGAGTCAATCGTGCCTTCGGGGATCGCTCCACAGTTCACCGCTATATATTTCTTATGCTTACGAGCGCCAAACTGATGGATGATTTTTGGGAAGTACTCCTTGCCCGAACCGCTCTCGCCGGTGACGAGCACAGAGAGATCGATCGGTGCCACACGGATAGCACTCTCGATAGCAGCCATAAGAGCCGGCGACTTACCGATGATGCCAAAGCGTTGCTTGGCTTGCAATATTGTAGCATTATCTATCTGTGGCATAAGTTACTTATTCTTTTTCAGAGCGTAAGTATGCTGACGCAACATCTTACCTAACTCTTTGATATCCTTGTATTTGGCTTGTTCTGCGGGCATAATAGGCTCACCGAACGATACATGAATCTCCTTGCCGGTCTTTTTGAAGAGTTCGCGAGGCAGACGCAATGTTCTCAAGCCCCAATGGATCATACCCAGAATATTGAAGAAAGTGGAATTATGCTGGTGGAAATATACCGGCACAATAGGCACCTTGAGCTGAGCGATGAGTCTCAACAACGAGGGTTGCCACTCGCGGTCGGAGATGTGAAGAGTTTTATCGACCTTTGAGACGGCTCCTGCAGGGAAAAAGCCAACAGGGTGACCATCGCGAACATGCGCGATAGTCTGTCGCACACCGAGCATAGAGGCGGTGCGCTTAGCCTCGTTGCTGCTCCCCATAGCATCAACGGCGATAAACGATGGGCGCATCGCCGTGAGGTAGTTGAGGAACATATTAACCATAACCTTGAAATCGGGGCGATGACGCCCGATGATATCAAGGAGGAGTATACCATCCAAAGCTCCGAGGGGGTGATTGCTGACAGTGATAAAGGGCTTCCCTTCGAAGCGGTCGATCACCTGCTCATTATCCACACGTTTCTGAATTTTAAACGCCTGATCGATCAGGAGATTCGAGAAGGGTATGCCTGTGGTATAACAATAGCTGCTATGCACATCGTTACACTTATCGAGCCACAAGAAGCGCATCAACTCCTTTGCCATAAAGGGAGTAATCTTCAATGGCAAGAGCATGCGCTGAATATCCTCGAGAGTAAATATTTCAGGTCTGACACCTTCCGGGCAGACCCGAGGGTAATCCGATTTAGTTATATCTATTGATTCCATAAACAAATTACAGCCACAAATTTACAAAAAAAAGATGGTGTATAAAAACTTATAGGACATAAATAAGTACCAATAGCCCAAAAAGTAGTAAAAAATATCCAAAAAGAAGAGAGGCTTGGCGCAATAGCGCTAAGCCTCTCTGCAAGGTGGCGATTACCTACTC
>JBJEKI010000064.1:0-13790 GCA_051878555.1 Lepagella sp. | reverse complement strand
TTTTTCTCTCACCCTCCCTCAGCCCCAACTTCGTGATTAACGTTACTGACGTTACCACCGTTACTGACGTTACTAACGTTCTTATCGTTCTTAACGTTCCTGACGTTCATAACGTTCTTGACGTTCTTGACGTTTATAACGTTCTTAACGTTCATAACGTTCTTAACGATGTTAGAACCAATTTCGCAATTGGTCGCATGAGGTTTTAACTTTCTTGCCTGTAGGGGTGTCAGGATAGTGGACAGCGATTGTTGCCAGGTTGAAGAGGAGATATTCCGCTTCGGCTCTTACAGCCTTGCTCTTGATCATGGATAGAGCTGCTTTGGTTTCTCGATAGAAGATGGCATCGACCGCTTTCCAATCCTCTTCACTGCCGAAATCATGAAGCTCAGGGAAGTTTTCCAAAAAATCATAGCCATAATCACTATAGGAGGGCATGAAGAGAGCCCTAACAGGGCCTTTCCAATATTGAGTCAACGCCCAACATACTTCCAACGAGTTACGACGTCCGATGGCATATTTCAATCTTGCCATGCCTCGCTCATCAGCACTCTTGCCATGGCGCATCAGCACCTGATAGTGGCGCATACGGCATGCAAAATGATATTTTGCTTTGAGCCCTGAGGCTATTGTATCGAAATCGTGCCAATGCCCCGGTGAATATGAGAAGGGATTATTGTTTAAATGCCCCTGCTTATAGATATTGAGTGTGGCAATATACTTCTCAGGTACGCGAGCCAGATAATCAGCGGCAAGGCTATAGCGCTCCTCACGCAGGGCAAGTGTGCCGATTAATTCATCGTAATAGGGCGAATCATGGCGTGCATATTGTCTCAACCGCCTATAGAGAGGTGTGTTGGCGGTTATGGCATATTTTACTGAGATAAGTTGTGCCGATGTCAGAGAGTTCATCAATCGGAATGAGGGATTGCTATAATCAAAAGTATTTTCAAATATCGTGCTATTGCGCATCTCCTCGAGAGAGAGGCTGAGAAACGCGGTGGTTAGATAGCCGAACTTCCTGTTGTCGGTAGGCCATAACAGGTGGCGCTTGTTCTTGGCATCAAGATTATCGCCATAACTACAGAGCAGGATGGCAGTGGCATAGTCTTGATGTTTCCAAAGATTAGGAATCCAATTTGCATAAATGATATTTCGCAATATCCGGCTCCACTCTGTGGCATCGGCGGACAAGGCATTGATTTTCTTTTCGATCCATTGCAAGTCAGCCAGGAGAATGGTGCGTCTGCCGAGGACGGCATCGGTCTTCATACGATAGGCTCGGGCATGGTCGCGAAGATCTTCCGATGAAAATTGTGATTGCAGCGCCGATGCTATGTGGCGCGATGCCGATGCATAATCTTTATGAAATTCTCCCGCCTCGTATGCTAAATAGAACTCCCAATCACCCGGATAGCGAGTCTTCTTATCGCGGAGCACTTGTAGTGCCACCGGTCGTATGGCGCAGAAATCGGCTGAATCAGTCGAACAGCTTTGGATGTATGCCAATAGTTCGGGGCAATCAGGATTTCGCTCTGCCATATAAGCCACGGCATCATCGTGAACGATCGAATTGAAATCGCCGGCTTTTGCGAAAAATTCATTTGCCTTATCCACATCGCCCAGACGCGACCAGCATCCCGCCACATATTTCTTCGCCATTCGCTTCAGCAGATTGCTCTCCGGAAATTCGTGGAAATACTCATCATAAATCTCCACGCACCCGGCATAATCGCGGGCGGCAAACATAGCCCTGACCAACTGCAACGCATAGCGATCTTTAAGACGTGTGCCTCGATAGGCCCGGCATAAGTCGATTATTTCTGAAAAATCACCGGTGCTCTTATCTCGCGTATCGGGATAATACCATGGAGATGTTATTTCCTTACGTTTATTCTCCAAATCTTTGGCTACCGAGAGGAATGTCTTGATTTCGAAGTCATTGGTCTTGGTGATATAGGCATAGAATAGATTGTCAGGCGCATTCTGTGGGTCGATTTCACCATCTCCATAGACCACCTCGTCGATATCCTCAAGGGGTATTTCAGGAGAGGTGAGTTCTTGCCAGAGACGTAGATTTTCCATCTTTTCAAACTCCCGAGATGATCTGCCGTCATAGCCGGAAGTGAAGAACTTGGGCGTGGGAATACAGGGGTAGAATGGCCCACAGGCTTGTGCCGTAGGCGTCGATACTATGATCAGTGCTGCCAAGCAACTAATCACGCCTATCGATAGAGTATAGTTTGTCGATTTCATTTGCTGTGTATTTTGAAAGGTTGGTTGAGTCGAGATGATAGATGATATTACAGTGGGGGCGTCCTGCAAGATGGCGCTCGATTGCTCCTTTTACGGCCAAGACCTCGCTGATAGATGATGCCTCGGTGCGAATGATATCCCCTTTGCGGATTATCTTATCCTTGTGCATTATGTCGCAGAGTGCACGATGCTTGTTGACTTCTATCTGTGCATATCGTGTGCTGTCTGACAGATCTATATCGGATAGCAAGCCCATAAATCGTCGGTCGCGAAATAATAGTTGCCATGAATATGTAGGGTATGCTACATCGAGGTGAAGAGGAAAGTCGTCAAGGTGTTGCAGGTATGGCTCCACATCTTTGAGGCTTATGATAGAGTTCTTGGCATCAGGATCATCGAAACTGCCGGTGTTATAGACCATCAAAACTCCATAATCCACTGGTGGCGCTTTCCTCGCCAGCTGGTGAAGTCGTATCGTCGAGCTGAGAACCCACTTGAGATTCTTCTGTGAGATGTGTATTTTGGCTGAATCACATAATAGAAAGAAAGACTTCTCTGTCGTGGCTGTCCAGTCGCAGTCGAGTTGTAGCCCCTCCAGATTGACCAGATTATGGTACTTACACATGCGACGTACTCGCTCCACGATCCTCTCTGCCAATTGACCCTCCTTCCCGTTGTATGCCTTCAGCGCATCAAGAGTGATATACACCACAGGTACGATCATGGCTTTGAGTGCATCTTCAGTTTCTTCATTTTTGTAGCGTTCAATTTGGATTGAGGCATTGGGCATCACCTTCTCGAATACAAATGGTGAATTGTTCTGCTCGGCTGTAACATCGAACATTCGCAGATACATCCGTCCCACTTTGTGTCGGTTCAAGAAATGACTCTCTTCCCGATTTATGTCCAAAACGGTCTTCCAATAATATACACCATTCCACTCTTGGTGATCGAACGTGTCGTCATCGCGATGAGTGCAAGAGCTGAATGTCACTAAGATTAGCAGACTTATAAACAAATTCTTCATATATGCGTAAATAAAATTTTAGCAAAATAGGCGAAAAAAATATGCTCGGCAAAGTTAATTGCCGAGCATTGTATGAAATGCCAATTATACTGTATGAAATGGCAGTCTACCTCCACACGATATAGTTGGTGCTTGCGGAGGAATCGGGGACTTCGGAGCCATAATCATAGCGGTGGCCTCGGGCATCCACGGCAAATCCTGCCGCATTCGATCCAACCAGATAGATGGCATTCGTTACCCCCATATCGACCAGAGCCTGAGCGAAGTCGTGAAATGTAAGACGCTCGTGACTGAGGATTACCACCACTGTCCCATTCCACTCTGCCAGTGCCTTGCGGAGTGAGCGCCCCTTGGGCTTATTTTCTACCAATTGATGTGCCACAACCAGCGGATATTGGCGAAAAAAATAACCCTCTGATTCGATGGCTCTCTCCAAGAAGGGGGAGGCATCTGCTACTCCGATAGTTGCAATGCCGTCGATGATGGCGCAAAATCCGGACTTCGCCTCTCCTTTACTCACCAAATCACCATTCACGACGCATGCTCCCACTATCCCTCCATTGTCGGCTCGAATATCGGCTGCTTGCATTGCCAGCACCACATCTCTGCTTCCCAGCACATCTGTGCCGATATGGAGCTGTGCCGTTGCTCCTCGTGGTGTGAGGATGGTATAACTCTTACCACTTATTATCGTGTCGGTGATATCCACATATCCTCTCCTCGTTAAAGTGTCGACTGCCGCTTTGCTTTTCGACGAAGTGCTATCCTGTGTAACTGTCAGCAACTCCTTCTCGTCGTTCTCGCCGCCATTCTCATGACGAAGCAGAAACCAAACTGCAACGATGACCGCCACTGCCGCTATCCCAATTACATAATAGAACCAGCCGGGAGATGTGGACCTCTTCTCCCTATTCGGAGTAATAATCCTTATCTCATCATCGCTGATATTCTTCTTGCTACTCATAGTTGTTCCTCCTTCTCGATATATTCCTTAAGAGCTTTCAGAGCCTCACGCGACGCTGTAGCCTCGCGTTTGAAAGTTCGACAGTCTGAGAGTGTCAACTTTTGACGTGCCGGATTGATGTAAGAAATGTATTTGCGATTGATTATCAGGCTTTTGCCGATGCGTATGAAACGATTGCTCTGACTCGTTGCTACATCCATCAGCTTGTGCTCTACTTGTCCTAATTGTAAAGTAAGCACATATTCCGAGCCATCTATTAGTGTGATGACCGAATAATTGCCGTCGGCTGTAATAAGCACCACCGACTCGCTCGGGACTCTGATCAATTCGCCCGATGTGCTGAAGGTTAAGCAAACATCCATTTAGAGCGTGCTCTTAAATATCTAATTAATTTTCGATTACGTTGTCGTCGGAGATCTTGCGCTTGAGGGCGCGGAAGATGAAGCCTACATGATTTGCCAATGTGCGAGCTTTGCCATAATGCTTCGACATGATGGCATACCGCTCTCGGAGCGATTTTACCTTGTTCTTATCGGTCAGACCATCGCTGAGATAGTCGATGGTGATGCGATTGAGGTTGACACATCGGCGAGGGTCAGAGGCCTTGATGCAGCGGATGGTCCAGTCATAATCTGCCGAGAAACGATAAGAGGTGTCGTAGAGGGGGGCGATCTCACGCTTCACCATGAAAGCCTGATGGCATATCAGCATACCCTTGGCGAATGAATCGACGGTCAGCATGGTCGGGGCTGTAAGATGGCGCTTGCCGATGATATGACGGCGAGCATCGACGATCACCGTGTCGCCATAGATGATGTCGTAATCGCGCATGGCATACTCGGCGTATGCTGCCAGACTCTCCTCATTGTGGAAAGTATCGCCGGCATTGAGGAAGAGCAGATACTTGCCGCGTGCCAAGTTGATGCCCTTGTTCATCGCATCATACAGACCGTTGTCGCGCTCGCTAAGTATGCGGGCATTGCCGATGCTGCGTGCTTGAAGCAGTGTCTCGTCGGTAGAGGCTCCATCCACGATAATGTGCTCAAAATCGCGAAAACTCTGCGAATGTATCGATTTCATCGTCGGAACTATCACATCCTTAGCATTATAGGTGATGGTGATTATAGAAATTAAAGGGGTTGACTCCATATCTTTACAATGTTAATTTCTGCAAATTTAAAAAAAAGTTGAAATAAATTCTAAAGATAAGTTGGTAGAATAAAGAAATAACTTTAAATTTGTGGATTATTAACTGATTTCTAAAAATTAATTTATCATGGCTTACGTAATTACAGACAAATGTATCGCATGCGGAACATGCGAATCAGTATGCCCGGTTGGCGCAATCTCTGAAGGTGACGGCAAGTACAACATCGATCCCGACACTTGCATCAGTTGTGGCAGTTGTGCATCTGTTTGCCCTAACGATGCTATCGTTGAAGGCTAAGCATCTTGCAAAAGAGAAAATATCGGTTGCCTTCTTTATCAGGAGGCAACCATATTTTTATCTTATCCCATATTTTTCTGTTTTTTACCTGTTGTGATATCAGTTTTCTTCAAAACATCTCGTAATGGACTCTCAAATCATAAAAGTTATCAATAGGAGCAACAATCCGTTGCCTCAACCGAGCACTCCCGATGCCGCCGGCATGGATGTGCGTGCCTATCTCCCTGAGGGCGATGTGACCATCCCTCCGATGGGGCGTGCCTTGATCCCCACAGGACTCTTCATGCAGCTCCCCTCAGGCTATGAGTGCCAGATACGCCCTCGTAGCGGACTGGCTCTGAAACATGGCATCACCGTACTCAATACCCCCGGCACTATTGATGCCGACTATCGCGGCGAAGTGGGTGTCATCTTGATTAACCTCAGCGCCGAACCATTCACCATCACCAGCGGCGAGAGAATCTGCCAGATGGTCATCAAAGAGTGTGTCAAAACATCTTGGCTGCAGGTCGATTCTCTCGATAAGAGTGAACGCGAAGCCGGTGGATTTGGTCATACCGGCACAAAATAAGGAATTTTAAGGTACGCGCTCCAAACTTCGATGAATAGAACCGTTAAACTAATGTTGTCGGCACTCGCCATGCTGATGATGCTCACCGCCTTCGCCGGCAAGCCCGACCCGGCTATGCGGCGTAAGGCAAAGTATTATTACAATGCCGCCATCCGCAGCGAAATCGCCAAAAACCATTATGCCGCTCACGAACTCTATCGCAAGGCTTTCCTCACTGACACCACCTTCGATGAGGCTGCCCTCGGTTATGGCAGATACATGCTCATCAATATTTTCGACTCGGTGGGTAATCCCGATTGCCTGCAGAAGGCTTGCCGACTGATGAGAAAGTATATCGACGCTAATCCCGATGATGCTCGCGAGGCGATAATCTACTGCAACGTCCTCAGACTCAGCGAAGACTCAACCTCCGAAGATGTCGATGTGCTCGAACGTGCTTATCGGCATAATCCCGACAATACCGACCTGCTCGATGCCCTTGAATATGCTTACGCCATCCACGAAGACTACCCGATGGCTATCGACGTGCTCCGACGCTATGAACGTCTCAAGGGTGTAAATCACTCTATCTCAACACGTAAAGCACAATGCTACATGATGATGGGTGATACCATCTCGGCATTCAGTGTGATGGATAGTCTCGTCTCGGCAGAGCCCTACAATATGCTCTCTTATATGATGAGGGCTGCATTCTATCAGGAATCAGCCAACCTCGATTCCGCCATCTGCGACTATCGTCGCGCCGAAAAGATCAACCCCGACTCCGGCCAACCCAAGTATGGGCTGGCTATGTGTTATCAGGAACTCGGCGATTCCATCACCTACGACTCCCTGATGGTGGAAGTTATGAAGGCTGAAGATATCGGTGTCTCTGACAAGATAAATTGTATGCGTTCATACGTCATAAGCAATCTCAGAGATGAAGATCGTAAACGCACCGACGATATGATGGATGTCCTCCTAAAGCAATATCCATACGATGCTGATGTGCTTGAATTTGCTGCTGTCTATGCCGCCGTTAAACCGGACTTAAAGGCTGCCGAAGAGTATATAAGTTATGCCATCGACGTCGACCCCTCAAAAGAGGAGCGTTGGCTCAATCTGATATACTATCAGATGCAAAACAATGCCCCGGAACGTGCCATCGAGAGCTACCAACGCTCCCGGAAATATATCCCCGACTCGCAAGGCCTTAGAAGAGCTTGCGCCATCGTATATGCCCAAAATAAGGAGTATCAGAAGTCGAACGATCTCTTCGTGGAGATAATCAAATCGATCCAACCTACACTCCGCCCCGACAGCATCATCACCCGGAAAGATATCCGCCGAGACATCAGTTACGAAGATCTGGAACTCCTCTTGATGTCGCTTAATAGCATTGCCGATAATTATCATTCGCTCGGACAAATGGAGGATTGCTATCGCACTTTCGAGAATGTCCTCTCCATAGACCCCGGCTATCATGAGGCTGCAAACAATTATGCATATTTCCTCGCAAATAATGGTGGAGACCTCGACAAGGCCCTCGAATTGAGCCGTAAGTCCCTGACCGGCAGCGACCGAGACTATTATGTATACCTCGATACCTACGCCTGGATCTTGTTTAAGTTGGGTCGCTATGAGGAGGCGCTCGAATCAATAGAAAAGGCTATCAACGGCGAAGACCCTATGAGAGACAAGGAGCTGACATACGATATCTACGACCATTATGGCAGCATCCTCCTCGCTCTCGACCGTAAAGATGAGGCTTATCGTGCCTGGGAAATAGCCATCAAACTGATGGAGCAAAATAATGAAACCGACTCTCCCGATTATGCAGCCATCATCGCCCGTATGAAAGAGATCGAAAAGGATGTCTTAACGATTAATGAGACTGCCGCCCCATCGTCGACAGATGCCGATGTCCTCTCCGAATTAAACGATGTGGTCGAAAAGATGGTCAAATGATAAGCCTGCCTAACATAGAAAAATGATGAAGAAATTTCTACTGATATTTACCCTGTTGCTATTCTCGTCGTCAGTCATGATTGCCGTCGACGAAAATTCTGAACCATTCTTGCAAAACCTCGCCAATAGTTATACGGAGTGGCAGAATGTGGAGTTTAGCGGCAAGTTGCATTGCTCCCTGCTCCCTCTCTCCCCCTCTGTCAAGATATATATGGAGCGGGATTCGCTGATCCAGATTTCGGTGCGCGTCTCCCTGATGGGGGAGGTGATGCGTGTGGAGATCAACCCTCGCGAGGTGGTGGCTGTCAATAAGATGAAGGGTAACTACTTCAGCCAGCCATTAGCCCAAGCATTTAAGCATGACCCATACGCCCTACGAGAATTGCAGAGCATTTTTCTGGCTCGTGTCATCGTGCCCGGTAAGGGGGAGTTCGCCCCTCATCTTGTCGATGCTTTCAGCTTTGTCAAAGATGTAGACGGCAATTATGTGCTCCTCCCTAATTCCGAGGAGTTGACCGAGTATGTCAATTATGGATTCCTGGTAGATCCCGGCTATCATACTATCGCCTTGATGACTCTGATTTACGGAAAGGGTAACGCCGAACTGATTTACAGCTATAAGCAAAACTCCATGGCGATGGATATCACGCTCGATATCAACGACAAGAAGGTCAATGCTCAACTCGATTTCAATTCCGTAAAATATGGCGGGTCGCGAATGTCGGCTATCAATTATAAAAAATATACTCGTCTCAACAGCCTCCGTGAGATGATCAAAAATATACTCTGATCGGTAAAGAATGTCGCGTAATCTATTAATATACCTTGTTATACTGGCTGTAACGGCTCTCGTGCCGCTACCCGAGACATACGCCCGGACGTCCAAGAGCAAGTCTAAAACCACCACAGCCACAACCTCAAAATCCTCCTCCAAGAAAAGTTCCTCCTCTTCCAAGAAGTCTTCCGGCAAGTCTTCGTCGAAATCTTCTTCCAAAAAGAGTTCGACGAAGAAATCCTCTTCCAAGCGATCTTCCGGCAAGTCAAAGAAGAGTGGCAATAGCAAGCCTGAAACCTCTGCAGAGATGAAGCAACGCGAGGAGTCTACCCGGCGTGAGATAGCCCAAACCAAGGAGGAAATCCGCAAGAATGATGCTGAAGTGAAGAAAAACCTCTCCGAACTGAATCGCCTTGAGGGGGATATCGCCGTGGGCAAGAAGAAGGTTGAAGAGTCGGGTCGTCGTGTCAGTGTCTTGCAGAGCCGTATCGACCAACTCTCCGCCAATATTGCCGCCGAGGAGGAGCAACTTAGCCATCTGCGCGCCGAGTATCTCAAGACGGTAAAGAAGATGCGCACCAAGCGCAAGAGTATGTCAACCCTGGCTTTCATCTTCTCTGCCAAGAGCTTCAACGAGGGTCTACGCCGTATGAGGTATCTGAAGGAGTTTGGCGATTGGCGCGACCGTTGCAGTGCCGATATTAATAAGCGCGTGGCCAAACTTCGCAAGGAGTCGCAGGAATTATCGCAAACCAAGGATATGCACTCCCGTGCCTTGGCTGCCGATATGAAGGCGCAACAGGCATTGCAGTCTCAATATGATCGCCAGGATGCCCTCGTCGTCGAACTCAAGAAGAATGGCGATGCACTCCGTTCTCACCTCGCCAAGAAGCAGGCGGAAGCCAATTCGCTGAAGAGCCGTATCTCTGCCCTGATCGCCGAGGAGCAACGTCGTGCTCAAGCCGAGCAACGTGCCCGCGAGAAGGAACAAGCCGAGGCGGAACGCCGTGAACGCGAGGCTCGCGAACAGGAGGAACGACGCCAAGCCGAACTCCTCGCTGAGCAGAATAAGGCCGAGCAGGAGAAGAAACAAGAGAAGAAGGATCAAAAGAAGCAAGATCAGAAGAAGTCTGACAGCAAGAAACAAAATCAGAAGAAACAGACCACCAAGACTTCCGATAAAAATAGCAGTAAGGGGGATCTCGCCAAGAATGATGATAAGGATGTGAGCTATGCAGAGGCTCGCCGCCGCAAACCGCGCAACCAAGATAAGTCGAAGCCTTCCGCTTCGTCATCAAGTTCGGGCGGTTCGTCGGTCAGCAAACCCTCTGCCGGCAAGTCCTCACAAGGTGGGTCGGATTTCGCTTCGATGAAGGGTGCCCTGCCTCGTCCCGTCTCAGGGGCTTTCCGCGTGGTAAGCCATTTCGGCCTTAACACTCTCCCCGATCTCCCCAATGTGACTTACGACAACCCAGGCATCGATGCCGAGGTGGCTAATGGCGCTACGGCACAGGCTGTATATGCAGGTAAGGTGTCGGGTGTCTATAAGATTCCCGGTTATTCTACGGTGGTGATCGTAAGCCATGGCGATTATTATACCGTCTATGGTAATATCGCTTCGACAAGCGTCAAGGTGGGAGACTCGGTGAAGCAGGGACAAGCCCTCGGCAGTGTCGGCAGAAGTGAGGATGACCCCTCCCGCAGCAGCATCCACTTCGAGGTGTGGAAAAATCGCGAAAAACTCGACCCGCAGGGGTGGATCCGTTGATCTCTCCCTTTTGCAAGTATCTAACATACATGTAGTAAGTTTGTTATGAGTGAGTGGAAGATAGTGAGATATGATGGCTCTAAGTCATCTCGATGCCGATGGAATGAGTTTGTGCTCCTTTCGCGCAATGCCACATTCCTGCATCATCGCGATTATATGGATTATCATGCCAACCGTTTTGCCGATTGCAGCTGGTGGGCATTCAAGGGTAATCGCTTGCTGGCTATGCTTCCCGCAAATCTTACGAATGATGGCACGCTCTGCTCGCATGGCGGGCTGACCTACGGCGGTTGGCTCCTCCCCCCGGCTCATCTCGATGGCACCGATCTCTTGGAGTTATTCACCGAGGCTTGCCGAGTATGGCGAGATGCCGGCATCAAGGAGTTGGACTACAAACCGATCCCTCAGATCTATTGTCAACGTCCTTCGCAAGAGGATGAGTATGCGCTTTTCCGCCTCGGTGCCACTCTGAGTGAGTGCAATCTGAGTGCCACAATCGATCTCCGAAATCCGGGACAACTCAATCAGTTGCAACGCCGCCACCTCGCCGCCACCTCGCGATTGAATATTCAAGTAGAAGAAACGTGCGATGTAGACTCTTTTATGGCGATGCTCGCCGACTGCCTTCGTGAGCGGCATGACACAACGCCGGTGCATAGCCCCGAGGAGATGAAGATGCTCAAAAGTCGTTTTGAAGATAATATCCGCTTTTTTGTCACTCTGCTCGATGGCGAACCTCATGCCGGTGTCTGTGTCTACGACACCGGGAGGGTGGCACATGCTCAATATATAGCCACCACTTCGCACGGACGCGAACTGAACCTGCTCACACCTCTGATGGTATATTTGATTCGTCAGAGATATGCCGACAGGGCATATTTTGATTTCGGCATCAGCTGTGAGGATCATGGCCGCATCCTGAACGCCGGACTCCTCCGCCAGAAATATTCCTACGGTGCCTCCGCCACCACCTACACCCGCTATCACCTCACCCTTTAGGACTCATCAACTCATCAACTCATTCACTCTTTAACCCTATGACGAATTTCTCTGAAGGCTCTGAGTGAAGAGAGCAGACAGATGGCGCCTATCAGCAAGTAGGAGATGGTTGCCGAGATCGGCAGCAGGGTAGCGGTGAACCCTACAGCACCGGTGGCAACGCCCACTGCAATCTCACGCCATGCCGCCCGACTGGGCAGATAACCGTATGTGCGGTAATTCACCCCCAAGTAGAGGATGATGCATAATCCATTTTCCAACACTGCAGCATAGCCCAATCCCATCAATCCAAAGAAACGATAGAAGAGTAGCGACAATCCGAGATACAAGATGTTGCACACCACTCCCTCCAAGAGGAAAAAGAGTCGCCGATTGTCCTTGGCAAAGGCGATATATCCCAAGGGATAGGCTATCGCCTTGAGTAGGATGCTGATGCCGAGCCACCTCATCAGCGGGGTCACCGGCAAGAATTGCGATGTCAGCAAGATGCGGATCACTATCGGTGCCGTCGCCACCAATAGCAAGGATAGCGGTGTGGCGACTATCGCCACTAATTCCAATTGACGATCGATCACACCTCGCATTCGTGTCATATCATTAGCCACTGCCGTAAGCCTCGGGAAGTAGTCGAGAGCCATGGCACTGAACACCACTCCGACATATTGCATAGTGATGCTGTTGGCGGCATTGAAGAGGCCGACATCTGCCAAGTCTCCATATACACGCACGAAGATATTAATCAGATAGGTGAAACATGTGTTGATCAGAGAGGATGCCAAGAGGATAATACCTGTGGAGAGCATCTTCTTCGCCACCGGCATGTGCTCTTTCCAATTCAACCTTACCTTCCGCTTGGGTACACCCCTGCTTAGACCAATACGATAGCAGACGTAGGTAGTGACCGAGAGGATGATCATCGCCGGCACGATGCCGCGAGCTCCGAAGAAGTAATAGAGGGGTACGCCGCAGAGCAATCCTGAGAGTGCTCCCGCCAAGGAGGTGATGGAGATTAGTTTCACCTTGTGTAGCCCTTGCAGTATAGAGCACTCGCCATAGCCTGCCACCATGAAGAAGATAGCCACAGCCATCAGTGCATATTGCCAGGCATAGTCGGGCGATCCGAAGGTCCATATACTTAGAGGTGTAGCCAACAAGAGTGTAGCCAAAGCGCCTACTGAAGCTGTGAGGATTGCTAATAGTTTGGCGATACGGATGGCCTGTGCCATCCGATCCGGATCATCGCGCCGCGATGCCACCTCCTTGACAAAGGATAGATTCAGTCCTAACGAGGCAAATCGACTTATCGTGTTGGCAGAGGAATTGAAGAGAGAGGCAATGCCCATACCCTCCGGCCCGAGGAACATGGCGACAAACTTCCCCCGGATCAGATTCACCAAAATCTGAAACACCTGGACACTCCCCAAGATAGAAGTCCCCTTCAAGATACTCTTATAACTATTCTCATTCTCTGCCATAGAACGCGCTCTTAGCACGTGAATATTTTACATCCGCCAGGCGGGAGAGACTCCTTTCGCCATGGGTCATACTCATTGTTTCCGGTGTTATTAAATTCCGGTGTACAGATGTTTTTATCTACTGTCGAATTAGGATCCTTGACAAATAGCCATTGCAATTCCTGACTGTTGAATGGATCTGTGTTGACAATCACTATATGTTTGTTGATAACAGGCTTCCCATTACTATATGTTTCTTCTTGATCGGGTGTCTCAATACGTGTCATCAGAAAGCCTCTACCTGAGATTCTGATTTTATCAATACCTGCCTCTCCATTCATATTGAGATTCTGATTATTTCCTGCATACTCATTGTGACTTGTCATTTTGCAGTTGTAGAAGTAGTCGTTCTTATCCGCTATTTCAGATGTGATATTCTGAACGATATCCCAGATTACAGGGCCGTTCTGACTCTTCCGGGGAAGATTCCCGTAAAGATCTACCGGAGCAAGTCCGTCTGTTATTACTAAGAGCGCGTTCCTTAAATTTTTGGGGTCGTAGAGGCGGATATTTTTGAGCAGA
>JBJEKI010000063.1:0-3341 GCA_051878555.1 Lepagella sp. | reverse complement strand
CTCCTGAAAATCCTGCATGCCAAGGGGGCACTTCCTCAACTTCTTATCCATAGCCAATTGATGCTTAAATCCGTTTTATCCCGTAAAGTTACAACAAAAGAAGCCACCAACAAAATTTCACCCCATTTTTTACAATTTTATTGTCATCTAACTTACCCGATTTGACTGTAAGGAGGCGTTATATTGTTTTATTCTCAATTTCCCAAAAGTGTAGATTTGGGGTTATTTTTCTTTCAAAAAGAGGGGGAATATCGCTTTTTTTGGCGATATTCCCCCTTTGGGTATATCTATGGAGAGGTCGGCTCTCCGATATTTGGTCGGTTTAGGCCTTCTGAATCTTCTTGTATCCGTATACAGCGCGATCACCAAGCTCCTCTTCGATGCGGAGAAGTTGGTTGTATTTTGCCATACGGTCCGAACGGCTTGCCGAACCGGTCTTGATCTGGCCGGCGTTGGTAGCTACTGCGATGTCTGCGATAGTGGCATCCTCAGTCTCGCCCGAACGGTGAGAGATCACAGCTGTGTAGTTATTGCGCTGTGCCATCTCTACGGCGCGGAGTGTCTCTGTGAGTGAGCCAATCTGGTTCACCTTTACGAGGATAGAGTTTGCGCAGCTGTTGGCGATACCCTTCTCGAGATACTTGACGTTGGTTACGAACAAGTCGTCACCTACGAGCTGGCAACGATCGCCAATCTTGGCTGTAAGGATCTTCCAGCCTTCCCAGTCGTTCTCATCCATACCATCCTCGATAGAGTCGATAGGATACTTGGTGATGAGCTCTTCGAGATATGCTGCCTGCTCGGCGCTGGTGAGCTTCTTGCCGTTAGCCTCTTTGGCTGCACCATTCTTCAAGTGTGTGTAGTCGTAGACACCATCCTGATAGAACTCTGAAGAGGCGCAGTCAAGACCGATTGTTACATCCTTACCGGGCTCGTAACCTGCCTTCTTGATAGCCTCTACGATCACGTTGAGGGCATCCTCTGTGCCTTCGAGTTTGGGTGCGAAACCACCCTCGTCACCTACTGCTGTCGACAAGCCGCGTGCCTTAAGTACGCTCTTGAGGTTGTGGAACACCTCTGTACCCATGCGAATAGCCTCCTTGAAGGTGGGTGCGCCTACAGGACGAATCATGAACTCCTGGAAGCAGATGGGGGCGTCGGAGTGTGCTCCACCGTTGATGATATTCATCATAGGCACGGGAAGTACATAGGTGTTGGCGCCGCCAATATAACGATAAAGTGGAAGGTCGAGATAGTTGGCTGCTGCTTTTGCTACTGCCAATGACACACCGAGGATGGCGTTGGCACCAAGTTTTGACTTAGTGGGAGTGCCATCGAGGGCAAGCATGATCTCGTCTACACCGATCTGATCAAGTGCGCTGTGGCCTACAAGTGCCTCGGCGATAGGACCATTAACATTGGCTACTGCCTTCTGTACACCCTTGCCAAGGTATCTGCTCTTGTCGCCGTCACGAAGCTCAAGTGCCTCGTTCTCTCCTGTCGATGCACCGCTCGGCACTGCTGCACGACCCATTACGCCGCTCTCGAGGATTACGTCTACTTCTACTGTCGGATTTCCGCGCGAGTCAAGTATTTCGCGACCAATTACTTTTTCAATTCTCATGTCTTGGTTAATTTATTTGTTTGGGTTTTATGTTTTTTTATTATCTTTACATTCTCTTTCCTCTTGCGAGGGATCCGGAACCCGCTCGGGGCGTTTTCTTGCCCTTTTTGCGGTTGTGATACTTTATTGTGCAAAGTTAACAAATTTTTCGCAATTTTATCCCCTCTTTCTCTCTTTTGTTACATTTTTTTAAGATTTATTTTTCTTTCGATCTTATATCGTCTATATTAGTCGCTTTATGTCGCTTTCGCTCGCTAATATGATCTTCTCGGCTGCCGCCGATTCGCTCGATTTTGAACTCCTCCCGGCGCAACGCTCACTGCTTTGCGCCGCCGCCGAGTTCGCTGCCTCTGCCGCCCCTCGCGATGTGTTCGTGATCAATGGTTATGCCGGCACGGGCAAAACCTCTCTGGTCGGTGCGCTGATCCATGCGCTCACCTCGCTGAGACGTCGTGTCGTGCTCCTCGCCCCTACAGGCCGTGCCGCCAAGGTGGCGTCGGCTTTCGCACAAATTCCCGCCTCTACCATCCATCATCATATCCTCCGCCCAGATTTCTCCAATCCCTCTTCCGGAGTGTGGCATGTGGCGCGTAATTTAGCCTCCGACACCCTCTATGTAGTCGATGAGGCCTCGCTGATCAATGACTCCCCCTCCGGCTCTGCCAATATCCTCGCTTCGCTCGCTGCTTTCGTATATTCTGCTCCGGGGTGTCGTATGATGCTCGTCGGAGATGAGGCTCAGTTGCCCCCGGTCGGCCAAATCAAATCCACCGCCATGGATCCCGACCGACTCCGCCGTCTCGGTTTGAACCCTATCTGCTTCTCGCTCGATATCCCTGTCAGACAAGCCTCCGATTCCGGAATCGTGCTCAATGCCACCATCGTTCGCTCTTGTCTCGAGACTCCTCCCGCCGAGGGTGTCCCCACCCTCAAACTTTCCGGCATGAAGGATATCAAGGCAATCTCGTCTGCCGACCTCGCTGATGCTCTCACAGACTCTTATGCTCAAGTCGGCATGGATGATACCATAATCATAACTCGATCCAATCGTCGTGCCAATGATTTCAACCGTGCCGTCAGAAATATGGTGCTCTTCGCCGAGGAGCCCCTCGAAAGGGGCGATAGGGTAGTGGTAGCGAAAAATGACTATTATTGGGGCCGAAAAAATAAGACAGCCGAGCTGATCGCAAATGGTGATGCCGCCGAAGTGACCTGGGTGGGTAAAACAGAAAAGGCCTATGGCCGCTATTTCACCGAGGTGGAGCTGTCGCTCTCCGACGGCTCGATACTTTCAGCCAAGGTGATGCTTCGCAGCCTCGTGTGTGAAGGCCCCTCGATTCCGACTGACGAGATGGATAGATTTCGCAATGTCGTGATGGCTGCCTGCGAAGGTGAAGTCTCGAATCGACTGGCTGCCCTCTCCGACGATCCCTATTACAATGCCCTGCAAGTGAAGTATGCCTATTGTGTCACATGCCACAAGGCGCAAGGTGGCCAATGGCGACACGTCTATATCGACATGGGTGGCATCAATCCCGACTCAATGGGTGCCGACTTCTACCGCTGGCTATACACTGCCATAACCCGTGCCTCCGAACAAGTATTCCTAATAAACCCCACCATCCTCATCTCATAACCCGCTCTAAGAGCCTGTTCCATAATAAAAAAAGGCCTATGGGTCAAAATGGGTGTTTTTCTCGCTGAAAAACACCCATTC
>JBJEKI010000062.1:0-3409 GCA_051878555.1 Lepagella sp. | reverse complement strand
TTTTTGGCATATTTCGAAACTCGCATCGGTTACAATGCACGCATTGCGCCCGCTGTGACTTTCAAAATCTGCTCAAAAATATCCGCCTCTACGACCCAAAAAAAATTAAGGAACGCGCTCTAAATAGCACTCATTACTTTTAAGAATTCTTTTAACTATAATTGCAAAGATAGTAAGAAATAATTGTATTCGCAAATTTTGTAATTAGCACCTATTTTATTATTTAAAATATTATAATTTTACAATTTATTTCAATTCTTTTGTTAATTTGCGTTAATTTTGAAAAAATATTTTATGTTTTACAACATTGTTTTAAAAATGTTTTGTACTTTTGCATTGAGTTTTTCATGGTATTAGATTTTAAGGTTAACGCAAGATTGGTTGTCGGGATGACAATCAATTTTTTTATACCCCTACATATAGAATGGGGGTGGGTCAAATTGCGATTTGACTCACCCCCTCTCAATAAACAGCGAACCTTACCGAAGCTATTACTTCAGAGGTTTTATGTCGAGCTTGACCGGACGGATCATATTCTCGGGTGCGAGAATAGTGTCGAGGTCTTCTTTGCTCAAGATGCCATGTTCGAGCACGAGGTCGTAGACGCTGCGGCCGGTGGAGATAGCCTCCTTGGCGATCTTAGTAGAGTTCTTATAGCCGATCACAGGGTTGAGAGCTGTAACGATGCCGATAGAGTTGTGAACATACTCGCGGCAGCGATCAGCATTGGCAGTGATACCCTCGACGCAGTTGACGCGGAGAGTTTCGAAGCCATTGATCAGGATATCGACAGATTCGAAATTGCACTGAGCGGTGACAGGCTCCATGGCGTTGAGCTCCATCTGAGCAGCCTCGGAAGCCATAGTGACACACATATCATTACCGATGACCTTGAAGCAGATCTGGCTCATGACCTCGGGGATAACGGGGTTGACCTTACCTGGCATGATAGAGCTGCCGGGCTGACGTGCGGGGAGGTTGATTTCGCCCAAACCGCAGCGGGGGCCGCTGGCGAGGAGACGGAGGTCGTTGCTGATCTTGCTAACCTTAGTGGCGATACGTTTCAGAGCCGAAGCATAGCCCACCATAGCGGAAGTGTCGGAAGTGATGCCGACCAGGTCGCGAGCCAGGGTGATATTCCAGCCGGTGATCTTGGCGAGAGCAGCCACACACTTCTCGGCATAGCCAGGTTCGGCGCAGATGCCGGTACCGATGGCAGTGGCGCCCATGTTCACCACAAGCAGATCGGCGGCAGCCTCATCGAGATGTTTGATTTCATCCTCGAGCACCGAAGCGAAGCCATTGAAAGTCTGACCCAAAGTCATCGGCACGGCATCCTCAAGCTGAGTACGACCCATCTTGACGATATCCTTGAATTCCTCACCCTTGGCGCGGAAAGCTTCGATCAGACGGATATAATGTTCCTTGAAGCGGAGATATGCGAAATAGAGACCCAAGTGGATGCCGGTGGGATATGCATCGTTGGTCGACTGACTGCGATTGACATGGTCGTTGGGAGAGCAATATATATACTCGCCTCTCTTGTGACCCATAATCTCGAGGGCGCGGTTGGCGATCACCTCATTGGCATTCATATTGGTAGAAGTGCCGGCGCCACCCTGAATCATATCTACGGGGAACTCCTCGAGGTGCTGTCCCTCCATGATCTCACGGCAAGCCTGAGCGATAGCTTCATACTGCTCGCGAGTGAGAAGATTGAGTTCATAGTTGGCCATAGCGGCTCCCAACTTAGTGATAGCCAAGCCTTTGACGAACTCCGGATAGTCACAAAGGCGGAACTTGCTGATAGAGAAATTCTCTACGCCTCGCAAGGTCTGAACGCCATAAAGAGCTGACTCGGGCACATTCATTTCGCCCAAAAGATCGCTCTCAACACGAAAATTGTTGCAACAATTGTGTTCCATGGATATAAAAAAATTTTTTTTGGTTATAAATTTAAGGTATATTTGCAAAAAATTTGCGGATATGGAGTGCTCTTCGCACAAATAGTCCGCAAATATAGTCATTAAATCTAATACCACAAAATTCGACGCCACAAAAAGGGTGTCGTCACAACAAAACGATCTGACACATGAAAAAACTCCTACCGGCATTGGTCGCACTCGGATTGCTCTATCCGCAGTATGCCATGGCTCAGCAAGAGACCATCAACGACTTCCGCACCGAAGATGAGAACTCCCTGGTCGAAGACATCTTCAAGGTCAAGAAGAAGACCGACAAGTTCAACCTCTATCTTAATATGCATGCCGATTTTGACGCATCATGGACCGACGGGAAGTTCGACGAAGGAAAATTCAAATTCCAAGACCTTCGCATCGAGATGAAGGGCGACATCAACAACTGGCTGAGTTATCGCTATCGTCACAAAGTCTCTTCAAGTCATAACCCCAACGAAAACATCGATGGACTTCTGAAGAGCATCGACATCGCCGGCATCGGTCTGAAGTTCGGCAAGTGGGGACTTTTCCTCGGCAAGCAATGCACGGTCTATGGCGGCTATGAGTTCGACTACAACCCTATCGAGATCTATCAATATTGCGATATGATCGAATATATGACCTGTTTTTTGACCGGCATCAACGTGTCATACACCCTGAACAAGAATCATCAATTTCAGGCGCAGATGCTCAACGCCTTCACAGAGAAGTCGGAGCAGATGTATGGTGCATACGAGAAGTCGAAGATGCCGATGGTCTACACGCTTAACTGGAACGGCAATTTCGGCGACATCTTCTCCACCCGCTGGTCGTCGACATATATGAGTGAAACGCGGGGGAGTCATCTATGGTATTTCGCCTTGGGCAATAAGTTTAAGATCAACCATAATGCGGAGATCTTCCTCGACTGGATGTATACCCGCGAGGGGGTGGATCGCAAGGGTATCATCACCGGCATCGTATCGCCCGACGGCTGGGATCGCAAGGCAGCCAAGACGGAGATAATGTCGTTCGTATTGCGAGGCAACTATCACTTCCATCCGGCATGGAACGTATTCGCCAAACTTATGTATGAAAATGAGGGAGTCTATCGCACCAACACCATGTCGATACTGGAAGACCAGGGGACGGTGACACTTACCAAGGGAAAATATCGCACCGCCTTGGGATATGTGGGAGGCGTGGAATACTATCCTTTCAAAGATCGCAACCTCCACTTCTTCGCCACCTACATCGGTCGGAGCTACCTCTACACAGCCAAGGGCAAAGCATTTGGTGCCGAGAACTATAACACCGACCGCTTCCAGATCGGCTTCATTTGGCAGATGCCCGTATTTTAACCGTAGGCTTAGAGCGCGTTCCTTAAATTTTTGGGGTCGTAGGGGTCGTATCCTTGACCGCTTTTGATCACTTGCTTTCAGTCACATACGTGCGTATGCTCCTTACAGCAA
>JBJEKI010000061.1:0-3416 GCA_051878555.1 Lepagella sp. | reverse complement strand
ACAGCAAGTAATCAAAATCGACTCAAGGCTACGACCTCTACGGCCCAAAAAAATTAAGGAACGCGCTCTTACTTTTGGGTTAAAATTTTTTTGCAAATGTGGGTTACATATCCTATCGGGCCATCATAGAGGTCAAAATAACTAACCTAAAAGTTGCGCCCGACACGAACCAGGGTAAAACCCAATGAAACTTCTATCATCATTGAAAAATCGCACTTCGAAGTCTATCGCTAAAATTCTCGTGTGCATACTTGCCACCATGACTCTAACATCTTGCAGTCCATCTGTTTGGGAGGGTATAGCCTTAGGGCTGACAGGCGTAACGACGCCCTCGTATGGCGGATATGCCTACGCCAACACCGGGACATCATCATATTCATCAACAAGAAGTAGCTCATCGAGTAGTTCATCGAGCAGACAATGTAGCAGATGCGGTGGCTCCGGGAAATGCAAGAGCTGTGGCGGAGCCGGCAAGGTATATGACTGGGGAGCCAACTCAGTAGTGAGCAAATCAAAATACACCCACAGATGTAACGTGTGTGATGGCAAAGGCACATGCGGCGTCTGCGACGGCAAAGACCACTATTAATCCCAACCAAAATATGTGCGATACACATAGCGTCCACTACGACCATCTCCCAACTCATTCATAAAAATACTACTTAATAACTTAATAACTTAAACAAAATGAAAAAATTAATTCTAATTATTGCCATTCTAATTCCTCTTCACAGGTAGATAGTGAAACATGTCGGATAGATAGTCTGACATTTCTCTGTGTATCAAAGCATTAGTCATTGATTGGGCAAATTTAAAGTTCAACTTTATATTTGGCAAAAATAATAATTACATTCGAGAATTCCAAATATTATTACAACGTTTTCATCGAACATCATAGACAAGTTTCCGTCCTAAGAGCGCATTCCTTAACCACAGATTGACCTGATTTGCCTGAGTTGGCTCCGCACACCCTACTATCGACGCGCAGCAAAGTTCCGCGCAAATCCGAACAATCCGTGGTTTACAAATCTCCATGCCGCGTAGCAAAAAGAATCAGTAAATCGGGTGAATCAGATGGTAAATTCAAATGATAAGTTCTTTGTTTTTTTTGTTTGCTTCAGCCTTTTTTGCTATTTTTGCATCGTTTTTTTGTCGCGCTCTTTGAGCACCCTGTTTAATTTGTTTGTTATGCCGGCTTGGTTAACTACTATTTTGCTGTTGGTGGTGTCCAACACGTTTATGACATTTGCTTGGTATGGCCACCTGAAATTGCAAGCCACGGGCGCCACGCGCCATTGGCCTCTGATCGGTGTGATACTCCTCTCTTGGGGCATCGCCTTCTTCGAGTATTGTTTTATGGTGCCTGCCAATCGTATCGGTTATGTCGGCAACGGCGGCCCGATGAGTCTTATGCAACTCAAAGTGCTTCAGGAGGTTATCACCCTCACCGTCTTCACCGTTATCGCCACCTTCTTCCTGGGCGGCGAACGACTTCAATGGAATCATATTGCCGCCTTCTTATGTCTGATAGCTGCCGTTTACTTCGTCTTTATGCCGGGGAGCAAGTAGAAGGTTGCAAAGTCGATGCTTTCACCACTCTTCGCGGTGATGCAGATGGCGATCCCTACTCGGCGTTCAACTGCTGCGACTATGTCGGCGACAACCCCGATCATGTTGCCGCTTGCCGCCAAGAACTCTGCCGGCAGCTCGACATCCCCTCTGATCATCTCGTTACTCTGCGACAGGTGCACAGCTGTCATGTCGTCGATGCCCTCGATGTGAAGGGTAGGGTAGAGGGGGATGCCCTGGTCTGCGACACCCCCGGGATATATATCGGCATATTCACCGCCGACTGTGTCCCGATCCTGCTCTTCGACCGCCAACATGGTGTCATCGCTGCAGTCCACGCCGGATGGCGCGGCACACTCAGCCGCATACTGACGCCCACCATCGACATAATGATTGCCAAGGGTGCCCAAATTTCTGATATAGAGGTGATCTTCGGCCCGGCTATATGCCGCGATTGCTATGAGGTGGGTATGGAACTAATCGAGGAGTTTGGCGCCGCTGACTTCCCGATGGAACGCATCTCCACCATCGATTCCGCCAAGGGTAAAGGACACCTCGACCTCGTTGCGGCTAACATCACAACTCTCGAAACCATCGGCATTGACAACGAACGAATCACTCGGAGCAACCTCTGCACACGTTGCGACACCAATCACTTCTTCTCCGCCCGCCGTCTCGGCATAAACTCCGGCAGAGTCCTGACAGCCATCGGCATAGAACCTTGATAACAAGCTCGACTCTCTTATCGCTCGATGATGTAGACGCCGCCGATGATGGCGATTGCTCCGACGAATGATAGCGGTGTGATAACCTCTCCCAAGAAAATATATGCCGAGATAAAGGTGACGATAGGGTTGAGATTGATGTAATTGGTAGACTTCACCGTGCCCAAATGCTTCACGACGGCACTCCAGATAGCGAAACAGAGCATCGATGCCAATGCCCCGAGGAAAAGTATATTTCCCAACACCTCGGGACGAGCAAGGCGCTCGAAAGAGAAGGGTGTCGGATGAATCGGAAGCCACAAGAGCATCGAGAGCAAACCGTAAGCGAAGACCTTGCGAGTGATAAAGAGGGCGGAATAGCGCACTCCCAGCACCTTTAGCAGGATGCTATACACAGCCCAGGAGAGGGCGGCGGCAAGTGTGAGTATGTCGCCCAAAAGATTGAACTCCAACGCTTCGCCACCATTGAAGATCACCACCAATACACCGACGAGGGCGATGACACTGCCGGCGATAATGCGCCGAGGACTGCGGGTTCTCTCGCTCTTGAAAATCGCCATGGCAAGCAAGGTCGTCAGCAACGGTGTGCCGCTGATGATCATCGCCACATTGATGGCTTGAGTATATTGCAAGGCGGTATTCTCCGTGATGAAATAGAGAGAACCGCCGGTGATGCCGGCGAAGAAGAGGAGCACTTCATCGCGCCATGAATCCGACCACAGCCTCCCTCGTGCCATAAAGAGTATGCATATATATGCGATGACAAACCGATAGATGAAGATCTCCGTAGGGTGTAACCCCACCGAAATCAACATCTTGGTGGCGACAAACGTAGTCCCCCAGATCATCACCGCCAATATCGCCAAAATATGATAACGTGCCTTGCTTTTGCTACTCATATCCGAAGATTCAGAAAAATAGTAACGAAGATTCAGAAAACCGTTGCAAAGTTAGAAAAAAAGTAGTGAAAACGTATGAATTATTGTGAAATAATAAAAATCGATTAAATCTTATATAAATTGATGCTATTCAAGGAATTTTTTGTTATATTTGCAACGTAATATATTGTTAAGAGCGCGTTCCTTAAATTTTTTGGGTCGTAGAGGCGGATATTTTTGAGCA
>JBJEKI010000060.1:0-3424 GCA_051878555.1 Lepagella sp. | reverse complement strand
ACCGAGAGCCACACCATCACCGACTGGATCATCAGTCCCACTGGTTCTCGATGAGGCGATAGCCGAGGGTCCGCTCGGTGGTGCCGGCTATAAATTATCCCATCTTATGTGATATGGTTCAAGTATTTTCGTGGGGATCTGCATGGCTGTTGCTGTCTTGCGCCAGTCTTTGATAGCCCCGCGCACCTCCTCTATAATCCCTACTGCTTCTTGATGTTCAAGCATATAGCTATTGCAAGCGGATAGCAATGCGTGGATGTTTGACTCTTCCGTGTATTGGTCTATAAGCAGGCATTGATAACTCTTTGCTCCGGGATTTATGTCGTATGCCGGCGATAGGGTCCAACCCTTTGGTGTAAGCAGAAACCCATGATTGCGAAAATGATCATCTGTGTTGCCAAACATTACGTTGAATGCAACTCTACGGTAGAGCTCTCTTAAATTTTTCTCGACATCTACGCAACCTTGGAGGATGAAATCTACAATATCAAGATAGCCATTCCCTGTATTACTGCCGGCTCCATCGTCAAGGCCAAGCAACGACATGGCAGAAGCAAAATGTATGCGTTTCCCTTCGGAAGATCTATCGAACCGCTCTGAAAGCAATAAGTCTCGGCCTTTTGAAATCTTTATTGTAGCTGTTTTAGCTACGTTGATACCTGCTGTTGCCGCCAATTTATGGGAGAAGTGCTCGATAAGTTCTGTATTATCCAAGTCATATTTTGAGGGGAACTTGGCTACATAGAGTTTGCCATCAGCATCAATGACATTAGCTTTAGGACGAGCGCCACCTAACGAAGATCCCGGGTCGATCAACTGATCAAGCCAACGTTGCTCGGGCAATTCGTTGCGTTCTTCCGCCAACTCTATCTCATGACAAGCGTCGCACAATGCTCTTAGACTTTCAATAGGAGGAACGTGGTATTTTGCGCTTGCATTGATATAGTCATCGGTCTCATCACTTTTGTAACGTAAGCCACCCATGCGTGTGAAATCCTCGATACCAATAAGATAGTCATAATTGGTGAGCATTCGCTTTGTTCTTCCTTCCGACCGTGCCATCAAGCGTTCTCTTCGGTCAAGCAACAAACGCCCCCATCTATCGGGGAATGAATCTTTGACGAAACCGAAAACACTATCATTGGCACGTGGATGCTGCAATAATGGTATGTTTAACAAATCTCCACTCAAGATAATACCCCCATGCTTTTTGAGCCATTCACGTGAATACTCAAAGACGAAATGGTCTTTGCCACGAACACGCTCATAGCCTAAAATTCCTATCTCTTGTGGAGTCGTAAGGAAGTCAAAATCTGCGTATACCGTTATTCTTTTCATCGTCGGAGGAGTTCTGCGTCCTGAAGCTGCCTGCCAAGGGGATCATCAGCTGCTATCAAGGTGATGTCTTTTTCCAAATTAAGCGCAAAGAGTATGCGCGCATAAATCCCCATGGACACAGTAGGGTCTCCATGTTCCACTTTTGATACTGTCAGACGTGTCACAGTAGCTCTGTCAGCTATATCCTGCATCGAAAGATGCCGTCGCTTGCGAGCCAGCATAATCTGTTCGCCCATAAGCTCCAGATGCTGTGTCAATTTCCTCGGCATCATCTTGCCAAATGTATTCTTGCCCATGTGTTGTATATTATTGAAAACAAAGATACTTTAAATTGTTTAATATAACAAACATTTTGCCAAGAAAATTAGAGAATTATGCGCTCTTACCGTAATAATCCAGGGAAGAGCCGCATCACCGTCCGAGTTATCAGCGGGTAAGATCGGGGCAATGCCATTGATTCTCGACGAGGCGATAGCCGAGGGTCAGGTCGGTGGTGCCGGCGTAGATTTCTTCGAGATGGTCTACTGCCGAGCAAAGCACGTCGGTGTGCTGAGAAAGTTCTGCATCTTGGCGGATGTAGTCCTTGATTGCCTCCCTGTTCTCGATGAGGAGCGGGAGGATCACATACTCCATGATATTGCGGGAGTGTTGCGAATCCGTGAGAGTCATGTGGAACTCGCGCTCCTGGTTCTTGTCATTGAAATCGCAATCGATCAACTGATATTGCATCTCGAAATGACACTTCTCTTCTGAAAGAAGCGAGCGGAGGATGTTGGCATAGAACAGTTTACCCTTAGCATACTTGGCATTGCCGACAAACTGCTTGGGATCAATCATAACACACATCTTATTATCAGCAATATTTGATATGGTTACAACATCATCTTTAAATCCCAAAGAAATCTCTGTGTCATAAAAATTCCATGTAGGCAAATCCTTTCGATATTCTGTCACTGACCTTTGAGTGGCTCCGGGGAAATAACTGCTTAGAAGTTCGGTGATAGAAATTTTCTCGATGTTATCCTTTGATTTTATGATATAGTCATCATGATGTAAGAAAGGTATGCCCAACAACAGTTGTAAGAAATCGGAGGTATCCGGTATCAGTGAAGCCACCTCACCCTTCCATGCCGAGCTACTCCATCGGATAATCATCGGAGAGGTTTTGCTCTTCAATGCAGTCTTGTCAAAATCGGAGGGAGCAGCCTCCAAGTTCATAATCTTATAAGATTCAACAGATTCGCATATCTTCTTTCTCAACCGAGGGAAAGGAGATTCATAACTGCGGCTTCTTCCGATGGTCAGCAACGTATATATCTTTCCTTGGATTGAATACTTGAAACCGTAATCATCGGAATATTCGCCTCTGAAATGGCAGTAAGAGTCAGTCGGTTCAGAACTGAATATCAGTGGAAGTTCAATGGTTTGTGTGATTCCCAAAAATGGATAAGGGCATGCTATATTCTGGTCAATAGTATTGGCGGTAGCTTCAGCCAAGTTATAATACTCCCTATCCTCATTGCCATATTTTATAGAGATTTGGGAATCGGTAAGATCAAAAAACTCGACAAATTGACCCTTATCGAGGGGTATTTTACGATCTTCACCATATCCATAATCATCTTCTATATGTTGTGTCCAATAGAATTGGTCAGTTTCGCTGGTAAAATGTTCCCCTACAAAGCTCTCCCATCCGGATGTCTTCATACCGGGTGTTTCGGGCTGATTATCGTCATGGCAAGAGACAAGGAATACGCCCAATAACGACAAAGCGATAAATCTGGTGATCTTCATAATGAATAAAAATTTAAAAAGTTAAAAACAGCCAAAGCTCCTCATTATAAATCAGATACTTTAGTACTGATGTTATTTGAATTATAAAAAAGCATTAAAAAAATTAACATTTCTCGCTTTTTTGTTTGCAAATATAAAAAAAATAATCGTATTTTTGCAAGAGAAATTAGATTTTTCGACTGCACAGAAGAAAAACATATTTAGCAAGAATATATTTAACGTAAAATGATGTTCAATATTATTGCTGTCCGATAAAACTTGAAACCTCGAGCGTACACGTGTAAGCAAAAAA
>JBJEKI010000059.1:0-50482 GCA_051878555.1 Lepagella sp. | reverse complement strand
AATCACCGAGTTACCACAAGTATGGGGGGCGCTTTTTGCGGGTTTTACTTTTTTTTACTAACTTTGTGGGTATTTTTGAACTTTTCGACTTATGAATGATTTAGCTACCATATACAATCCTAAAGATGTTGAGGATAAGTGGTATGAGTATTGGGTGAATCATGGACTCTTCCATTCCACCCCCGATGATCGTGAACCTTATACCGTAGTGATTCCACCCCCTAATGTCACCGGCGTGCTACACATGGGCCACATGCTGAATAATACTATTCAGGATATCCTGGTGCGCCGTGCCCGTATGACCGGCAAGAACGCTTGCTGGGTTCCCGGCACCGACCATGCCGCCATCTCTACAGAGGCCAAGGTAGTGGCTAAGCTCGCCAAGGAGGGTATCGATAAGCATTCCCTCTCTCGTGAGGAGTTCCTCACTCATGCCTGGGATTGGACCAATAAGTATGGAGGTATAATCCTCCAACAGCTCCGCAAGCTCGGCGCCTCTTGCGACTGGGATCGCACAGCCTTCACCATGGATGAGACCCGCTCTGCATCCGTGATCCGCGTCTTCTGCGACCTCTACAACAAGGGCTTGATCTATCGCGGTGTCCGTATGGTAAACTGGGACCCCAAGGCGCTTACAGCCCTCTCCGATGAGGAGGTAATCTATAAGGAGGAGCAAAGCAAACTCTTCTATCTTCGCTATAAGGTGGAGGATGACGATCGTTATATCATCGTCGCCACAACTCGCCCCGAAACTATCCTGGGCGATACCGCCGTATGTGTCAACCCCAACGATCCCCGCTATTCCTGGCTCAAGGGTAAGCGTGTCATCGTGCCTCTCGTAGGTCGTGCCGTGCCTATCATCATGGATGAGTATGTCGAAATGGAGTTCGGTACCGGTTGCCTCAAGGTGACTCCCGCACATGACGTCAATGACTATATGCTCGGCGATAAATATAACCTCCCCTCCATCGATATCTTCAACGATGATGGCACCATCTCCGAAGCCGGCGGTATGTATATCGGCATGGATCGCTTCGATGTCCGCAAGAAGATCATGGAAGATCTCGCCGCTGCCGACCTCGTCGAGAAGGTCGAAGATTATGTCAACAAGGTGGGTCACTCGGAGCGTACCGACGTCGTAATCGAGCCGAAACTCTCCATGCAATGGTTCGTCAAGATGGAGTCTCTCGCACGCCCCGCTCTCAAGGCTGTCGAGGATGATGAGATCGCATACGTCCCCGCCAAGTTCAAAAATATCTACCGTCACTGGATGACCAATATCAAGGATTGGTGTATCTCGCGCCAGCTCTGGTGGGGTCACCGCATCCCGGCTTATTACCTCCCCGACGGCGGATTCGTCGTAGCTGAAAATGATCAGAAGGCTCTCGAACTCGCCATCGAGAAGAGCGGCAACCATGACCTCACTATCGCCGACCTCCGTCGCGATGAGGATTGCCTCGATACATGGTTCTCTTCCTGGCTCTGGCCACTCTCACTCTTCAACGGTATCCTCGATCCCGATAATAAGGAGTTCAAGTATTATTATCCCACTGCCGACCTCGTTACAGCCCCCGATATCATCTTCTTCTGGGTGGCGCGTATGATCATGGCGGGATATGAGTTCGCCGGCAAGATGCCTTTCCGCAATGTTTATTTCACCGGTATCGTCCGCGATAAGTTGGGTCGTAAGATGTCGAAATCGCTCGGCAATTCTCCCGATCCCCTCGAGCTGATTGATAAGTTTGGCGCCGATGGCGTCCGCATGGGTATCATGCTCGCCGCTCCCGCCGGCCACGATATCATCTACGACGATACCCTCTGCGAGCAGGGGCGCAATTTCTGCAATAAGATTTGGAACTCTTTCCGCCTGATCAAGGGTTGGGAAGTTGCCGATATCCCTCAGCCTGAGTCGGCACGTCTCGGCGTGGAGTGGTTTGACGCCAAACTTCAACAGACCATGGCGGAGATGGACGATTTGATGAGCAAGTTCCGCATCTCGGAGGCTCTGATGGCTGTCTATCGCCTCTTCTGGGATGAGTTCTCTTCGTGGCTCCTCGAAGTAGTGAAGCCGGCTTACGGCTCGCCGATCGACCGCGCTACTTACGATGCTACCATTCGTTTCTTCGACTCGTTGCTCCGTCTGCTCCATCCCTTTATGCCTTTCATCACTGAGGAGCTTTGGCAGCATCTCGCTGAGCGCAAGGATGGCGAAAGCATTATGTATGCTCAGCTCCCCAAGTGGGGTGAGTATAACGAGAGTCTAATCGCCGCCTTCGAACATGTCAAGGAGGTTGTGGCTGGTATCCGCACTGTCCGCAAACAGAAACAGCTGCCTCAGCGCGAAGCCCTCGAACTAAATGTCGGCCGTCAGCATGACCATGCTCTCGATGCCATCATCGTCAAGATGGGAAATATCTCCGACATCGTAGAAGTGGAGGAGAAGAGCGCCACTGCCGCCGGCTTCATCGTCGGCAAGGTGGAATACTCCGTGCCCCTCGCCAATAAGGTCAATGTCGAAGAAGAGATCGCCAAACTCAATAAGGATCTCGAATACTACACCAAGTTCCTCGCCGGAGTCGAGAAGAAGCTCGCTAACGAGCGCTTCGTCGCCAACGCCCCCGAGGCTGTAGTTGCCATCGAACGAAAGAAGAAGTCGGATGCCGAAGAGAAGCTCACCACAATCCGTGCCGCCCTCGCCGCCTTCTCCAAGTAACAACGACCTCCATGCAATCTGATCGCAAAACGATTCAATAAAAGACCAAAAAAGGCAAGGAGCTGTGTCCTGATTTGACACAGCTCCTTACTTTTTTTGCTATGTGAAGTTTGAGAATTAAGGAACGCGCTCTTATAGTGCGAGCATTTCGTTTTGGGCGTTCAGGTCTTCGAGATAGTGGGCGCGGTCTTCTTCTACCATCTTGTCAAATTCACGGGCATAGTCGGCGATGACCTCTTTGGTGCGTCGCCATGGCTCGGGGATGCGTGAGTCGATCCATTGCGTCTCTTGCTCGCGATAGGTGTCGAAGGCATCGCTGAAAATTTTTTCGATCTCTTCGAGCGATGTCGCTTCAAGTGCCAGCTGCAACATGGGGCGTGGCATTGGCAGCCCGGCGATATCCACCCATTCATATACATCCGTAACAGATTGAGTCTCTCCACACTCCGCTCTCTCTTCTCTCTCTCCTACACTCTTTGCACTCCATTCGACTTCATGGAGTGAAAGGTATTTGTAGATGGCAAGTTTATAGAGATTGCGGGCTCGCTCCAAGGAGGCTCGAGTGAATTTCATACCGCGATAGCGGATATAATGATCATCGTCTGCCGGCCGCTGCAAGAGCTTTTCGATTACTTCCGACGAGGTCAACATCTTGTCGATAGTAGTAGGATTCAACACGTCGTAGATGATGCGATCGTGCAAGCGCATATAGCGCTTCTGACGTCGGTCGCGGTTGGGCCATTTCTTCTCATCCCGCAGCAGTCCGCAACTCCGCAACATCACTCCCGGCACCACCACCGTAGCCCCCTTCTCGTCGCCAAATAGATAGGAGAAGGGAAATTCCGATGAGTCGGGATGGGTCTTATGTTGCCCCATTAGCAGGGAGAAGGCGCCGATCTTCGCTCCAAGCATCAGGTAGGATGCCGAACTCGTCTTGACACCTCGCTCCAAGAGCCCCCAATGCACAGGCCCCAACTTATACATGTGGTTGCTCTGATTCGTGCCGCTGCCGGCATTCATGAAGGAGGTCTGACAACCGATTAGCAGCGACGATTTGTGCATGCTCACCGTGTAGGGACCGGCGAAGAGGGCACATGCCTCCCCATTCTCCAACGTCGTGTTGGCGAAGATCAGCGAGTCGTGGGCAGAGAATCCCTTCTCTACCATTGCGCCCTGACCGACGTAGCAATTACGGATGATTGCTCCCGAGTCTACCCTGCCATCTTCGATGATAAAGCCCTCGGCATCAACGTTATTGCCAACGTATGCCATGCATTTGCCAGGTGCGGCATTGTTCACTATCATGCCGGTGTGGAGCGATTTCGCACCCTCCACCCTCACTTCGTCGCCGATGATCACGTTGACGATCTGCCCGCAGTTGATCACCACAGAGTTGTCGCCGATCTTATGGAGCGGCTGCTGATTCTCAAGATATGTCTCTATAATCGGCTTGAAGTGACGCTCATTCCATTTCGGCATGCGTGCCATCAGCAGTGCCGCCTGGGCACTCAGTCCCGGATAGATGGTCACCGGACGCGACCCCGACTCGTCAAGCACATTCACCTCAAGGCCTAAGCCACAGAGCGATTCCGGCTCAAACTCAATCAGAGCGGTGTTGCAGATTCGTGCCCCGTCGCCGATGATACACTCTTTGATGTGCATGCCGATGTTGCGGATCTCTACATAGTTGCCCACAACACAATTTTCCAAGCAGGCATCTTCGATGCAGCCTCCGTGTTCCCCTCCGAGAGCGCCAAGTGACACGGCTCCCACGAATTTGACATTGCGCACTCGCGACAAGTCGGTGGCATCACACACGCGTATACCACTCCAGTCGGGTGAGTAACATCCATGACTCTCCAACTCCTGTCGCTCCCACCATTCGATGGGGCGTCTCCGTAGATCATTCCCTTCCATTTCCTTATTTTTTTGCCGTCGGCTATAACAATTTTATTTCCTATGGTATGCTTTATCCCTCACCGGTCTCATCATATATCTGATAGAGAAAGTCGTTGTAGGGGAATCGCGCCGTGTGGATCTCTTTTGCCTTCTGATATAATAACGCTTTTAACTTCTCTATATTGAGTCGCTCTTTGGCGGAAATGAACACACAGTTGTTTTCCATCTTCGCCATCCACATCTTCTCGAATTCTTCGAGTGAGATGTTATCGCGTGTCCGCGGTGTCAGATCGTCGGGATCTTTGGGGGTATAGCTGAAGGCATCAATCTTGTTGAATACCATAATCATAGGCTTATTCCCCGAGTCGCATACTTCGCTCAGTGTCTTATTCACCACCTCGACCTGCTCTTCAAAGTTGTGATGACTCACATCCACCACATGCACCAACACGTCAGCCTCTCTCACCTCATCGAGGGTCGATTTAAATGATTCCACCAGGTGTGAGGGTAGTTTGCGGATAAATCCCACGGTGTCTGACAGCAAGAAGGGGAGATTCTCAATCACCACCTTACGCACCGTCGTGTCGAGGGTGGCAAAGAGCTTGTTCTCGGCGAAGACTTCGCTCTTGCTCAGCAGGTTCATCAGAGTGGACTTGCCTACATTGGTATATCCCACCAATGCCACGCGGGTTAGCTTGCCGCGATTCTTGCGCTGCACCACTTTCTGCTTGTCGATCGCCACCAACTCCTCTTTGAGGCGCGAGATCTTGTCGAGGATGATACGACGGTCGGTCTCAATCTGGGTCTCACCCGGTCCGCGCATACCGATACCACCTCGCTGGCGCTCCAAGTGTGTCCACATGCGGGTGAGGCGCGGCAATAAGTATTGATACTGTGCCAATTCCACCTGCGTGCGTGCCGTCGCCGTCTGGGCTCGCTTGGCGAAGATGTCCAAGATCAGACTCGTGCGATCCAGGATCTTGACTTTCAGCTCTTTCTCGATGTTGGCCACCTGCTTCGAACTCAGTTCGTCGTCGAAGATCACCAGTCCTATCTCGTTGTCTTCAACATATTGGCGGATCTCTTCGAGTTTCCCCGTGCCCACATAGGTGCGAGGATTCGGATATTCGATCTTCTGAGTGAAGCGTGCCATAGGCTCCGCTCCCGCAGTCTCCGCCAAGAAGGCTAACTCGTCGAGATATTCCGCAGTCTTCGCCTCGTTCTGCTCGCGGGTGGTCAGTCCCACCAACACCGTCTTTTCGTTCTCTTCTTTATTGATTATGTTATCTTCTATCATCTTTTATTAGGGATGCTCTCTAATTATATACATAAGGGACTGTGCCATTCGTTCCCTCTCTGACACAGCCCCTTATTGATGTTTGCTTATATATTATTTCTTCACCTTGTTGTAGCGGGCATTGAGTCCCTCCACTACTTCGTTGGTGATATCAAGCTCCGGATTGATATAGAGTGTGGCTGCCTTGAAGAGGATTGCATCATACCCTCTGGTCTTGTTATATTCCTGGATGAAGGCATTGATCGAGTCGTTGATGCATTTTTGTGCCTGGTCGGCTGCCTGCGCTATGTTGTTCTGCAGATTCTGCATGCTGCGCTGTGCGTCATTCTGCATCGACATATATTTCTGCTCATCTTGCTTGTATGATGCCTCCGACAGATAGCCGTTGTTCTGCATCTTGTTCTGGATGCTGGTGGCAAAGTTTTGTATCTTGGTCTGATGCTGCTTCATTTGACTCTCGGCGTTGTTCTGAAGTCGGAGCATCTCTTCGTTGTAGTCTTTAGCCAGGTTATAGCGGCTCAAGATGGTGTCGAGATCGACATAACGATAGTTGGGGAGGTTGCTTGAGGACTTGCCGGCCTCGGTCTTTGCCTTGGCGGGTGTTGCCTCTTTCTTCTCTGTGTCGTTGCATGATAGCACAGTGGCTGCCGAGAGGGCTACGATAGCTATCATCGCAATGTTACGCGTTATTTTCTTCATGTTATGGGGTTATATTTTTTATTTTTCTTTCTGTTTGACTTGATGATGGTGTCCACAGCCATGCCGCCGCGACCCCCGTAGCCCGCCGATATACATCAGCGCTATCGAGATGCCTACAAGCAGTATTATCAATATCGTCAATTTCATGCCGCGATACTTGGTTGGTGGCTGATATGGACAGACCATTCCACGTTTTATCCGCAAATTTAGTGATTTTTTCTTAATTCGTAACGTTATATGCAAATATTTTGTTAACTTTGGGGAATTTGTGAGCCGTCGACCGGTTTTTTACCCCTCCCGGAGCACTTTTTCGCGGCCTGATCGCACCTCCATGCGACACTCTTCGCTATGTGTGTAAACCCCTAAATCATTATATATTATGGAAGTTAAAGACCTTAAACCTGAATTAATCTGGAAGTGTTTCGATGAAGTAACCAAAGTTCCTCGTCCTTCACGCCATGAAGAAAAAATCAGAGCGTTCCTCCTCAAGTTTGCCGCCGACCATGGCGTTGAGGCCAAGACCGACGCCGTGGGCAATGTCGTAATGCGTCGCCCCGCCACTCCCGGCTATGAGAATGCTCCCGTAGTTGTGCTCCAAGGTCACATGGATATGGTGGCTGAGAAGAACAATGATGTCAACCACGATTTTATGAACGACCCCATCGACACATATATCGATGGCGACTGGGTGAAAGCTCGCGGCACTACTCTTGGCGCTGACAATGGTATCGGCGTAGCTGCCGCTATGGCTGCTATGATCGATCCGGACCTCGTGCATGGTCCCCTCGAAGCCCTCTTTACCGTAAATGAGGAAATCGGCCTCGAAGGCGCCGAAAACCTCGGCGAGGGTATGATCACCGGATCCATCCTCCTCAATATGGACTCTGAGGATGACGGCGAGATCTTCGTGGGTTGCGCCGGCGGTGTCGACACTACTGCCGATTTCGAGTATCAACGCAGCTTCTCCCCTGAAAATTTCGTATATATGCGCGTAGCTGTCAAGGGGCTCCTCGGCGGCCACTCCGGCTCCGATATCAACCTCGGCCGCGCCAACGCCAATAAGATTATCGCACGCTTCATCTGGGAGTGCTCACAGAAGTGGGATATCACTGTGGCTGAAATATCCGGCGGTAACCTCCGCAATGCCATCCCCCGCGAGGCTTACGCTCTCTTCGGAGTCCATAGCGACCACAGCGAGGAACTCAAGTCTTACCTCCAAAAATATTATGAGGACATCAAAAATGAGTTCAAGGGTGTAGAGCCATCGATGGAGTTCGTCATCGAACCTTGCGATCGCCCCGAGTATTGCATCGATTCTCGCACTTCGCTCGCCATGATCCGCGCCATCTATTCCGCACCTCACGGCGTATACTCGATGAGCCGCGACATCGAAGGTCTCGTCGAAACTTCGACCAACCTCGCCGCTGTCAAGATGATCGACGACAATATCGTGCGTATCACCACATCTCAGCGCTCTTCTGTCGAAAGCCGCAAGGAGGATATCGCCGGCCAGGTAGAGGCGCATTTCCAACTCGCCGGCGCCAAGGTGTCGCATAGCGACGGGTATCCCGGTTGGGCTCCCAACATGGAGTCGCCTATTATGAAGATCGCCGCTGACGCCTACGAAGAACTCTTCGGCGTTAAGCCCGCCATCAAGGCTATCCACGCCGGCCTCGAGTGCGGACTCTTCCTCACCAAGAATCCTCACCTCGATATGGTCAGCTTCGGACCTACCATGACCGGTGTCCATTCTCCCGATGAGAAACTCTTTATCCCCACTGTCGAGAAGTTCTGGCAACATCTCGCCCGTATCCTCGAAAAAGTAGCTAAAGCATGAAATTTACCGCAATACTTCTCCTGTCCTCGCTTGTGGGGACAGGAGTAGCTTGCGGTCAGTCTAACAATAGCAATATTTCTTCTTCGCCTGACTCGATCCCGCAAGCCCCGACTGATTCCATTTCCCTCTCTGTTGCTCCGCTCCCGTTCGATTCGATCGCTCTGAATTATATGCCGCTCGATTCGATCCCTGATGCCGACAAGGATATCCGCTATGATAGCCTCTCTGAGGAGGATTTCGAGATCGTGGCGCGTCAACTCGATGTCGAGGTGGCTGCCATCAAGGCTGTCGTCCAGATCGAGGCCGGCAAGACTATGAAGGGGTTTCTCGCCCCGGGTGTCCCTTTAGTCAATTTCGACGCTTCCATGTATCGTGCTTACGCTCATAAGGCTAAAAATAAAAAGGGCGACCCCAACGCCAAGGTACCACAAGGTCTCTCCGGATATGGTCTTCGCGAGTGGCAACAACTCGTGGCCCATCGCAAGAAAAATTGCGACGGCGCTAATATGGGCACTTTCTGGGGTATGTTCCAAATCGGAGGGTTCAACTATAAGATCTGCGGCTGTGAAACGGTTGACGAGTTTGTCGATCTGATGTCTAAATCAGAGTTCGCCCAACTCGAACTATTCGCCCGACTTATCGTTAACACCGGTATGGTCAAGGATCTGAAAACCAAAAATTGGTCAAGTTTCGCTCGCCGTTACAATGGCGCAAGCTATAAGCGTCGCGGTTATCACACCAAGATGGCTGCCGCTTATCAGAAGTTTAAGGCGCAAGAGAAGAAATAACTTTCTTAATTACAAAACACATTTTTCTCCTTATTATATATGAAGATTTCTGATCTTAATCCTAAAGTAGTGTGGAGCATTTTTGAGGAGATCACTCAGGTGCCCCGCCCGACCCATCATCTCGACAAGATGAAGGCTTTCCTCGTAGATTGGGCTAATCGTCACAACCTCGAAGTCGACACCGACGAAGTTGGCAATGTAGTGATGAGAGCCCATGCCACTCCCGGCCATGAGGATGCTCCGACCATCATCCTTCAGGGTCATCAGGATATGGTGGCTGAGAAGACTCCTGATGTGGAGCATGATTTCCTCAATGATCCGATACAGGCATACGTCGACGGCGAGTGGGTAAGAGCTCGCGGCACTACCTTAGGTGGCGATAACGGTCTGGGTTGTGCCACTGCCATGGCGGCACTGATCGACCCCGATATGGTGCATGGCCCTCTTGAGGCTCTTCTCACTGTCGATGAGGAGCAGGGCCTTATCGGTGCCAATGGCATCCAAAAGGGTTTCGTGAAGGGTAAAATCCTCCTCAATCTCGATTCCGAAGAGATGGGCTCGCTCGTAATCGGTTGCGCCGGCGGAAAGGTGACTCAATGCTCGCTCCCACTGAAGTATGTGGCTGCTCCCGCTGATGTCGCTTGGTTCGATGTCGCTCTCGGCGGCCTCCGTGGCGGCCACTCCGGCATGGATATCGGCCTGGGTCTCGCCAATGCCAATGGCCAGTTGGCTCGATTCTTGTGGCAAACCAATCAGTCGATACCCCTACAAGTTGCTGATTTCTCCGGTGGCGGTCTCGCCAATGCCATCCCTCGCGATGCTGTGGCTCGCGTCTGTGTAGATGCCAAGAATGCAGAGGCATTTGCCAAGGCTGTTGCTGATTTCTCCACAACCCTCCATGCCGAGTTCGATGTTATCGAAAATCCCGGGTTCTCGTTCGCTGCCACGCCTTGTGCTCCGGTTCCCGAGATCATCGACCCCGCTCAGGCGAGACTTCTCGTGTCGGCCATCTTCGCTTGTCCCAATGGCGTGCAAAATATGTCGCATGCCATCCCGGGACTAATCGAAACTTCCGACAACCTCGCTTCGGTCAAAATCTCCGACGATAAGGTGGCGCTCATCACCATCCATCAGCGCTCGTCGGTAGACTCTCGTCGTGATGAAATCGCCGATCGTGTCAGCGCTATCTTCTCATCGATCGGTGCTAACGTCGCCTTCGATGACGCTTATGTCGGCTGGGAGCCAAATCCCCAATCCCGAGTCCTGAATGTCGCTAAGGAGTGCTATAATCGACTCTTCGGCGCAGACCCCAAGGTCGAAGCCCTCCATGCCGGCCTCGAGTGCGGCCTCTTCCTCGAAAAAATGCCTTATCTCGATATGATCAGTATGGGCCCAACCCTCAAGGATATTCACTCGCCGGGAGAGAAGTCTAATATCAAGAGCGTCGAGCAATTCTATCTACTCCTCAAAGAGATACTCAAAGAACTCGCTTGATAACTCCAACCATATCATTTTATATCAAATCTATCCTCTATTTTGGAGGATAGATTTTTTTTTGTAATTTTGCATATTATTCTGTATCGGACTAAGAGCGCGCTCTAAATTTGTTTTTTTGCTTCTAAAAGAACGTTCCAGGTTCGATTTTTATATCTTTTGGCTATATTTTGGTCACTCTTCGTGGCATTTTGATATAGCCTGATATTAGTTTTAATTCTATTTATTTCTATGTGTGGAATAGTTGGTTATCTCGGCGACGGTAATGTTTATGACATCCTGATCAAGGGTTTGCACCGTCTCGAGTATCGCGGATATGATAGCGCCGGCGTGGCGCTGGTCGATGGTGATGGTAATATCAGTGTCTTCAAGACCAAAGGCAAAGTGAGCAATCTCGAAGCCTTCTGCGCTAATAAGAATCTTGACGCCAAGGTCGGCATCGCCCATACTCGTTGGGCCACCCATGGCGAACCATCCGACACCAATGCCCATCCCCATTTCAGCGGTGATGGTAATATCGCTATCGTCCATAATGGCACGATCGAAAATTATAAGCTCCTCAAAGATGCGCTCATCCAACATGGCTGTCAGTTCCATTCCGACACTGACACTGAGGTGCTCGCACAGCTTATCGAGTATGTCCGCCTCACCAATAACTGCTCACTCCTCTCCGCTGTGCGTCAGGCTCTCAACCAGGTGGTCGGCGCTTACGCTATAGCTGTAGTCGAGAAGAATAATCCCGACACCATTATCGCTGCTCGCCAGAGCAGCCCTCTGGTGATCGGTATCGGCGATGGTGAGTATTTCCTCGCTTCAGATGCTACTCCTTTCGTTGAGTATACCAATGAGTGCGTCTATCTCAAGGATGGCGAAATCGCCGAAGTGCGACGTGGCGAACCCCTCAAGATCACTACTCTCGACAATGAGGAGGCTGAAATCGATATCACCACCCTCGAGATGTCTATATCTCAGCTCGAGAAGGGTGGATACCCCCATTTTATGCTCAAGGAAATCTTCGAGCAGCCTGATACGCTGCGTGATTGCATCCGCGGTAGAGTTGTGGAAAATGGTACCCGTATCAACCTTAACGGTGTCAATGATAATAAGGAGAAGTTCCTTAATGCCAAGCGAATTATCATCGTGGCTTGCGGCACTTCATGGCATGCCGGTCTCCTCGGTCGTTATCTCCTCCAGGACATGTGCCGAATCCCAGTAGAGGTGGAGTATGCAAGTGAGTTCCGTTATTCCAACCCTATTATATACAAGGATGACGTGGTGATAGCCATCTCTCAGAGTGGCGAGACCGCCGATACCCTCGCAGCTATCCAGATAGCCAAGGAGGCCGGAGCTTTCGTGTTCGGCATCAGCAATGTGGTCGGCAGTTCGATCCCTCGCGAGACTTACTCCGGATGCTACATTCATGTCGGCCCCGAGATCGGCGTCGCTTCCACCAAGGCCTTCACCGGCCAGGTAATGGTGCTCACTCTCCTCGCCCTCTCTATCGCTCAGCTCCGTGGCACTCTAAGCCCCGAGAAAATAGCTGAAGTCGGCAAGTCTATCCTTAAAATTCCCGATTATGTCGAGTCTGTGCTCAAACTTAACAACAAAATCGAACGCCTCTCTCTGATCTTTACTTACGCTCGCAATTTCCTTTACCTCGGTCGAGGTTATAGCTATCCCGTGGCACTCGAGGGGGCTCTCAAACTTAAGGAAATCTCATATATTCATGCCGAGGGGTATCCTGCCGCTGAGATGAAACATGGCCCCATCGCCCTGATAGATCAGGAGATGCCCACCGTCATCATAGCCCCCCAAGACCACCTCTATGAGAAGATCGTCAGCAATGTCCAGCAAGTCAAAGCTCGCGGCGGAAATATCCTCGCCATCGTCAACGAAGGCGACACCGTAATCAGCAACCTGGCCGACCATGTCCTCGAAGTGCCCGTGATGCCCGAGTGCTTGACGCCGATCATCACTTCCGTGCCTCTTCAGCTCCTCTCTTACTATATCGCCATCAACAAGGGTAAAGATGTCGATATGCCCCGCAACCTCGCCAAGTCTGTGACAGTAGAGTAGTGCCCGCGAGCTATAATGTCATTTCGACATTTTACACCTGCTTTTATCCCCCTTTTGAGGCGATAAATACTCTTTTATCCCCTTTTGTGGAAAGATAAAGCAAAAAATATGAAATTTTTTTGACCGATTGCTTGCAAACATCAAAAATAAGTTATACCTTTGCACTCGAAATTCGCTAAAACACTGTTTAGCCCATTTCAAAAGCCTCTTTAGCTCAGTTGGCCAGAGCACGTGATTTGTAATCTCGGGGTCGTTGGTTCGAATCCGACAAGAGGCTCTCCGAAAATCTCGGGTGGATACCAGAGTGGCCAAATGGGGCAGACTGTAAATCTGCTGGCTTATGCCTTCGGTGGTTCGAATCCATCTCCACCCACTCCCACGCGGAAGTAGCTCAGTTGGTAGAGCATTAGCCTTCCAAGCTAAGGGTCGCGAGTTCGAACCTCGTCTTCCGCTCAAACAAAACATTTGCCTATGTAGCTCAGGGGTAGAGCACTTCCTTGGTAAGGAAGAGGTCGCGGGTTCAAATCCCGCCATCGGCTCCACTTTCATCCCTCTCCTCGAGAAGGTAAAAATATCAATAAACTCAAAATAATAGCACAAAACTATGGCTAAAGAAAAATTCGAAAGAACCAAACCGCATGTGAACATCGGTACTATCGGTCACGTTGACCACGGTAAGACTACTCTTACTGCTGCTATCACTAAGGTGCTCGCTGAGCAAGGTCTTTCCGAACTCCGTTCATTCGATTCTATCGACAACGCTCCCGAAGAGAAAGAGCGTGGTATTACTATCAACACTGCTCACGTTGAGTATCAGACTGCTAACCGTCACTACGCTCACGTTGACTGCCCCGGACACGCCGACTATGTGAAGAACATGGTTACTGGTGCTGCTCAGATGGACGGCGCTATCATCGTAGTTGCCGCTACTGACG
Organism: Lepagella sp.; assembly: GCA_051878555.1. Classification (GTDB taxonomy): domain Bacteria; phylum Bacteroidota; class Bacteroidia; order Bacteroidales; family Muribaculaceae; genus Lepagella. The sequence goes on along the minus strand of JBJEKI010000059.1, from coordinate 36,744 downwards.
GTCCTATGCCCCAGACTCGCGAACACATCCTTCTCGCTCGCCAGGTGAACGTTCCTCGTCTCGTCGTTTTCATGAACAAATGCGACCAAGTTGATGACGAAGAAATGCTCGAACTCGTTGAGATGGATATGCGCGACCTCCTTTCTCAATATGAATATGACGGCGACAATACTCCTATCATCCGCGGCTCTGCTCTCGGTGCTCTCGAAGGCGATCCCAAGTGGGTGGCTAAGGTGATGGAACTTATGGATGCTGTCGATACTTGGATTCCCCTTCCTCCCCGTGACGTGGATAAGCCCTTCCTTATGCCTGTTGAGGACGTATTCTCTATCACAGGTCGTGGTACTGTGGCTACCGGTCGTATCGAAGCCGGCCGCGTGAAAGTGGGTGACGAAGTTCAGATCCTCGGCCTCGGCGCTGACAAGAAGTCTGTCGTTACAGGTGTCGAAATGTTCCGCAAGATCCTCGATGAGGGTGAAGCCGGCGATAACGTAGGTCTCCTCCTCCGTGGTATCGACAAGGATGAAATCAAGCGTGGTATGGTTATCTGCCACCCCGGACAGGTTAAGCCTCACGATCACTTCAAGGCTCAAGTCTACATCTTGAAGAAGGAAGAGGGCGGCCGCCACACTCCTTTCCACAACAAGTATCGTCCTCAGTTCTACATCCGTACACTCGACGTGACTGGTGAGATCTCTCTCCCCGAAGGAGTTGAGATGGTGATGCCCGGCGATAACGTGGAAATCGAAGTTAAGCTCATCACTCCCGTAGCTATGGACAACGGTCTCCGTTTCGCTATCCGCGAAGGTGGTCGCACCGTAGGTTCAGGTCAGATTACTAAAGTGATCGACGACTAATCCAAGACTAAATCCTAATCTCTAATATGGGGGAGTTTCTTTCCCGAATACTCCCCCTAATACACGGGAATAGCTCAGTTGGTAGAGCACCGGTCTCCAAAACCGGGTGTCGAGAGTTCGAGTCTTTCTTCCCGTGCTAATTTTTTGAAAACAATGAAATTATTCAAGGATATCAAAGAATCTTATAACGAACTCGTATATAAGGTATCTTGGCCATCTCAGAAGGCCCTTATCAATAGCGCAGTGCTCGTGTTGATTGCTTCCATCATTTTGGCACTTTTCATCTGGGCTGTTGATAAGATCTTCTCTTTGCTGATGGAATTAATCTATAGTTTAAACTTCTAATACTTTCTAACGCGGATTTCAATGGCTGACGCTGATGTAAAAAAATGCTGGTATGTCCTCCGTGCCATCTCCGGTAAGGAGGCCAAAGTCAAGGAAGTCCTTGACGCAGCTATCAAAAATACTGACCTCGGTCTGTACGTCGAGCAGGTGTTGATCCCCACGCAGAAGGTATTTACCACTCGCAATGGCAAGAAGGTGATTAAGGAGAAAAATCTCTTCCCCGGTTATGTTTTCGTTGAAGCGGAACTTACCGGTGAAGTGCAATATGAGCTCCGCAACACCAGCAATGTCATCGATTTTTTGCGCGGTCGTGCCAAAAATAGTGATCCTATGCCACTGCGCGAGGCGGAGGTCAGAAGAATGCTCGGCGTTGTCGATGAGGTCGTTGCCACTGTCGATGAGACTGTGGATAATTATCTTGTCGGTGAACCTGTCAAGGTCACTGCCGGGCCGTTCTCCGGTTTCTCCGGCGTAATTAAGGAGGTTAATTCCGAAAGAAGAAAGATTAAGGTCGAGGTCAAAATCTTTGGCCGCGGCACTGATCTTGAGTTGGAGTATTCCCAGGTCGAAAGAGAATAAGCCTGATGGTTATGTTACGGACCTAAGGTGTGTGAGTTCGACTAAATCTACAAATCATTTTTAACAAAGTAGAACAATGGCAAAAGAAATTGCTGGACAGATCAAATTACAGATTAAGGGCGGCGCTGCAAACCCGTCCCCTCCCGTAGGTCCCGCTCTGGGTTCTAAGGGTATCAATATCATGGAATTTTGCAAGCAATTCAATGCCCGCACTCAGGACAAGGCCGGTAAAGTCCTCCCTGTTGTAATTACTTATTACACAGATAAGAGCTTCGACTTTATCGTTAAGACTCCTCCGGTGGCTGTGCAACTCAAAGAGGCTGCTAAGATTAAGAGCGGCTCTGCTCAGCCCAACCGTAAGAAAGTCGCAGAAATCTCTTGGGAGCAGGTTAAGACTATTGCTGAAGACAAAATGCCCGATTTGAACTGTTTTACTTTAGACTCTGCAATGCGCATGGTCGCTGGCACTGCCAGAAGCATGGGTATAACTGTTAAAGGGGACTTCCCTGAACTTAATTAATAATCTTCATCAACATGGGAAAACTGACAAAAAATCAAAAGTTGGCTTTGTCGAAGATTGAACCCGGGAAGGCTTATTCACTCCTTGAGGCTGCCGCTAAGGTCAAAGAGGCTTCTTTCGAAAAGTTTGACGCTTCTTTCGACATTGACGTCCGTCTTGGTGTCGATCCCCGTAAGGCTGACCAAATGGTCCGTGGCGTAGTGTCACTCCCCCACGGCACCGGTAAGGAAGTTAAGGTCCTCGTTCTCTGTAACCCCGATGCTGAGGCTGCCGCTAAAGAAGCAGGTGCCGATCATGTCGGTCTTGACGAATACATCCAGAAAATCAAAGAGGGTTGGACTGATATCGATGTTATCATCACTCAGCCTTCTGTCATGGGTAAACTCGGTCCCTTGGGTCGTATCCTCGGTCCTCGCGGATTGATGCCTAACCCCAAGAGCGGCACCGTGACTATGGATGTGGCTAAGGCTGTCAAGGAGGTAAAACAGGGTAAAATCGACTTCAAAGTAGACAAGACCGGCATCGTACACGCTTCGATCGGTAAGGTGTCGTTCTCAGCCGAAAAGATGGCCGAAAACGCTAAAGAGTTTATCAATACTCTTATCAAACTCAAACCCGCCACTTCCAAGGGTACGTATATCAAGAGCATTTATCTTTCAAGCACTATGGGACCCGGCGTAAAGGTCGAGACCAAGGCTGTCAATGACTAATCTTTAAATTCAAGACGAAAATGAAAAAGGAAGATAAAGACTTGATTATCGCCAAGATCGGCGAAGAACTCGCTAAATATAGCTGCGTATACCTGACTCAAACCTCTGGCCTTAACGCTGAGAAGACAAGCTCACTCCGTCGCGCTTGCTTCGGTGCGGATGTCAAAATGCTCTGCGTTAAGAATACTCTTCTTAAGAAGGCCTTCGAGGCAAGTGAGACTGATTACTCCGGTCTCTATGATCTTCTCCACGGCGAGACTACTCTGCTCCTGAGCAACGTAGGTAACGCCCCCGCTAAACTCATCAAGAAGTTCCGCGATAAAAACGATACGCTCCCGATGCTTAAGGGTGCTTATGTGGAGGAATCTGTTTATGTAGGCGAGGAGCAACTCGATGCCCTGGCCCACATCAAGAGCAAAAACGAACTTATCGCCGACGTTGTTGCACTCTTGCAATCGCCTGTTAAGAACGTTATTAGCTCGCTCCAGTCCGGTGCCAACAAGCTTCATGGCATCCTCGAGACTCTTTCTAAAAAAGAAGCATAACCCAAGTTTAAAAATAATAAAAAATACATACGAAAATGGCAGATTTGAAAGCATTTGCAGAACAGCTTGTTAATCTTACTGTAAAGGAAGTTAACGAACTCGCTGAAATCCTTAAAAACGAGTACGGTATCGAACCCGCTGCTGCAGCTGTGGCTGTAGCTGCTCCCGGCGCTGGCGCCGGCGCAGATGCCGCTGAAGAGAAAACTAACTTCGACGTTGTCCTCAAAGCTCCCGGAGCAAGCAAACTCGCTGTTGTGAAGCTCGTTAAGGAACTTACAGGCCTCGGCCTTAAGGAAGCTAAGGAACTCGTTGACGGCGCTCCCAGCGTTGTTAAAGAGGGTCTCCCCAAAGCTGACGCTGAGGGCTTGAAGAAGCAACTCGAAGAGGCTGGTGCTGAAGTTGAACTCAAATAAGATAGTTCTCATTCCATAAATAGGTTAAGAGCGCACCTCTTGCGTTCTTAACCTTTTTGTGCTATCCCTCTCTTTTATCTCCCCTCTCTTTTATCTCCCCTCTCCCTATTTCTCATCTCTGTAAGTGAATCGTCTCTTTTCTCTCTGACTTTGGAACGCGCAGAGATGAGCGATATTCTGAAACTTCATTTATGATCCCTCTGATTAGTTTACCCGGGATCTCCGACTGTTTCAGAATCTTTTATGTGTCTATCTACTCCTCCACGCCTCTCTGTCGTGCTCGCCTCGACTTATTATGAGCATTAAGTATCGCCCATAAAAATTAAATTCCTACCAAATGTCAGTAAAAACCGATAAGCCGCGTGTTAGTTTCGCGTCGATCAAGAATCCGCTCCCTTTCCCTGACTTCCTCGAAGTTCAGCTTAAGTCGTTCCGCGATTTCTTGCAACTTGACACGCCTCCCGAACAGCGCAAGAACCAAGGCTTGTATAAGGTGTTTGCCGAAAATTTCCCTATCGAAGACACCCGCAACAGCTTCAAACTCGAGTTCCTTGACTATTATATCGACCCCCCAAGATATTCTATCGATGAGTGCTTGGAGAGAGGTCTAACCTATTTTGTGCCCCTGAAGGCTAAACTTAAACTCTCTTGCACCGATCCCGATCACGAGGATTTCGACACTACCATCCAAGATGTTTACCTCGGCCCTATACCTTATATGACCGATCAAGGTACGTTCATCATCAATGGTGCCGAGCGTGTCGTCGTTTCTCAGCTCCACCGTTCCCCCGGCGTTTTCTTCGGTAATAGCATCCATGCTAATGGTACGAAGCTTTATTCTGCTCGTATCATTCCTTTCCGTGGCAGCTGGATCGAGTTCGCTACTGACATCAACAATGTCATGTATGCTTATATCGACCGCAAGAAGAAACTCCCTGTTACTACTCTCTTGCGTGCCATCGGTTTTGAAACTGATATGCAGATCAACCAGATCTTCGACCTCGCCGAGGAAATCAAGGTGACCGAAGAAAACCTTCGCGCCGTTATCGGCCGTAAAGTTGCCGGTCGTGTCACTCAGACTCTGATCGAGGATTTCGTAGATTCCGATACGGGCGAAGTTACAAGTGTCGAACGCACAGGTCTCGTCGTCGAACTCGACGATATCATCTGCGAGGATAATATCCCTGCTATTCTCGAAAGTGGAGTAAAGACCATCTCCCTCAAAAAGGAGAATGCAAATGTAGCTGAATATAATATCATCTTCAATACTCTCGCCAAGGATCCTGCCCGCACCGAGACTGAAGCTATCAATTATATCTATCGCCAACTCCGTAACGCGGAGCCACCGGATGCAGCTTCGGCTCGCGAAGTCATCCAGGGCCTCTTCTTCAGCGAGAAGCGTTACGACCTCGGCGAAGTAGGCCGTTATCGTATCAATAAGAAACTCGGCCTCGACACTCCGATGGATGTCAAAGTCCTCACCAAGGAGGATATCATCGAGATCATCAAGTATCTCATCGAGCTGATCAACGCCAAGAGTGATGTCGACGATATCGACCACCTCAGCAACCGCCGTGTTCGCACCGTCGGTGAGCAACTCTACAATCAGTTCGCTATCGGCTTGACTCGTATGGCGCGCTCCATCCGCGAGAAGATGAACGTCCGCGATAATGAGGTGTTCAAACCTATCGATTTGATCAACGCCAAGACCATCTCGGCTGCCATCAATACCTTCTTCGGCACGAATGCCCTCTCGCAATTCATGGATCAGACCAACCCGCTGGCTGAGATCACTCACAAGCGCCGTATGTCGGCTCTTGGCCCCGGCGGTCTGTCGCGCGAACGCGCCGGCTTCGAGGTCCGCGACGTGCACTATACCCACTATGGACGACTCTGTCCTATCGAGACTCCCGAAGGTCCTAACATCGGTCTGATTTCGTCGCTCTGCGTTTATGCCAAGATCAATAACCTCGGATTCATCGAGACTCCTTATCGTAAGGTTACCAATGGAGTAGTCGATCTCGACAATTCTCATGTAGAGTATCTCACTGCCGAAATAGAAGAGGGTCAAATCATCGCTCAGGGTAATGCCCCGGTCAATGATGACGGCTCGTTCGTCAATCCCCGTGTTAAGGCTCGTCTTAATGCCGACTTCCCTATAGCTGCTCCCTCTGAGGTGCAACTTATGGATGTGGCGCCTATCCAGATCGCTTCGATTGCAGCTTCGCTCATCCCGTTCCTCGAGCATGACGACGCCAACCGTGCGCTGATGGGATCGAACATGATGCGTCAGGCCGTGCCCCTCTTGCGTAGCGAGGCTCCTATCGTCGGCACCGGTATCGAGGGCCAACTTATCCGCGATTCGCGCACTCAGATCATGGCCGAAGGTTCCGGAGTCATCGACTACGTCGACGCTACCACTATCCGTATCCTCTACGATCGCACCGAGGATGAGGATTTCGTCCAGTTCGAACCGGCTCTCAAAGAGTATCGAATACCGAAATTCCGCCGCACCAACCAAGGCACCACCATCGACCTCCGTCCTATCTGCAATAAGGGTGAACGTGTCAATAAGGGTGATATCCTCACCGAAGGATATTCCACTGAAAATGGTGAGCTCGCTCTGGGTCGCAACCTCAAGGTGGCTTTCATGCCCTGGAAGGGTTACAACTATGAGGATGCTATCGTGCTCAACGAGCGCATGGTCCGCGAAGATATCCTCACTTCGGTCCATGTCGATGAATATAGCCTCGAAGTCCGCGACACAAAGCGCGGCCAAGAGGAACTCACTTCCGATATCCCCAATGTCAGCGAGGATGCTACCAAGGACCTCGATGAGCGCGGTATCATCCGCGTCGGCGCCTACGTCGTGCCCGGTGATATCATGATCGGTAAGATTACTCCTAAGGGTGAATCCGATCCTACCCCCGAGGAAAAACTCCTCCGTGCCATCTTCGGCGACCGTGCCGGCGATGTTAAGGATGCTTCCCTCAAGGCTACTCCCTCGCTCAAGGGTGTCGTGATCGGTACTAACCTCTTCTCTAAGGCTGTCCGCAAGAAGACCGGCAAGAATGCCGCAAATACTGAACTCGATGAACTCGAAGCTGTATATGCCGAGCGTCAGAAAGAAGTACTCGACCTTATGGTTAGCAAAATGCGTACTCTCCTCAAGGGTCAGGTATCTTCCGGCGTCAAGGATTTCATCGGCGCCGATATCGTGGCTGAAGGTGGATCGTTCGACAACGTCGATTTCGCCGGTATCGATTATGAGACTGTCAATGTCTCCGGCTGGACCGCTGATGAGCGCATCAATAATATGGTGGCTCAACTCATCACCAACTATATGCGCAAGTCCAAGCAAATCGATAGCGAACTCCGCCGCAAGAAACTCGACATCACCATCGGCGATGAACTCCCCTCAGGCATCCTGCAGATGGCTAAGGTATACATCGCCAAGAAGCGTAAGATCGGTGTCGGCGATAAGATGGCAGGTCGCCACGGTAACAAGGGTATCGTGTCGCGCGTAGTTCGTCAAGAGGATATGCCTTTCCTCGAAGATGGTACTCCGGTCGATATCGTCCTTAACCCTCTGGGTGTGCCTTCGCGTATGAACCTCGGTCAGATCTTCGAGACCGTGCTCGGTTGGGCAGGTCGCGAACTCGGCGAGAAGTTCGCCACTCCTATCTTCGACGGTGCTTCGCTCGACGACCTGAATGAGTGGACCGATAAGGCCGGTCTTCCCCGCTATGGCAAGACCTACCTCTATGATGGCGGCACCGGCGACCGCTTCGACCAGCCCGCCACTGTCGGTGTTATCTATATGCTTAAACTCGGCCATATGGTCGAAGATAAGATGCACGCTCGCTCCATCGGCCCATACTCTCTTATCACTCAGCAACCCCTCGGTGGTAAGGCGCAGTTCGGTGGTCAGCGCTTCGGTGAAATGGAGGTCTGGGCTCTCGAAGCTTTCGGCGCTGCTCATATCCTCCAAGAGATCCTTACCATCAAGTCGGACGACGTGGTGGGCCGCAGCAAGGCTTACGAGGCGATCGTTAAGGGCGACCCTATGCCGACTCCAGGCATCCCCGAGTCGCTTAATGTGCTCCTCCACGAACTCCGTGGCCTCGGCTTGAGCATTACGCTCGATTAATTTCAGTTTCAGAATTATCCTATTCGGGTCCCCCTATTTGGGGGCACCCGATCTAATCAAGGAATCTAATATGGCTTTTACAAGAAAAGACAATAAGATTAAAAGCAATTTCACCAAGATTACTATCGGTCTCGCTTCTCCCGAGGAAATCAAGGAGAAGTCGAGCGGCGAAGTGCTAAAGCCGGAAACCATCAACTATCGCACTTACAAGCCTGAGCGCGATGGCCTTTTCTGCGAAAAAATCTTCGGCCCCGTCAAGGACTATGAGTGCCATTGCGGTAAGTACAAACGTATCCGCTATAAGGGTATCGTCTGCGACCGTTGCGGCGTCGAGGTGACTGAGAAAAAGGTGCGCCGTGAACGAATGGGTCACATCGAACTCGTCGTCCCGGTAGCTCATATCTGGTATTTCCGCTCACTCCCCAATAAGATCGGTTATCTCCTTGGCATTCCCTCCAAGAAGCTCGAGGATATCATTTATTACGAACGTTATGTCGTAATCAAGCCCGGTAATTATGAGTTCGAATTCGAGAATGGCAAGCCCCAGACTCTCGAACGCCTCGACCTCCTCACTGAGGAGCAGTATCTCAAGGTGCTCGAAACTCTTCCTGAGGGTAATGATCTCCTCCCCGATGACGATGAAAATAAGTTCGTTGCCAAGATGGGTGCTGATGCCATCTACGACCTTCTGAAGGATCTCGACCTCCAGAAGCTCGCCGCTGAGCTCCGTCAGCGTGCCAACACCGACGGCTCGCAGCAGCGCAAGACTGAGGCTCTCAAACGTCTTCAGGTCGTGAACTCTTTCATCGCTTCTGCCAATCGCAACCGCCCAGAGTGGATGATCCTTAAGGCTGTGCCCGTCATCCCGCCCGAACTCCGTCCACTCGTGCCCCTCGATGGCGGACGTTTCGCCACTTCTGACCTCAACGACCTCTATCGTCGCGTTATCATCCGTAACAACCGCTTGAAACGACTTATCGAAATTCAAGCCCCCGAGGTGATCCTCCGCAACGAAAAGCGTCTCCTCCAAGAGGCTGTCGATTCGCTCCTCGATAATAGCCGCAAGTCTTCGGCTGTCAAGAGTGATGTCAACCGCCCCCTCAAGTCGCTCTCTGATTCGCTCAAGGGTAAGCAGGGCCGTTTCCGTCAGAACCTCCTCGGTAAGCGCGTCGACTATTCCGCTCGTTCGGTGATCGTCGTCGGCCCCGAACTTAAAATGCATGAGTGTGGTATCCCTAAGCTTATGGCTGCCGAACTCTACAAGCCTTTTATCATCCGCAAGCTTATCGAGCGTGGTATCGTCAAGACTGTCAAGAGCGCCAAGAAGATCGTAGATCGCAAGGAGGCCGTGGTATGGGATATCCTCGAGCATGTCATGAAGGGTCACCCCGTGCTGCTCAACCGTGCCCCGACGCTCCACCGTCTCGGTATCCAGGCTTTCCAACCTCGTATGATCGAGGGTAAAGCTATCCAGCTACACCCATTGGCTTGTACCGCATTCAACGCCGACTTCGATGGCGACCAGATGGCTGTCCACCTCCCCCTCAGCAATGAGGCTGTGCTCGAAGCTCAGCTCCTCATGCTCGGCGCTCACAATATCCTTAACCCTGCCAATGGCGCTCCTATCACCGTGCCTTCGCAGGATATGGTGCTCGGCCTTTATTACATCACCAAGCTCCGCAAGGGAGATATGGGTGAAGGCACCGTGTTCTATGGCCCCGAAGAGGCTGAGATTGCTTACAATGAAGGCCGTGTTACTCTCCACGCTCCTGTCAGCGTGCTCGTAGACGATGTAGTAGACGGGGTGCCTCAGAAGGTCCTTATGAAGAATACCTCTGTCGGCCGTGTCCTCTTCAATCGCTTCGTGCCCAAGGAGATCGGTTATGTCAATGAGATTATATCCAAAAAGTCGCTCCGCGGCATCATCAGCAATGTCATCAAGACATGCGGTGTGACTCGTTCGGCTCAATTCCTCGATGATATCAAGAACCTCGGTTACCTTATGGCATTCCGTGGCGGCTTGAGCTTTAACCTCGGTGATGTCATCATCCCTGAAGAGAAGGCTCAATATGTGGCTGAAGGTCATGCTCAGGTCGAAGAGGTGCTCAATAACTTCGCCATGGGTTTCATCACCCAGACCGACCGTTACAACCAGATCATCGATATCTGGACACATGTCAACGAGCGTCTCGCCAAGACCCTGATGAAGCAGATGGAAGAAGACCAACAGGGCTTCAATTCCGTATACATGATGCTCGACTCGGGTGCCCGTGGTTCGAAAGACCAGATCCGTCAGCTCTCCGGTATGCGTGGTCTTATGGCTAAGCCGCAGAAGGCAGGTGCAGAAGGTGGTCAGATCATCGAGAACCCGATTCTTGCGAACTTCAAGGAGGGTCTCTCCGTGCTCGAGTACTTTATCTCTACTCACGGTGCGCGTAAGGGTCTTGCCGACACCGCGCTTAAGACTGCCGACGCCGGTTATCTGACTCGTCGTCTCGTCGATGTGGCTCACGATGTCATCATCAATGAGGAGGATTGCGGTACGCTCCGTGGACTCGTTTGCACTGAGATTAAGAATAATGAAGAGGTCGTAGCCTCTCTCTCCGAGCGTATCTTGGGCCGTGTGTCTGTCCATGATGTGGTCGATCCTTACAATCCCGAGGATGTTATCGTACATGCCGGCGAGGAGATCACCGAAGTCGCTGCCGAACGCATCGAGAAGTCTCCCATCGAGTCTGTCGAGATTCGCTCTGTCCTCACTTGCGAGTCTAAGAAGGGTGTCTGCGCCAAGTGCTATGGCCGCAACCTCTCTACCCACCGCATGGTGCAGAAGGGTGAGGCTGTCGGTGTCATCGCCGCTCAGTCTATCGGTGAGCCAGGTACGCAGCTTACTCTTCGTACATTCCACGTCGGTGGTGTCGCCGGTAACGTTGCCGCTAAGAAGGATGTTACCACTCGCCACGACGGCCGCCTTGAGATCGATGAACTCCGTACTGTCAATGATGCCAACGGCGTAGCTATCGTCGTAGGTCGTATGGCGGAAATGAGACTCGTCGAGCCTAAGTCAGGCATCGTCCTTATGAACGCCAACATCCCCTACGGTTCGAGACTCTATTGCAAGAATGGTGAGGAAGTCAAGTCCGGAACTATGATCTGCGAATGGGACCCCTTCAACGCCGTTATCGTAGCTGAAGTAGGTGGTAAGGTCCGCTTCGAAAATGTAGAGGAGGGTGTCACTTTCCGCGTTGAGTCGGAAGAGGGTACCAACCTCCATGAGAAGATCATCATAGAGTCCAAAGATCGTACCAAAGTGCCCGCTGCACTCCTCTATAATGATAAGGATGAACTGATCCGTACTTATTCTCTCCCTGTAGGTGCTCACCTGCTGATCAATGAGGGCGATACTCTTACTCCGGGTCAAGTGTTCGTGAAGATACCTCGCGCCAGCAATAGCGCAGGTGACATCACCGGTGGTCTTCCCCGTGTCACCGAGCTCTTCGAGGCTCGTAACCCCTCGAACCCGGCTGTCGTATCCGAAATCGACGGTGAGGTCAAGATCGGTAAAATCAAACGTGGTAACCGCGAGATCTCCGTTACCAGCAAACTCGGCCAGGAGAAGGTATATCTCGTGCCCCTCTCCAAGCAGATCCTTGTTCAGGAGAACGACTATGTGCGTGCCGGTACACCCCTCTCCGATGGCGCTGTGACTCCCGAGGATATCCTCAACATCATGGGCCCAACTGCCGTCCAGGAGTATATCGTCAATGAGGTGCAGGATGTATACCGTATGCAGGGTGTGAAGATCAATGATAAGCACTTCGAAGTGATCGTACGCCAGATGATGCGCAAGGTTAATATCATCGATCCGGGTGACACTCGTTTCCTCGAACAGCAGATTGTCGATAAGCGCGATTTCATGGAGGAGAACGACAACATCTGGGGCAAGAAGTATATCATCGATGCAGGCGATTCTACCAATTATCTCGCCGGTCAGATCATCACTCAGCGCCGCCTCCGTGACGAAAATTCGTCGCTCAAACGTAAGGACCTCCGCACTATGGTAGTCCGCGATGCGATGCCCGCTACTTCTCACCAGATTCTCCAGGGTATCACTCGTGCTGCTCTTCAGACTTCAAGCTTCATGTCGGCAGCTTCCTTCCAGGAAACTACCAAGGTGCTCAACGAAGCTGCTATCAATGGCAAGTCCGATAGCCTCGAGGGTATGAAGGAGAATGTGATCTGCGGTCACCTCATCCCCGCAGGTACAGGTCTCCGTGAGTATCAGAAACTCGTCGTCGCCAACAAGGAGGAGCTCGCAGCTATCCGTGAGGCAGACAATGACGACTTCGCTGAAGCTCCCAACGCTTAAGCGATCTCTCTTTTGAGCTTTATCATAATATTTTTTTATATGTGACGTGTGAGAGTGTGTCAAAAATCCCTTTTTGGTACACTCTCCACTCTTTTTTTAATTTGCTGCTTTTTAGACTGCTTTATGAGTTATAGCTTTTTCTTGGCTCGTCGCCTTTCCCTCTCTTCCGGAGCGCATCGACGCGCTCCTTCCGTTGCCGTCTCTATTACGGCGGTGGCGCTCTCTATCGCCGTGATGATTGCCGCTATTGCCATCGTCACCGGATTCAAACGCGAGATCCGAGATAAGGTAATCGGATTTAATTCTCATATCTCCATCTATAATATCCCCTCCGAGGCTGACGATGTTAATGTGGTCTCTCTTTCTCCTTCCCTCCGAACTCTTCTCGATAATGAACCATATATCTCGGAATATTCTCTTGAGGCTTCCATCCCAGCCATCTTCAAGACCCCGACCGATTTCAAGGGGATATATCTACGCAGTCTCAATGGCAAGCAGTTACAATCTTTCATCCGTCAGAATCTCTGTGAAGGTGTTATCCCCGAGTTCTCTTCTGCCGACGATGATCTCAAGATCGTGATCTCGCAAATCGCTGCACGTCAGCTCAAACTCAAGCTCGGCGATAAGATCGACACTTATTTCATCTCCGATGATATCAGAGTCCGCCGTCTCGAGATCGTCGGTATTTTCAATACTCACTTCGATTCTTATGACGATGTCTTGGCTTACGGATCTCTCTCCATGATCCAGAAGATCGCCGATGTTTTGCCCGATCAGGGCACTTCGATAGCCGTTAATGTCGATGATTTCGACATGCTGTCCGATTATTCCATCCTGCTCAACAATCGACTGGCGCAGGCTTCGGTCGATGGCACTCTCTATAGATATTATCATGTGGAAAATGCCCTGACTCAGGGCGCCGGTTATTTCAACTGGCTCTCTCTTCTTGACACCAACGTCATTGTCGTGCTGACGCTGATGATCATCGTAGCCGTAGCTACGCTCATATCCGGTATGCTTATCTTGATTCTCGACAAGAAGAGGTTCATCGGCATAGCCCGTGCCATGGGAGCCTCCGTGGCGGGGGTTAGGAAAGTCTTCGTTTACCTCGCTCTGAAGGTGGCATGTGTCGGCATGCTAATAGGCAATGCGCTATCCCTCTCCATCCTGTGGGCACAAGACAGGTGGCACTTCCTGCCCCTCGATGCCGATGCCTACTACATCGACTTCGTACCCGTCCAATTAGACGCCACTGCGATCCTCCTGCTCAATCTCGGATGCTTGTTAGTAATCTACCTCTGCCTGCTCCTCCCCTCAAGATTCGTAGCCAAAATCTCCCCGGTAGAAGCCATACGTGCCGACTAACCATAAAAAAAGAGACTCTCTCGTTAGAGAATCTCTTTTTTTGCTAATTATTGCGCTCTATTGCGTTAGAGTAGGGTGATGGAGCGGGCGATGAATTTTGACAGGGCTTCTCCCTTGAGCAAATTGCTCTGCAAGAGTGCCAGGTCGATCACTTGCTTTACTACAGGCTGCGTGCCGGCATATTCGCCGATCAGTCGCTCCTTCTCTGCACGCTTAGCGCCGACTTCTCCCTCTTTCTTGGTGATCTCGCTGCGGATCGGCTCTTTCTCCGATTCCTCTTTCTTATCATCGAGTGTCTTGCGCAATTCCGCGATCTCTCCATTTAGCGCCTCGATATCCTTGGCCAGTGGCATTACCTCTGTCTCCAAGGCTGCTACACCTTGCTTCAGAATCTCTGACACACTCTTCTGATCCGGATTCACCACCATCGAATAGCTGTTCGGCATATTGCCATAGAAGCTCATGCCGGGCTGCATGGCTGCCATCTCTTTCATACGCCTCATCATCTCATTCTGAGTCACCGTGGCGGGTGCCTCTCCCTTGCCAAGCGATTCCACCTCGATCATGATGTTCGTGTCCTCGATAGTCGGAAGCTGACTCTTGAAGATCTCGCGCAGAATCTCGCTCTCAAAGTCACTCAGCTCACTGCGCTTCTCATTTTCCTTCTTCATGATCAGACGCTCCGGTGTGTCGGCATCCACTCGCTCGAAACGGATCTTCTCCTGCTTCGTCTCAAGTGTATGTATCAGATGCTGATCCAGCTGCCCATCCAGCATGATGACATTATAACCCTTCTCTTCGGCACGCTTGATATAGGAGTATTGCTCCACCTTGTCGGTGGCATAGAGATAGATCAGTTCTCCATTCATGTCAGTCTGCTCTGTCTCGATCAGCTTGCGATACTCTTCGAGGGTATAGTATGTGTCGTTGATGTCGCGGAAGAGGAAGAACTTCTTCGACGACTCGAAGAACTTCTCATCGGTCAGCATTCCATATTTTATGAAGATCTCGATGTCATTCCATTTCCCTTCATACACCTTGCGATCTTCCTTGAACATCTTGTCAAGCTTCTCTGCCACCTTCTTCGAGATATAGCTCGAGATCTTCTTCACCTGCTGGTCGGCTTGCAGATAGCTGCGGCTTACATTCAGAGGAATGTCGGGCGAATCGATTACACCCTGCATGATGGTCATGAACTCAGGCACTACTCCCTCTACCTGGTCGGTGACGAACACCTGATTGCAATACAACTGGATACGATTCTTCTGGATGTCGATGTTGTTGTGAATCTTCGGGAAGTAGAGGATACCGGTCAGATTGAAGGGATAGTCCACATTCAGATGGATCCAGAACATCGGATCTCCATCCGTGGGACGCAATTCATGA
This sequence comes from Lepagella sp., assembly GCA_051878555.1. Taxonomy (GTDB): domain Bacteria; phylum Bacteroidota; class Bacteroidia; order Bacteroidales; family Muribaculaceae; genus Lepagella. Next base: position 21,505 of record JBJEKI010000059.1, on the reverse strand, counting down.
TAGAAGGTGATGTAATCTTCATCGGTCAGCTCGGTCGGCTTGCGTGTCCACAGCGGCTGGGTGGCATTGATCACATTATCCTTCTCTCCATCCTCATATTTGCCATCTTTCCACTCCTGCTCCTTGCCACTGATCACAGGCACCGGAAGGAAACGACAATACTTACGGAGCAACGCATCGATACGACTCCGCTCCAAGAATTCTTTGTTGTCGTCGTCGATATAGAGGATGATATCTGTGCCACGCTCTGACTTGTCGCACTCTTTCATCTCAAATTCGGGACTCCCATCGCAACTCCATTCCACACCCTTGGCGTCTGTCTTATACGACAGTGAGCGGATCACTACGCGCTTCGACACCATAAAGGCTGAATAGAAGCCAAGTCCGAAGTGCCCGATGATGTTGTTGGCATTATCCTTATATTTGCTCAAGAACTCTTCGGCGCCCGAGAAGGCTATCTGATTGATATACTTCTCGATGTCGTCGGCATCCATGCCGATGCCTCGGTCGCTGATGGTCAGCGTGCCTGCCTCTTTGTCGATATCTACCTTGACATTCAGTTCGCCAAGGTCGCCGTTGAACTCTCCATGTGCTTGGAGGGTCTTCAATTTCTGAGTCGCATCGATTGCATTCGACACAAGCTCACGCAAGAATATCTCGTGATCGCTATACAAAAATTTCTTGATCACGGGAAAGATGTTTTCGGTAGTTACCCCGATTTTTCCTGTTGCCATTTTCTTTCTTATTTTGTAGTTTTTTTTGTTATTTTTTTTCATTTCTCTGTCGATTTTACCTTCGAGATGGACATCGGCAGGTCATTGAGTCACTTTTTTGTCACAAATTTTGCAATTTTTGGCAAAAAAATACTGTGGAGTCGACTTTATCGCTCCACAGTATTATATAGCAAATATCGTGCCGATTTTTTAAATTCACCCTTCGAGATGGGCTGCAAGGGCATCGGCGGCGCGCCGGCAAGCCGGATTTTTTCGCAATCGCTCCAATAGGTCGGCGGCACGCTCCATACGCTTGAAGATGCGAAATGCCAGCATATCAGCCTCTTCTTGGGTGCGAACATCCGTGGCCATTGCTTCGGCACGCTCTTCGCTCATCGATGCCGGCGGATAGAGGTAGGTGGCAAGCAGTCGCGATTCCCGCACTTCTCGGTCTTCCCAAAGCCGCTCTGCCATCTCCACCGAGGGGGACAACCCTCGCGCTATCTCCGCAATCCGCGGCAATTCAAGCCCGAAGATCACCTTATATGGATAGCCATATCCGCGCAACGTGTCAGCAAGCATCCCATTGCGATAAGTGAAAAATTGTCGCTTTATTTCTTGCATACCTTCTTGCAGCATTTCGTCAAGGGTGAGTAGTCGCGGCTCAGTCGCAACATCTGCTCTACATAGTTCTCAGGCCAGGAGATGCGGATGTCGGTGATCTCGCCGTTGGCATCGGTCACAGGAGTGTAGACCGGATTAATGAAACCACGATAGGGGGGTATGTTCAGCTTCGAGAAGCGATCGATCACCTCCTTGTGGAGCTTGCGATCCACCTTTACGGCATATTTCTGTACCATCTCGTTGCCGGCTTTGTAGTCTCCCTCGCTCTTGATGCGCTGGATCTCGCTCAGCAACTTGCCGAAGAGCTCTCTCAGCTTGGCGTAGTCGTTGATCTTAACGTAGGTCTTGCCACCCTTCTTCACCAAGGCAATCACATCTTTGCCTCCCTTGGCTTGCTTCTTGCCATGCTCGTATACCCACCGAGCTATCAGCTGTCGATTGCGCATATGGGCCTCTTCCACATCATTGCCAAGCTCGATGCGGTTCAATTGTGTCATCAAGCCATTCATGATATATTTGTAATATTCTGCTTTGTATGCCTCCGGATTGTCCAATATCCCAAGCTCGATCAGCTTGCTGTCTGCCAAATAGTAGAGCGCGAAGAGGTCGGCTCTGGTTTCCTCCAAGGTGCTGCCATTCTCTTTGAGTGCATCGCCATCTACTCCCGGTAGAAGCTTGCCTGAGCCATGGCCTAAACATTCATGAAGGTCGGTGTGAAGCATATCGGTGATGTAGAGATAATCCTCCATAAGCTTCGAGGTCTCTTTGTCGATCACGAACTCTTCGTTGAAACCATTGCCATGAGATGCCTTGTCGTAGGCCTCGGTGATATTCTCGATGGTCACCGATTTCGAACCATGCTCGGCGCGAATCCAGTTCGAGTTAGGCAGGTTGATGCCGATGGCTGTCGCCGGGAAGGCATCGCCACCAAGCATCGCTGCATTGATCACCTTCGCTGACACTCCCTTCACCACATCCTTCTTGAAACGTGAATCCACCGGAGAGTTGTCCTCAAACCATTGGGCATTCTTCGAGATGATCTCTGTGCGCTCCGACGATTTGGTGTTGCGGAAGTTGACGTATGATTCCCAGGCTCCGGTCATCCCTAAGGGGTCGCCATAGCTCTCAATGAAGCCATTGACAAAGTCTACATCCGATTTGGTGTCTTCTGCCCAGAGAATGCTATATTCGTCAAAGGTCTTCAGGTCGCCTGTGATGTAGTAGCCGATCAGAGCGGCGATATATTTCTCTTGAGCTTCATTCTCTGCCACGGTCCTTGCCTTCTCAAGCCAGTAGATGATCTCCGAAATGGCGGGACCGTATAGCCCGTTGAGACGATACACCTGCTCGTGAAGCTTGCCATCTTCTCCCTTCACCACGCGGCTATTTAACCCATAGGACACGGGGCGTGGGTCGTTCGGATCTTTCATCTCATTGTAGAAGGCTTCCACTTCGGCTTGGGTCACCCCCTCGCCATAGTAGTTGCCAGCTGAGGTCGCCACCACATCTTGTGTGCCATCCTGGTTGACACGCTTTGCCAACACTTCGGGGTTGAAGATTACTTCGCTCAGTGTGGCGATCAATCCTTCGGCTGTCTCCCCCGGTTTGAGAGGCAACTGACAGGGCTTCAGCTTCGAGGCCTCTTGCATGAAGAAGTCGCGACTGAAGCCCGGCTTGAATTTGTCGGTAGAGTAGTGGTGGTGGATACCATTGCCAAACCATACCTGCTTCATGTAGACCTCAAACGCCTTATAGTCAGCGCTCGTCTTGTCCCCCTCATAGCCGGTATAGATCTCTTCCAATACCCGACGGATCTGCAAGTTGTATTTGCAGTTCTGATCCCAAATGATGTCGCGTCCCATCTGTGCAGCTTGCGACAGATAGTACACCATCTTCTTCTGCTGTAGACTTAACCTGTCAAATTCAGGTACTTCATAACGCAAAACTTCGATGTCGGCAAATCTATCCACATGATAGTTGAAGTTCTTGTCGACCTCGGCATTGGCTTGGATTCCTGCCACTGCCCCGATGATTAGTGTCGGTATAATCTTGTTCATGTTACGTTTTGGTGTTTTTTTGGATGTTTTTGTGTTTTATATGATTTTAGATTCAGATTATTCCACTTGAAGCACGAGCCCTTTGAGGTATTCACCCTCGGGATGAGAGATGTCGATCGGATGGTCTGCCGGCTGTGAAAGCTGGTGCAGGATTCTTACCTTCCTCCCACTCTTGGCGGCTGCGGTGAACACTGCCATGCGGAACATATCGCGCGTTATAGCCTGCGAACAGGAGAAGGTGAATAGTATGCCTCCCGATTTGATCTTCTCGAAGGCTTTGCTATTGAGCTTGCGATAGCCGATAAGCCCATTCTTGATAGCCCCGCGATGCTTGGCGAACGCCGGTGGATCCAAGATGATCAGATCGTAGGTGTCGGCAGGCATTTCCGCCAAAAATTTAAAGGCATCTTCTGCGTAGGTCTTGTGGCGTGTGTCCCCCGGAAAGTTCAACTCCATATTTGCCTCCGTCAGAGCTGCCGCCTTGGCTGAGGAGTCTACCGATTCCACACTCTTCGCTCCCCCACGCATCGCATACACCGAGAATCCCCCGGTGTAGCAAAACATATTCAGCACCTTCCGATCGCGGGCAAAGCTCTCAAGAAGCTTGCGGTTCTCTCGCTGATCCACGAAGAACCCCGTCTTCTGACCCTTCAGCCAGTCGATGTTAAACATCAGCCCATTCTCCATGGCGATGTTGCCATCGTAGTCGCCAATCAGATATTCATTCTCAGGGTCAAGCTCTGCCTTATAGGGGAGGGTCGTCTCACTCTTGTAATAGACATTGCGGATGAGTGCCTCCGGAAGTCGAGTCAGTGCCTCAGCTATTACCATTCGCGCAAAGTGCATACCCGGGGAGTGGGCCTGCATCACTGCCGTGTCGCCATAGATGTCGACGATAAGCCCCGGCAAGAAGTCCCCCTCGCCGTGCACCAGCCGATAGCAGTTGTTGTCTTCGCGCATCAAGCCTAAGGCTCGTCGCATATTGTAAGCGCTCACCAAGCGATAATAGTAGAAGTCTTCGCTCAGATGATCCACCCCGAATTCCAAGATTCTCACCGAGATACTCCCGATCTGATAGTGGCCTACTCCCATCACTTCCCCTCGGCTGTCTTTCACCACTACCTCGTCGCCCTCTTCAAGGTCGCGAGGCAAGCTGGCTATCGCTCCCGAAAAGACCCACGGATGATGGCGCAAGAGCGATTCCTCTTTCCCGGGGCGCAGGGTGATGACTCCTCGCTCGTTACTTATATTCGGATTTCCCTGTTTTTTCTTCATTGCTTTTGTCGTTGAAGTCAATCGTTTTGCTTATGAAACACTCTCTTCGAAGCATACTCTCTCCATCCTGCTCATCATTTGAAGAGCCTGATGATATCCATGCCGTTGGCATATACCAAGAGGGAAATCAGCAAGACCATCCCCACGATCTGTGCTCGCTCCAAGAATTTATCCCCCGGCTTGCGGCGGAAGATTACCTCATAGAGCAGGAACATCACATGCCCGCCATCCAATGCCGGTATCGGAAGTATGTTCATAAATGCCAATGCCACCGACAGAAAGGCTGCTATGTTCCAGAAGGCAAGCCAGTTCCATGTCTCCGGGAAGATGCTGCCGATCGCGCCGAAGCCGCCGATCGAACTTGCTCCCTCTTTGGTGAAGATCAGCTTCATCGATTTGGCGTAGCTTACGAGGCGGTCAACTCCCATCTCGATGCCGCGTGGCACTGACTCAAAAATATTGTAGTGCTTCTCTTTGTAGGCGTAGAAGAGAGAAGGATCCGTGTCCAATCCGATCCCCATCTTTGATGCCGAGGAGAGTGCCACGGCTTTCTCCAATGTGTCGCGTCGCTCACCCACATTTCTTATCACCTGCAGCTTTACGGTCTTGTTGTCATGTCCCGGTAGGATGGCGAAAAATTCATATAACGATGGGGTAGGGGTGCCATCGATTGAAATGATCTGATCGCCTACCTCAAGACCTGCCTTGGCTGCTCCCTCACCTGTGGCTATCTGATTGATGCGCACCGGAACTCGGAAGGAGAAGAAGGCTATCTCGGCGTCTTCGCGCTTCGCCTCTTCGTCAAGACTCAACATGAATTTCGAGGGTATCGTGATCTTTACTTGCTCGCCGCCACGAGATACTGTCACCTCTTTCGATTGGATCATCTTCAGCCGGTCTTCCATCGGATTGCCATCCAAGGCTACTCCATCTGCCATCAAGGGTATGTCGCCATCTTGGAAACCTATCTTGTGTGCCTCTTCCGAGTATTGCATACCCAAGGTCACATCTTTCAAGGGTACATATTTCTCCCCAGTGGTGTAGACGATGCCGGCATAGATCACTATGGCAAGTAGAAAGTTGAAGAGCACTCCTCCCACCATGATCAGCAGTCGCTGCCATGCCGGCTTGGAGCGAAATTCCCACTCTTGCTCCGGCTGCTTCATCTGCTCGGTATCCATCGATTCGTCGATCATACCCGCAATCTTACAGTAGCCCCCAAGAGGGATCCACCCGATGCCATATTCGGTCTCTCCCCAGAAACTCCGCTTCTTCGAAACCTCGGCCTTGACTACTGCCGGCTTACACGCCTCGGCATTTTCTGCATCGGAGTTCGGAGTATCTTCCTCTTGATACCCCTTCAGCTTCTTGGTCTTGCCGAAAAATCCATAGTATCTCTTCGGAAACCATTTGAATATCTCAAATTTGGGATCAAAGAATATATAGAATTTCTCTACCCGCACTCCGAAGATGCGCGAGAAGAGAAAGTGTCCGAACTCATGTATGATGATTAGTATGGCTAAGGCTACTATCAGCTGGGCCGCTTTTATCAGAAATGTTTCCAATGTCTTGTTTTCGTTTTAATAGGTGTTATTGATTCAGAATTATTTGCTCTATTCGAGATTCTTCTTTTGATTCTCTCTTGACTACCGCCGAAGGCTGGCGGCTTTCTCTTGAGCGAGTGCCACAGCTTCCCGGTTGGTGGCTATCAGATTGGGCATGGTCACTTCGTCGATCTTCGCCATGCGCTCCATCGTCGATTCCACTATTCTATACATATCGGTAAATTTTATCTCCCCTCGCAGGAATGAGGCCACAGCCACTTCGTTGGCGGCATTCAGCACGCAGGGCATCGTGCCCCCGGCGTCGATTGCTTCGAAGGCTTTCGCCAATAAGGGGAATTTCTCCATATCGGGAGCCTCAAAGTCAAGTCGACTATATTGTGCCAATGATAGGGGAGGGGCTTGTGTAGAAAGTCGCTCCGGATGGCCTAACGCATAGCGAATCGGCATCCGCATGTCGGGAACTCCAAGCTGTGCCTTGATCGAGCCATCGCAATATTCCACCATCGAGTGTACTATCGACTGTGGATGCACCACTATCTCGATATTCCTCGGCGAGCAGTCGAAGAGCCAGCGTGCTTCGATCATCTCAAACCCTTTGTTCATCATTGAGGCGGAGTCGATAGTCACTTTTGCCCCCATATCCCAGTTGGGATTCTTCAGCGCATCCTCCACACTTACATGCTCCAATGCCTCTTTGCTCAAGGTCCGGAAGGGGCCGCCGCTCGCTGTCAAGATAATCTTGCGCATCTTCTGCCGGTCTTCTCCCACCAAGCATTGATAGATCGCCGAATGTTCACTATCCACCGGCACAATCTCGCTCCCTGAGCGCTCGGCAAGTTGCGTGATCAGCGCCCCCGCCACCACCAGCGTCTCTTTATTGGCAAGTGCTATTCGCTTTCCCTGTTCTATGGCGCGTATCGTCGGATTCAATCCGCTATATCCCACCATGGCGGTCACCACAGTGCCTGTTCCCGGAAGACCCGCTGCCTCCGCCACTGCTCCTTCTCCAGCCAGCACCTCGATCCCCAGGCCTCTTACCGCCTCTTTCAATTCCGGGTAATACCTCTCGTCAGCGATCACGATTACTCTCGGCTTGAATTCCATGGCCTGACGTGTCAAAAGCTCCCAGTTACGTCGTGCTGTCAGTACTTCCGCCCTGAACCGATCGGGATATTCACGCACGATGTCGAGAGTCTGGGTGCCGATGCTCCCCGTGCTCCCTAATATCGTTATATTTGATGCCTCTCTTGATTGCGGCTTCATCCTTTATTCCTTATTATATATAGTCAGTTTTTTTATCTCTTATTTCCCTCGTGGAGATTCGTAACTCTCCACCTCTCTCTCCTCCTTATCCTCGATTTTCCCGATATAGTCGTAAGGCACTACCGGCAGCCCGTTGTGCCACATCCTGATCCTTATCACTCTCCTCCCCTTCGAGTCGGGACGCGGCGACAAGGCTATCACTTGACCTGCCGGTATTTGATCCCCTACCGACACCATCGGACTCCCCAAGTGGGAATAGCCCGAGATAAAGCCTCGGCTATGCTGCACCACCATCTCATATCCCCGATCGGCTGCGGAAAAGTAGATTGCTATCACCGTACCATCCGCTATGTTCTGCACATTCTCGTCACTCGCCATCAGAACTTCTCCGATCTCTGCCCTCCGACTCTCGGTGGTGAAAATCGAATTGCGCCCCGGATGCCCAAAGGAGATACCCTCTGCCGCCATCGGTGCCAACACCGATAGATTGAATCGCTCACGCTCTTCCATCTGATTGACAAATCGCTGCTCTTGCTTGCTCGGCCCGATCAGTGAGTCCGTTACAGACATGCGCTCGGGACGTGTGATCCCCGTCGAGTCGCTCGACGTACGTTCTGTGTCTACCACCCGAAGTATATTGTCGATATATGCCTGATTCTGCTCATATACCTCCATCAGAGAGTCAAGTCGCATCAAACCCTCTTCCGTGGCTGATCGCTCCGACTCTTTCAGATACCCCGGCAAGAGTGTCCGCAATGGTGTCGACGAGATAATCAAACCCGAAAATATCAACGATAGCAGCAATATTACTCCCATCGTTATGCAGAACCCTACAATCGTAAATCGACGACTCGCCACCTCTGTCAGGTGCGACTCATCTTCGATCGTTATCTTGTATTTCGTCTGTGGCTTCATCTTGCGAAGTTGGTCCCTCGTAGTTATATTATCTTTTTGAATCGTAAAATTAGCAAAAATTCCTCGATTTTGTCTCTTTTCTTACCTGTTTTTATATTTTTTATTACTTTTATCGCTCAAAATGAGTATTTTTTTTCTCTAAATCATTTGTTTTTTAAAATTATTGCTTAATTTTGCAGATGATTTAGTAGAAGCGTTTAACATATTTTGGCATTATGCCTCTCTATGGGCTATTTATTAGGTCTTTTTTTAATAAAGCAGTTCTTGGTGAGTTTTGGCCAAAGTGTGATTTTCTTCAACTGATCGAAATATTTTTCATCCGAAATTTGTTTAATAATAAGAATACCTACTTTTTTAACAATTACAGTATGAAAGCAAAAAAATTTTACTTTGTAATGGCTGTATGTGCCGGTCTCTTTGCTTCAAGCAATGTGGCTAATGCACAAGATGTGTTCGTCGCTGACGAGGCAGCTACTGCTACCGAGTTCACTTGCGATAACAACACTCACTATTTCTCTAACTGGCGCGACAACTGGTTCATCGAAATCAGTGCCGGTGGCAATCAGCCCTTCGTAGAGCGTGGTAACCGCAATAGCGAGTCCGCTCTTCCCTCTGTAGATGGCACAAGATGGACTGCTGCTTACAGCGTCGGTTTCGGCCGCTGGATCTCTCCCTACTTGGGTCTCCGCATCAAGGGTATGTATGGTTCTCTCCACTGGGATAACCCCCTCAGCCCCCAAGATTGCGACGCTCGTCTCGGATGGAGTCACTCAAGACACGCTACTGTTACTTTCGAACTTATGTGGGATATGTTCAACTCTCTCGGTGGTGTTAACGCCAACCGCGTATTCTCGATCATTCCTTTCGTAGGTCTCGGTGGCGACGCTAACTGGAACTTCCACGACAAGAACGGCAACGAGCCCCAGGGTACTAACATCCGCGACTACAAGTACAACGAATGGAAGTCTGTTCAATGGACTCTCCCCGTGTACGCCGGTCTCCAATTCCGTTTCCGCCTCTGCAAGTATGTTGACTTCTTCGCTGAAGCTCGCGCAGGATTCTATGGCGACAACTGGAACAACGCTGCTGTTGGTAACGCCGTTGACGCTCTCGTGCAGGCTATGGGCGGTTTCAACTTCAATATCGGCGGCCGCGGCTGGAACTCTTTCAACGAGTGCTCTTACGTTTCTCAGATCGCTGCCCTCAATGGCCAAGTTAACGACCTCCGCTCTCAACTCGTAGCTTGCGGCGAAAAGGTGGCTGAGCTCGAAGCTCAACTCCCCTGCCCCGAAGTTAAGCCCGTTGAGTGCAAGAACGCTCCTCTCATGGCTACTGTTCGCTTCACTATCAACAGTGCTAAGATCCTCCCCACTGAAGAGGTCAACATCTACACTATGGCTGAGTGGCTCAAGGCTAACCCCAACGAGAAGATCATCATCGCTGGTTATGCCGACAAGGATACCGGTACTTCCGACTACAACTTGAAGCTCTCTGAGCGTCGTGCTAACGCCGTTAAGGATGTCCTCATCAACACTTACGGCATCGACGAAAGCCGCCTCAACGCTTGCGCATTCGGTTCTGATGTTCAGGAATATCCTGCTCACAACGACTGGAACCGTATCGTTATCTTCAAGCAGTAATCCAACCCAACCCTATAAAAAAGGAGACTCTACGGAGTCTCCTTTTTTTAATATCCTCCCCCTCTCCCCTTCCCCTCCCCTTTGGACGAATATGCTGTTTACGGAAGTTTGACTGCCGGATCCTTCGCCGGCTTGCTTCCTCTCTGCATGCTTCAGCTCGCTTTCGTCTCCTCTTTTATCTCCTTATCTACATCTTATCTGCTTAATCCTCAAAGAGATATGACCCAATTTTACTTCTAAGTAAGAACTTGCTGTGAAAGTATGTTCAATAACATATCTTTCCTGACCCTTTTTTATCCATTTTTCCTCCCCTTTTTTATTGCTATCTTAAATATATTTTGTAAGTTTGCATCAAATTTAATCCCCCTCGATGAGGGATATCATTTAGAACTCTTAAATCTAAACTGATTAGCATGAATATTAATGAGATCATGGCCAATCTTGAGGCCAAGCATCCCGGAGAGAAAGAATTCCTCCAGGCAGTTAAGGAAGTTCTCCTTTGTGTAGAAGACGTTTACAACCAGCATCCCGAGTACGAAAAAGCTCGTATCATCGAACGTATGGTAGAGCCCGATCGTATCTTCACTTTCCGCGTATCTTGGGTTGACGACAAAGGCGAAGTGCAGAACAATATCGGCTATCGCGTGCAATTCAACAACGCCATTGGCCCCTACAAGGGCGGTATCCGCTTCCATGCTTCTGTCAACCTCTCTATCCTCAAATTCCTCGGTTTCGAACAGACTTTCAAAAACGCTCTTACTACTCTCCCCATGGGTGGTGGTAAAGGTGGTTCCGACTTCAGCCCCCGCGGCAAGAGCGACGCTGAAATCATGCGTTTCTGCCAAGCTTTCGTTATGGAACTCTGGCGCAACCTCGGTCCCGACCGTGACGTCCCCGCCGGCGATATCGGCGTAGGTGGCCGCGAAGTTGGATATATGTACGGTATGTACAAGAAACTCGCTCGCGAGAATACAGGTACTTTCACCGGCAAGGGCCTCTCTTTCGGCGGTAGCCGTATCCGCCCTGAAGCTACTGGCTTCGGCGCTCTCTATTTCGTAGAGCAAATGCTCAAGGACCTTGGCACTGACATCAAGGGCAAGACCATCGCTATCTCCGGCTTCGGTAACGTGGCTTGGGGTGCCGCTACTAAGGCTACTGAACTTGGCGGTAAGGTCGTGACTATCTCCGGTCCTGACGGTTACATCTACGACCCCGCAGGTCTCGACGCTGAGAAGATCGCTTATATGCTCGAACTCCGCGCTTCAGGCAACGACGTTGTCGCTCCCTACGCTGACAAGTTCCCCGGCTCTCAGTTCTTCCCCGGCCGCAAGCCTTGGGAGCAGAAGGTAGACATCGCTCTCCCCTGCGCTACTCAGAACGAGCTCGGCGAGGCTGACGCTAAGGCGCTTATCGCCAACAATGTCCTCATGGTGGCTGAAGTTTCCAACATGGGCTGTACTGCTGAAGCTATCGACGCCTTCATCTCCAACAAGACTCCTTACGCTCCCGGTAAGGCTGTTAACGCCGGTGGCGTTGCAGTGTCAGGCCTCGAGATGACTCAGGATGCTGAGCACCTCCAGTGGAGCGCTAAGAAGGTGGACGAAATGCTCCACGAGATCATGTTCAACATCCACGAAGCTTGCGTTGAATATGGTAAGGAAGAGGGCTATATCAACTACATGAAGGGCGCTAACATCGCCGGCTTCCTCAAGGTGGCTGACGCTATGATGGCTCAAGGTGTGATCTAATCTTTATCCCACTATATCTCTAATTCAGGAGGTGTCATCCCACCCGGGTTGACACCTCTATTTTTTTACCCCATCCCTATCTATTATCTAATATCTAATATCTAATCACTAATAACTAATAACTAATAACTAATATCTAATCACTAATATCTAATCACTTCTGCCGTATTGGTTCTGTGAGCGAGCTTTAGCTCGCCCCAAGTCGCTTCGTGTTAATAATTATTAACACATATTTTAGCTTATTTCGCAACTTCTATATTAATTTTGTGTTCTACTCTTAGGCAGTATAAAGCACACATCATCTATGCCTGTACTGTTTAAATCAACCTATTGTCACACTCTTTATTACCACACAAGTTATGAAACATCTCTACTTATCCCTTACCATCCTAATGGCGCTAATCTCCATCCCCATTTCAGCACTCGCAAACGGAGATTTCAAAGTCGACGACTTCTTTTACAATATCGTCTCTGAAGATGAACACACCGTCGAAGTAACTCAATACTCGTCCAGCGTTGATTATGTCGGTGATATGACCATCCCTCAGACTGTCTCTTACAATGACAAGGTGTATACCGTTATTGGTATAGATAGAGCCGCTTTCAACGCCAGTCATGTGACCTCTGTCACGATGCCCAACACCATTACTTATATTGAAAAAAGTGCGTTCTTCTATTGTACTGATCTTGAGTCTGTTACTCTCTCGTCTAATTTGCAAACCATCGGGGAGTCTGCCTTTGAAGATTGTCATGCTCTTACTTCGATCTCGATCCCTAATTCCGTTACCGTAATGGGAAATTACGTTTTCTACAATTGCCCGGAGCTCTCTTCGGTAGTGCTCTCTGAGAATATTTCCGAAATTCCTACCCTGACTTTCTTTAATTGTAAAAAGCTCGAGTCTATCACTATCCCCAATTCTGTAATATACATTGGTAACAAGGCTTTTGGCATGTGCCAAAGTATAAAGTCCATCTCTGTCCCTAATTCCGTAGTATCTATCGGATTAGCTGCTTTCCATGATTGCACCTCACTCTCCTCTATTTCTTTAGGTAATTCTGTTAAAACTCTCGATCAAGAGGTATTCTATAATTGCAATAAATTGACTTCTATTGTTATACCCGCTTCGGTAACCTCTATCCTAAGAGGTCCATTCGAGAAGTGTAATAACTTGACTTCTGTCGTAGTCGAAGCCGGAAATACTGTATATGACTCCCGCGATAATTGCAATGCTATTATCGAAACAGCTTCCAACACTTTGATTGCCGCTTGCAGTTATTCCACCATTCCCTCTTCCGTTACAGCTATCGGTTATAGCGCTTTCAGATGTTGCGAAAATCTTACTTCGATTTCCATTCCCTCTTCGGTCACTTCCTATAGTGAATATGCCTTCGCCGGCTCCGGTCTCGAATCTATTTCTATCTCTCCTACTGTATCGAATATCGGTGGTTTCGCTTTCAGCAAATGCTTTGCCCTCAAGTCGATTTACATCCCTGCTACTGTAACTCACATCGGCGAGGGTATTGTCGCTCAGTGTGATATCTTAGATTCTCTTGTCGTCGATGATGCAAACCCTGTATATGACTCAAGAAATAATTGCAATGCAGTGATCGAAACTGCCTCCAATACTCTGATTGCCGGTTGCAGCAACACCATTATCCCATCTGATATTACCACCATCGGTGATTATTCTTTATGTGGCGCTATTTTCTTGGATCGTTTGAATATTCCGGCTTCTGTTACTACTATCGGTAATGGGGCTTTCAAATATTGTTCCGGACTCAAAGAAGTGAATCTTACAAATAATATTTCCTCGATCGGTGTTGACGCATTCTATCACTGCGAAGCTCTTGAATCTATTTCTATCCCGGCTTCCATCACATCTATCGCTACAGGTGCTTTCTTCTATTGCACTGCACTTGAGTCGGTTTCCTTCCCCGAAACTCTTATTTCGATCGGCAATAATGCCTTTAAGTATTGCTCTTCTCTTAAATCTGTTGTAATCCCCGATAATGTTAATTATGTAGGTGATTCCTCTTTCGATTTTTGCAAAGCTCTTATTTCTGTTCACCTCCCTTCCTCTTTGGAGTATTTGGGTAAATCTGCTTTTTCTCAGTCTCCCAATCTTGAGGAACTGTATATGCTTAAATCTGAACCGGTTGAGGCTGATCCCGAAACATTCACCGTATCTGAGAGAAATGCTATTCTTTACATCCCCAAGGGTAGCCTGGCCGCATATAAGAAAGTATATCCATGGAAGAAATTCTTCCATATTGAGGAGGTCGATATCGCCGGTGTCGATGACATCGTCGCTGATGCTCCCGAGGCTCTCCGTGTTGTCGCTGACAATGGCGCTATCACAATCTCCGGTATAGCTGTCGGCTCAGAAATCGCCCTCTACGACATCCAAGGCCACGTGATATACCAAGGCAAAGCCCAAGCATCCACCCACACCATCCCCAACCTCCCCTCCGGACTATACATCCTCCAAACCCCCGAAACCCAAACCAAAATCCGCCTGTAATCGCCGCGTTCTACGCATAAAATAAGTAGGGGTAAACACTATTCAGCGAGTGTTTACCCCTATTCGATTCTATAGAGAACTCTATTAGTGCTACGCACTCTCATAAGCGACACGCTTATGAGAGCTACTATCTATAGATAGTAGCTCTCTAACTGATCACCTTGAAGAGCCTTTCCGCCTCTTCGCCTTCGTAGATCTCCACTCCGGTCACAGGCTCATAGTTGAGGCGCATGAACTTCATCAGCTGGATCGCCAAGTAGCGATGATCGCGCGATCCACATACCTCGGCGATGTAGTTGCCATTTGTAATCTTCTTGGGGTGGAAGTCGGCTGTCGCCGTCGCCTGCTTATCTCGTACTCTCTCCAACAGCTGTTTCAGCTTATCGCCGTCGCTCACCGAATATTCCAAAACCATCCCTTCGATCACACTCCCTGTCGGTGTATAGGTCGTTTTGGTCCGTAGTCCCATCATACTTTTGATCACGCTGATACGCGAATCATTGCTGATATCTTCCCACATCTGCATCTTCTTTATATTTGCCATTATTTTATTGTTTTCTGAGTTTGTGATAAATGTCATTTTTACTGCCCGAAATAGCACGCTAAGCCCCGCTTGATACAAACAGAAGCATAACCACAATTATAACAATTTACAGCCCTATTGGTTCGCTTAGCAATCTTTAGAGCGCCTTACATCGCTTATCCCTTCCACCCATAAACGGGCAAAAACTTGCCAAAAGTTTCCCCAAGAAGAATGGGGAAGACCGGGTTGATCCATCATCTCTTCAATAAGCTGGAAACGGAGGATAAGGATTGCAAATGTTTTTATATTGACATTTATGCCACCAAAAATGTTGAACAGTTTGTCCAAACTATGGGCGCTGCCGTTCTCGGAAAACTTGACAATTTCTCCCAATCAGCACTCAGAAAACTCCAGGATTTCTTTAGTGCATGGAGGCCGGCTATCACTTTTGACCCTATCTCGAGTGTACCCACCGTAACATTGGATATCAAGCCAAGTGAGGGGAATGAAAGTCTCAAACAGATATTTGAATATATGAAGATGTCGGGAAAACGTTGTTATGTTGCCATCGACGAGTTTCAACAGATACAAAAATATCCGGATGCCGGTTTGGAGGCGTTGCTGCGCTCCTATATCCAGTTTCTGCCCAATGTCTATTTCATCTTCTCCGGGAGTCATCAGCACATGATGGAAGAGATGTTCTTATCGGCAAATCGTCCTTTCTTTCAAAGTTCGATGGTGATGTCTCTTAATAGCATCGATCTCGATGAATATTGCCGTTTTGCCAATAAGATGCTTGAGAGGCAATGTCGTTCGATCAGTAGCGATGTCTTCAAACAGATATATGATTTTGCCGGTGGTATTACATGGTATATACAGGCTGTCTTGCATGGAATTTATGAGCATCCGGACCATATCATCGATCACACACTTGTGGATGATGTAGTGAAAGAACTCGTAGCTGAGCAATCTGATACGTTCCAAAGCTATTGTGCCTGGTTGACCGACAATCAGTTATCTCTTCTAAAAGCAATAGCATGCGAAAAGAGTGTGAAATCTCCTCTCGCTCAGCAATTTATCCAGACCCATCATCTTCCTGCTACCAGCAGTATTAAGACCGCCCTTCGCACATTAGAAGACAAAATGCTTGTAAGTAAAACACCCAAAGAAGGTTACCAAATAAGCGACAAACTATTCGCCCTCTGGCTCCAACATTAACCCTGCACTCTAATCTCCGCACTCTAATCCCCGTCTCAGGTATAGCAAGAATCTAACTTTCCTTTTCCTTCTTGTTTCTGTCGGTGTGGCGTGGCGTTATACAAAATGGTGGCGATTTGGGGCGTTTTTTTGATATAATCTTTGGTGCTTTTTTGCGTTATTTGGGTGAGATGATGTAGCTTTGTATCGTTACTTTTATCTACCCAATCTTTTTGCTCGTTGAGAACTTGCTCTTGGAGCCCGGTTCCTTTTGCGAGCAGCGCTCTAATTTTCATCGCTTATGATTCCTGATAACGCCAAGCATGAGGAGTGGCTCACCACTATCTCTAACACCCGACTCCTTTTCAACACGATGTCGGAGCTGGAGCTAATGCTCGATAATTTCGCTATCCATAGCAATGGCATCAAACGGAGTTTCCCAAGCCCCCAGAAGATGCGCTCTGCCTACCGCGACCTCAAAGCAGAAGTCGCCCTCATGACCGACGACATCCTCGACCTCGACGATGTCATGCGCGACTATCAGCGTGCCTGGGCTTTCTTCCGCGATAACCTCTATCGTCGCACAAACCCCGAGCAGGTAGCCCTCGAACTTCTCGCCTTCTCTTATCCCCCTTTCATCTGCGATGAGATTAGCCCCAAACGATTGAGCATATATCAGGCGGCTGAAGACCTCGATATCAATACCCCGATCCTCATCTTGCTCCTCCTCAAGGCTCTCCCCGGTTATGATTCCAAGATAGGTGATGTCGCCGATATCGACCAAATCTTCGCTCGAGTCATGAAACTCCTCCGCAAGTTTGCCGAGGCCGACAGTAGCATCAGCGTGATGCCTACCGTGACTCAAGCCCTCGACGAACCTCACAAGTCGCGTATCACGCTCCTTTACCATGTCTTCCAGGTGCTCGATGCTTACCAAAGTTGGGCGAACAATACCGCCCTCTATAACACCTCGAATATGGTGAAGTCTGCACAAGTTTCTCTCGATATCGAGGGATATTGGAATGAGTGCGACGGCAAGTTGCTCTCCACCAATTTCTGGCAGATCGAGGCTTGCCAAAATGAGGGGGCTTATTTCATAACCCGGTGGCATAAGGATGCCGACCGACGACTCACCGGCATTCGTTACACCATGTTCATCACCCAAGCCTCTGATGGGGATATGGTATATTATTGGTTGCACCCTCAAGCCATCGAACATCGCATCAAGGGCATCCCTTACGATGATCGAGACCAAGTCTGGTATAAAACTCCTCAACTCGACCGACACCCCGATAAGATGCCCCTCCACCGTGCATTGTATTCCGGTGTATGGCCCACCGATATCCCTCTCACTCGCTGTGTCGATCCCGACGTCGTAGCCCAATACGACCGTTGGCTCAACGGCGCCTGCGAGATAGTCAAGTCTTTCGAAAACCTCGAGTATCGGTTCTACTCAACCATCTATGCCATAACTCGAACTCACATTTATCTTGAATCTGAAAATAAGGGCGAATATTATAAGATACCCAAGGATGCTTGCGAGGGCTTTGAACATACCGTCATCACCGACAATGTAGGCCTTATGTTTATGAACAAAAAGGTGTATATAGCCTTCGACGAACTCCTCCTCTACATCCCCACATCCAAGAAATCCCTACAAAAATATGGCATAGAAAGAGTCAACAAAATAGATTGACCCCATCCCAAAATTTTTTATGGAACGCGCTCTAACGCCCCTAAGGGGCAATAAGCACGACATTTTTTTCCTTATTTCCCTTTGATCTTTATCTCCGGCTGAACTATCCTGATAGTGGCGTGATCGCTTCGCATCTCTATCGGATGGCTGAGCCGATACACTTCGTTGCTGATCGCTTCGCTCAGGTTGGAGAGATTGTCTCGGTTTGCTCCAAAATTCAGCAGGTTGAGAATAGAGCGTGAACTCGATTCAATCACCACCCTGCATGTCTCCGTTCCGGTAGCCACCACGCGGATCGAGATCGACTCGCTGAAGGGTGAGAGCCAAATCCCATGCCGCGCTCGAATCCTAAAACGGCTGTCGTCGCAATCCACCCCGCTAAACTCACGAGCCACCCTACGCAGCAGATGTTTTACTGCCGTGTAGGTGGTCCGTGCATTATATGGATAATCAAGAGTTGTGGTCTGCATCTTCGTTTGTCGCTTTGTCCGCTTCTTCAGCTTCAGTCATCTCATCACACTCATCACACTCATCACACTCATCACACTCATCCTCTCTCTCCTCCAACTTCTTCATCGCCTCGGCTTCGGCGGCCTTCTCTTTGAGCTTCTTCTCAATCTTGCTCTTGATGCGCTCCTCTTCTTGCGCCTTGAGCTCTTGCTTGGCTACCATCTTGCGCGCCAGTGCCTCATAGAGATCGTCGATGGTGAAGACCACATTGCGGTCGGTCGGGTCGGCTTTCGACAGTATCATATCCATTATCCCACCCTTGATCTCGCGACCGCTGAACCCCTCGATGAGCTTGCTCGCCTCGAGGTATTCTTCGTCGGTAAAGGGACGTGCCACCGGCAGACGCGAGGGAATCATCTTCTTGATGATCGCCGCGCGTGCCTCCAAGTTGGGCAATTCGAATTTGATATGCTTCAGGATCCTCGATTCGAATGCCGGGTCGAAGTTCGTCACTAAATTGGTGGCAAACAATACCACCCCCGAAAATTCCTCCAATTGAATCAGCATTTGACTTCGCAATGAGTTGAGTGCCTGCTCTGCACCCTGGGTTACATTCTCGATCCTCTTGCCCAAGAAGGAGTCGGCTTCGTCGAAGAAGAGGATGGAGTCGGTGGCGGCTGCCGTCTCGAAGGCTTTCTGTAGGTTTTTCGGCGCTTCTCCCACATATTTCGATTCGATCTCGGAGTAGTTTAATGCCAACAGTTTCTTCCCCAAGTGGTGGGCTATGGCATGCGCACACATCGTCTTGCCTGTGCCCGATGCCCCATAAAAGTTCAGAATACTGCGAGGCACCGGGTCAACCTCCGAGAATCCCCAGTCGCAGTAAATCAGGTCTTTACACTCTATGATCTTGACGGCATCAAACACCTCTTTCTTGATCCTCTCGTCGAGTATCATCTGCGAGAACGTGTAGCGTGGCGTCTGCGGGATATATTCAAGCTTGCTTTCCTCTTCTTTAGTCGCTGAGGTGGGTGGGGGAGTGGAGGATTGTTGCTTTTTTTCGTTTCTTGACATTTTCAGGTCTATGATTAGGGTGTATTGGGGGTTGAGGATCTCTTCGATATCATCTCTTGTCGTGAGATAGGTAGAGAACTCTTCTGCCAATTCATAACTATTCTCCAATGAGGGGTTGGCATCGTGCATAATCTTGACCGGATTGCCACTCCACTTTATTAACTTTATCACACACTTGACGCTGATCTGAGGATACCGGTAGTCGAGGAGCCCCTTGATCTTTGCGTACAACTCTTCCTCTATGCGGCATAGTTTCTGCATATCACTCATCGGCACTCTCTTTGGGTCGACTTTAAATTCCATAACCTTCTTCGTTTCATTAGCGCATGCTCTCGACTTGCGCGGTTCGTTAATTATACATATATATTTCTTGTCCGACTTGCAGGCTGTCGGACACCCCTTTCGAGGATTGGATCTCGATGCTCTCAGTCATTTGGTCGTTATAGTCGAAGATGCCGACATTCACGGCATTCTCCTTCTTCTCCATGATTATCGCCTTTAGCGCATTGGGGCATTTCTCTCTGACAGTCTCTTTGACGCTATAGGCTGTGATTACCTTGTCGATGACGTAGGCTATCGCTGCACCGGCTGCCGCACCGGCCGCACCCCAAATAAGTGCCTCCAAAATTTCAAACAGCATTTTAAGTAAGTTTTTTCAGGTGGATATTATCCGACCGATCTCGGGGGAAAGGAGGGGGTGTACTTTGCGCCCCCTCCTCCTCTCTGATGAGATCACCCTAAGAGCTCTTAGCTCAGAACGACCAGGAGTTCTTCGCCTATCATCTCGGCAATCTTATCATCGATCTTATCCGGGGAGATCAGTCTATAGTTCTTAACTTCTTTCTCTTCCTCATCGTAGGTCGCCAAGAGATAGATCTTACGATCATCTTTGATCGTTTGTGCAATAAATGGCACATCTTTCCCCTTGCGCAACTGCATACTCTTGAAGTAGAAGACCACATCGGCGAGCGACAAGAGGTTGACTCTCTCTACTGAGTCTTGTCTCTGAATCTCTTCGATGAATTTCTTGACAACCGCCTCTTTCGAGTCTTCCGGAGCCTCCGGCTCTTCCATCGGTTTGCGCGACTCTCTGCGCTTATAGCCCACGTAGGCAAATGCGATAAGAGCAACGCCACCTGCAATCCATAAAAAATTACTCATCTTGCCCATAGTTTTTTATGTCAATACTACAAGTTTCTCGTCTTCGAGAAGATCCTCTGTTTTCTCATCCAATTCGTCTGATTCAAGTAGACGATAGTTTTCGATCTCATTGGTGTCTTCATTGAAGGTTGCTTCGAAGATGCCTACATCTTTCACCGGTGCTTGATGGATCATATCTGCCAACATCTCCTTATCTGCGATGAAGGGTATATCCCTTCCTTTGCGCAGTCGTAATCCCTTGAAGTAGTCGACTACATGATGGATGAATGAAAGAACTCCATTGATCACCTTTCTTGCGATATCTTTGACCCATTCGAATAGTGCCTCTAAGGCGTCATAAATTATGTCAAACATGCTATCTCATTTTTATTTTATGATTATTATTTCTGATTCTGCGAAGAGTGCTGCTACTTCTTCTGCCAAGTTTGCGGCTTTGATGATCAAGTGATGATTTTCCTCTACCGGCAGCAGCTGCTTGTCTTTCGAGTATGCCAAGAAGAGGATATAGCCATCTGCCTCTTGCTTGCGGATTGCTACTACTTCGTTGCTCCCTGCCGGAACATATCGCTTGGTAAACTCTACCAGTGTTGCCATATCAAGTGTTTCCACCTCTTTGCCATACACTCGTCCCTGATTCTTCCCCGTCAGATCATCAATCAGCATCGTGATGATCGGGAGGAGATCCTTACCGGCTTCTCCGATCTTCTCAATGCCGGTAGTTACAAACTCTTTGATCCGAGGTATTGCCTCTTCGATCAACTTCTTTACCGTATCGACCACGTTAGGGCCAACATTTTCAGTTATTACTTTCATCGTCGCGATTAATTTTAGTTCGACTTAGAGCGTGTTCCTTAAATTTTGGGGGCCGTAGGGGTCGTAGCCTTGAGTCGATTTTGATTACTTGCTGTAAGGAGCATACGCATGTATGTGACTGAAAGCAAGTAATCAAAAGCGGCCAAGGATACGAGACTCGGGTAAAATCAACGTTTCCTCGAATTTCGGAATTGCAAATTACAATTAACATTTTGTTAACATTATTCTATAAAAAAGTTAAAATGACAACAAAATCAGCAATAGATATT